>NZ_JBIRBA010000004.1:0-509957 GCF_044326345.1 Actinomadura sp. 9N215 | reverse complement strand
TCACCGGTGGCCTCGGTCAGCACGGCTCAGGTACGAGGACGAGGACGAAGTCGGCCTGGCGAGGGATCAGAGAGCCCACGGCCGCCGCGCCTGGGGTGCTCTCGTTCCCGTACGGCGCAGGCGCGTGCCCGGGTGGAGCGGCTACCCGCCCGACCACGTCGCGGACCTCGTCAATGGATCGCGAGGACTTTTGCCGGCTTGGCGGTGCCGACAAGTGCGGTTCGAGCCTCGCTGAACGGCGACGCCCGAGAACCGCCACGAATTCGGCAGGTAATTCCCGACCCGAGACGCCGGTGGTCGCGGCCGTTGGCCCGCCAGGGGCAAGCTGCGATATCAATGGGAAGTCGATGCGGGGTTAGGAATGCCGGCTTCCCCCTCCTTGGCTTTGCTGCATCTTGCGGGCGAGCGTTGCCCACCGGGTGGCCGGCCACGAATGGTCCGGTGCGGTGGTGCAGACGATTTCGGACGGAAGCGGATCGTCCCGATTGCGCATGAGGACGACCAGCTCCCCATTGCAGGTGGGGCAGTCGCCGACGCGCACTCGCCCGGCGCCGTTCGGATAGGCGACTTTGCGAGCGGAGCGCGTGAGATCGCCGATCTCGTCCACCATCTCGCCCGCGGCGGGATGGCTGGCGATCCACTCGGCGTGCCGGGAGAGGAATCGAGCGAGTGCTCCGATGTCCCGTGCCGGAGGATTAAGCCGGCGTTCGTCGGCGACGAGGCTGGCCCAGGAGGCCAGGACCGTGCGAATGGCGGCGCGCGTCTCGGTCGCGGCGGGACTCAGCAGATCATTGACGGCGCTCTTCCGGGGACCATTACGTATCACGCGTGACGGCAATGATCCCGAGTCCCTGCGGATGATGCAGTCGTCATATAAAGCAGGTAAGTTCCGTAAGTCGCCTAACAAGCGCTCGGAACACACCGAACACACGAACCAGCCGTCGCCGGCTCTGCGCACCCCCTTCCCGATGTCCGCGTTGCGCCGTGGTTGACACGAAGCAGCCTGACACAGTATGCGTCCTGTCATGATCTCCCCCGTAGGAGACTGGTTCACGAGCCTTGCGGGCGGTCACATAGAACCGGTCATTCTCTCTGTATGGTCTTCAAAACGCTCAAGCACGTCAACAGGCACGGAGCAAACACAGGAAGTAAGTAGCCAAACAATCCGCTGAACTGCGAAGACTCCAGGCCCATCCTCGATCTTTCCAGGAGGGCCGCCATTGGGTCGTTAGGCGACCCAACGAGGCGCCGTTTGAATGACGCGTCGGCCAGGAGCTCCGCCAGTCGCAGCGGGTAGGCCGGGGTTCTGCGAAGCGCCCGTACGGTCGCCTTTCCCGACGCCGCTCAGGCCACATTTCAGCTGGTCAAGCGGATGCCGTACCCACAGGGCCTCCGAGAGGCCTGCCGCAGCGGTGATCACGTCGGCCCATTTCCAGTTCGCGACGAGGCCCCCAGTCGGAGACGTCGTCCGTATTCGGCCAGGGCGCTCCGCGGCAGCGAACCGGCGTCGGTTCAGCCGTTTGGATTCCCGCAGTGACCGGATGGTCATGGAGAGCGACCATCCGCGTTCAGGCCGTCAACTTTGAAGTCGGCGCGGCCCGTTCTCGGCAGGCCTCGATGCGAGATGAAGCCATGCGGCGGGAGAGGCCGCGATCATCAGCCTAAATGATCGGAGAACGCCCCGGCAGGGCCCAAAGATCGGCGATCGGTGAGAGCCTTGACAACCAGCGGCGAAGAACCTATATATATGATCGTACCTCTGGATTTTGCCCACTCGCCCTCTCTGCTCGCGAGATGCATAGCGACAGTGCGCACTTGATGACGTAGCCACTCCGTATTCCGTGCGACATCTGGACGTCACCACGCGGTCGCCATCCGGTACTACAGGTCGCAAACGCGCGACGCTGGACTGTCACCTTTGCGATCGGCATTGCCACAACGTCATCGCTGTTGTACCTTCTGCGCGATCAGCGTTAGATCCGACATTACCGTAAAATGCACTATTTGTTCGGCTTCAGCAACACCAATGACGCCAACGCCACCATTCTCGTCCCCCGCCGATATATGGAGGTCGCCGACGCCGCCGACCGGCAGGTACGGGGATGCGGTCACCCGCGCGGAACACGACCGCACCCCCCGCCTGGCGGCGGCCACGGTTCGCCTCCCGACGGTGATCGACCAGCCTGATGATCGACCAGCCTGATGATCGACCAGCCTGATCCAGCCGCCACCTGAAAGGGCCTGTGTGATGACTGCGGATGCCACGCTCGCGCGATTTCGTGAATTCATGGTGGGACCGACGCGGTTCATGACGCTGTTGTCATGTTTCGAGCTCGGTCTGATCGACGCCATCCGGACCCGTCCCGGGCAGAACGCGGCCGAGCTCGGCGCGGCGGTCGGTGTCCGCCCGGACGCGGTGGAGCAGTTGTTGTTCCTGCTGGTCAAGGAGGGCTTCGTCACCCACGACACGGGCACCGGCGGCGGCGGGTATGCGCTGGGCGCGCTGGCCGAGGTCGCCGAGCGGGACCTGAGGCGGGCGTTGACGTACATGAACATGATCAAGGTGGTGGCGTTGCGGCAGTTGTTCTATCTGACCGAGAGCGCGCGGTCGGGGACGCTGGTGGGGTTGAAGGAGTTCTACGGCGCCGAGGGCACCCTGTACGGGGCGGTGGCCGAACACCAGGACCTGCGTGAGTCGTGGGCCACGCTGATGGACACCGTGACCGCGAACATCGATCCGTGGTTCTTCGGCACCATCGACCTTCCGGCGGGGGCGCGGGTGTTGGATCTGGCCGGTAACACCGGGCTGGGTGCGGTGCATGCGCACCGGTTCAAGCCGGATGCGGGGTTGCGGGTGACCACGTTCGATCTGCCCGACAAGGAGCGGGAGTGCCTGGCGACGTTCCGTGCGCATGGGCTGGAGGGGGTGTGCTCGTTTGTCGGGGGTGATGTCTTCGAGGGTGTCCCGGGCGGGTTCGAGGCGGTGTTGGTCAAGCATTTCCTGGACATGTTCGATCGGGAGGCGGTGTTGCGGATCTTGGCGGGGGTGTACGGGGCGTTGGAGGTGGGTGGTCAGGTTCATGTGCTGGTGCCTGTGTATCCGGAGGATCTGACCGAGGCGGGTAACTACAACGTGGACTTCTTCCCGGCGTTCTTCGTCGGTTGCACGATGGGGCAGGGTGGGCCGCAGAAGTTGTCGACCTATCGGGGCTGGTTGGAGGAGTCGGGGTTCAAGGTGACCAGAGCGGTGACCAAGGACGCGGCCGAGTTGCCCCCGGACGTCATCCCGGTCCCGGCCGTCCTCAGCGCCACCAAAACCGAATGACCCGGCCGAGCCCAGGCCCGGCGGTCCGTCCGATGATTCGCCAGATTCACCCGAACACCAAGATCGACGTGGGAGGAAAAATGACCGGGACAAGCGAGCTGGAAGCCCTCTACTCCGACATCGAGAAGGCGGCCGGCCTGCTGGACGCGTCCTGCTCGCGCGACAAGGTCTGGCCCATCCTGACCGCGTACGCCGACGTCATCCCTCCGCAGGCGCAGATGGCCTACAGGGTGGCGACCAACTCGGCCGGCCTCGACTTCCGTATCGCGTCGCTCGCCGAGGACCTCGATCCCTACGCCCTCGCGCTGTCGAACGGCCTCACCGAGAAGACGGACCATCCCGTCGGCACGCTGCTGTCGGACATCCAGGAACGCTTCCCGCTGGACTACCACGGAATCGACTTCGGGGTCGTCAGCGGCTTCAAGAAGACCTGGACGTTCTTCCCGCTGAACGACCTGCAGAAGGTGACGGAGCTCGCCCACGTCCCGTCCATGCCGCGCAGCCTGACCGAGAACCTCGACTTCTACACCCGCCACGGCCTGGACGGGAAGACGAGCCTGATCGGTATCGACTACCCGAGCGAGACGCTGAACATCTACTTCCTCGGCGCGCCGGACGAGACCCGCGAGCCGGAGGCCGTCCGATCGATGCTGCGCGAGTTCGGGCTGTCGGAGCCGAGCGAGCAGATGCTCGCGCTCGCCAAGCAGTCGACCGGCTTCTACACCACCCTGAGCTGGGACTCCTCGAAGATCGAGCGGATCACCTTCGCCGTGATCGTCCCGGACCTGACGGCGTTTCCGGACCGCGTCGACGTCGATCGGAAGATCGAAAAATTCGCGCGGAACGCACCGCACACGTACGGTCCCGCCGATCGCAAGGGCATCTACGGCGTCACGGCGTCCCCCCGCGGCGAGTACTACAAGCTCCAGTCGTGGTACCAGATGCCGGCGCAGATGGTGAAGATGCTGTCGCCCGACTCCAGCCAGTAGCACTTCGCACTGACCCGCACGGTCACTTCATCGCAGCGAGCACCCGCCACCGGGTCTGGTCCGCACAGGCCGGCATTCCGGTCGGCGGGTGCTGCCGTCGGGGCGCCGGGGTCGGCGGGCCGAGTCCACCTCGGTGCATCGACATTCCACCTTCAGTGAGTTCCCGCACAGATGACAGAGAGGTAGGCGTATCACGGTGACCAACTTGATGCTGCTGCCGGACGGAATGCGCCGCTGGTCCCAGGAACACGGCGTCTCCCTCGACGACGGCTACACGGCGATGGCGGACAAGCTCATCGAGTTCATCGGCTGGGCCAGGGGAGAGGGCATCACGACCCTCTACATCACGACCTCGTCCGCCGCGAACTTCAGCCGTCCCGAGTCCGCGGTGACGACGTTCCTGGTCGCGTTCAACGACGTGGCGCGCCGATGCCACGACACCTGCAACTTCGACTTCACCGGGTCGCTCGACCTCGTGCCCGACCGCTACCTCACGGAGCTGGAGGAACTGCGCGACAAGTCGGACAAGGCGTCGGAGTTCACGCTCCACTACATCCTGGGAATGTCCCTCTCCCGGGAAGTGATCAGCATCTTCAACCGGTTCAACGGGAAGATTCCCGCCATGACCGAGGATCTCCTCGCCGAGAGCGCGTACGTCCCCAAACCGGTCGACTTCATCATCCGCACCGGCGGGGCGATCCGTATGTCGTCCTTCTTTCCGCTGATGTCCCCGTACGCCGAACTGCACTTCTCCCCGGTGCTGTTCCCGGACATCACGCGAGCCGAATTCGACACCGCACTCCAGGACCTCCGACGGCGGGAGCGGCGCTTCGGCGGCTACCCGGCGACATGACAGGTCCGTGCACCGGCGAAAGGCTCGGTCGCGGAGAGGACGATCGGCGTCGAAACCGACCCGGACCGCCCGGAACGCTCAGACCGTCCGGACCGTCCGGAAAACCCTGGCCGCTCAGCCCGAACGAGCGGATTCGGGCGTTATGCCATAAGCGCGGTGGAATGGGAGCTCGCGGCCCACCGGCAGGTTTCGACCCCCCGAATCGGCGCCGCAGGTACGTATGGCGACGCGGGCCAGCGCGTCGCAGCGAACCGGACGGCGTTCGTGCATAAAATGGCCCACCCCCAGAAAACCGTGCCATAGAAGCACCCCAATCCACCGCGAAGACAGGGAATTCGCCCATGACGAAGTCCAAGCCTTCTTCCGCCTCAGACTTCTCGCCGCAGCGCAGATCGCTGTTGCTGTTCGGCGGGCTCAGCGTCGCCTCGACCGCGGCGCTGAACCTGGGAACCCCCGGCGCGGCCTCCGCCGCCAAAGCCGACGCCCCGCCCCAGATCGAGTTCGACCTGGACAAGGACAATTACCTCAAAGCGCTGGGGCCCAACGAGCAGAACCCCAGCCAGTCGATCAACGAAGACATCTTCGGCTCCATGGACATCTCCGCGTTCCTGTGGCTGAACCGCATCACGGCCATCGCGGCGTTCGACGCGGTGGCGCCGTACCACAAGACCGCGGTCGGCATCTATACCAAGATCGCACGCCGTCCCGCCAAAGAGGCGACCATCCGCAATATGAACATCGCCGGCCTTTTCGCCGGATGGCGGGTGTGGCAGGGCGTGTTCGGGGAGTCGAGGCCGGCCGTCCGCGAGTTCATGAAGCAGATCGGCCTGAACCCCGACGACCAGTCGACGGACCCGGCCACCCCGGTCGGCATCGGCAACCTCGCGGGCAAGGCCGCCTTCGAAGCTCACATACGGGACGGCATGAACGTCCTCGGCGACGAGGGCCGGAAGTACAACCCCTCGCCCTGGGCGGACTACACCGGCTACAAGCCCGTCAACACCGCCTTCGAGGTGACCAATCCTTCGCGCTGGCAGCCGCAGCTCGGCAGGCACAACGGTCGCCGCGTCGGCGGGGGACACGGTGACATGGGCATCTACGTGGTGCAGCACATGATCACGCCGCAGGCGGGACGGGTCAAGACGCTCACCTACAAGTCCCCGAGCCAGTTCAAGGTCCCACCGCCCGACTTCAGCGACCACACCGACCGCCGCGCGTACAAGCGCTCGGTGGACGAGGTCCTGAAGGCGTCGGCGTCGCTCACCGACGAGCAGAAGGTCCTCACGGAGGTCATGGACGACAAACGCTGGGGCATCGGCTTCTCGGCGGTGGTCATTCTCCTCAAGCACGATCAGAAGGGCGAGCAGGGCATTCCCGGCTGGGCCTTCTTCCTCCTCGTGCACACGCTGGCGACGTTCGAGGCGGCGATCGCCGCCTGGTACCAGAAGGTCAAGTACGACGCCGTGCGTCCGGTCACCGCGGTCCAGCACGTGTACGGCAAGCGCGCGCTGACCGCCTGGGGCGGCCCCGGAAAGGGGACGGTCGACGACATCCCCGCCAATGAGTGGACCAGTTACCTGCCCGTGGGGGACCACCCGGAGTACCCGTCGGGTTCCACCACCCTGTGCGCCGCCTCGTCGCAGGCCGCGCGGCGCTACTGGGGCAACGACGTCCTGGACTGGAGGTTCACCTTCAAGGCCGGCGCGGGGAAGACGGAGCCGAAGCTCGTCCCGGCCAAGGACATCGAGCTGCACTTCCCCACCTGGACCGACTTCACCACGAAGTGCGGCCACAGCCGGGTGTGGGGCGGCGTGCACTTCCGGCAGACGATCGAGACGTCCTTCGTCTTCGGTAAGCAGTTCGGCGATCTGGCCTACGACTTCGTGCAGCGGCACATCAAGGGCGAGGTCAAGGGATGACGGCCGCGGCGGCCGCGGGCCTTCGCCCCCGCGGCCGCCGCGCGCGGAATTCCCGTGCAAACAAGCGTCAAGGTCGATAATTGGAGGATGAATGTCCGGGGCCGCTGGGATCGAAAACATTTACTCGGCCATCGAGGAGTCGGCTCGGCTGCTGGGCACGCCCTGCTCGCGTGACAAGGTCTGGCCGATCCTGACCGCGTACGGGGACGCGCTCACCGAGGTCGCGATCATTTTCAGCGTCTCCACCGGCAGCCAGGAATTCGACTACACCATCCAGGTGCCTTCCGGGATCGACGACCCCTATGCGCACGCGGTCTCGCACGGCCTCGTCGCGGAGGCGGACCATCCCGCCGGCTCGCTGCTCTCGGACATCCAGGCGCGCGTTCCCGTCAGCGAATACTTCTCCGACTACGGGGTCGTCGGCGGCTTCCAGAAGCTCTACGCGAGCTTCCCCAAGGAATTGCAGGCGGCCTCAAGCCTTGCCGACATCCCGTCCATGCCGGACGCCGTCGCAGAGAACCTGGATCTTTTCACCCGCTACGACCTGGGCGACGTGGCGCTGGTGGGGATCGACTACAAGCGCAAGACGATGAACCTGTACTTCCAGCTCCCCACCGCTGTCGCGGGTGACGTGGAACCGAAGCTCATCCGGTCGCTGCTCGGCGAAATCGGAATGCCGGATCCCGACGAGCAGATGCTGGAAACCGCGGTCGGAGCGTACCGGGTCTACGTGACCCTCAGCTGGGAATCCCTGAAGGTCGAGCGGATCTCCTTCGCCCCCCGGCCGACCCAGGGCCTGGACCTGTCGGCGATCCAGGCCCGGCTGGAACCAAGAATCAAGCAGTTCATGAGCGACGGCCCGTACGCATACGCCGAGGAGCGCGTCAGCATTTCGGTCCCCAAATGGACGCCCGACGGAAGCCACTTCAACCTCGGGTACTACTACCAGATCTCCCCTCAACTGAGGGCGATCATAGCCACCCACGGATCATAGCCACCCACGACGAATGATCAGCGGTACCGCAAGCAGCTGCTAAGAGAGCAAAGAAAGGACACAGCCCCATGACGACGTCCGATCATTCTCCTGCCTCGACCGCAGCGCAGGAAACCGGGGACGACCCCGACACGGCCGCCGCCGACAAGCCCGCCCCGCAGCCTGCGGAGCCGGCCGCCCCGCAGATCGCCTACGACTTCGACAACGGCAACTTCATCCGGGACCTGATCACCACCAATGCCGACGGCCAGTTCCCCGCAGAGGACTCCATCGGCCCCACGGACGCGCCCATCTATATCTGGATCAGCCATTTGTTCATGATGTCGTGGTTCGACGCGCTGGCGCCGTACCACCCCACCGCGGTCGGCGTGTGCTCCCGGATCGCGCGCCGTCCCGCCAGTGAGTCCGCCACGAACAGGAACAAGAACATCGCGGGCCTGTACGCCAGCTTGCGGGTATTGCAGAGCGTGTACAAAGAGCGTTCGGTGGTCATGGGGCAGGCGCTGGGCCTGTTCGGCCTGGACCCCGACGACGAGTCGGAGGACCCGACCACCCCGATCGGCATCGGCAACATCGCAGGCAAGGCCATCGTGAAGGCCCGCGTGCGGGACGGCATGAACCACCTCGGCGACATGGGCCGCACATTCAACCGTGAGCCCTTCGAGGACTACACCGGCTACGAGCCCGTGAACACGCCCCGCAAGCTGGTCAACCCCTCGCGCTGGCAGCCGGCGGTCCATCGCCACCGCCGCCGCCTCGGCGACGGACCCGGCGACAGGGGAATCTTCGTCGCCCAGCAGTTCATCACCCCGCAGGTGCGGCTGGTCAAGCCCTTCACCTACAGCGACCCCGGCGAGTTCGAACTCGCCCCGCCCGACCACACCGACCACACCGACGCCGACCGCTACAAGAAGTCGGTGGACGAGATCCTGGCGGCGTCCGCCGGACTCACCGACGAGCAGAAGGTCAAGGCGGAGTTCTTCGACCACACGGGCGCGGCCATCACCCTGGCGCCGCGCGCCGCGGCCCTCGCCCACGACCTGGACCTGGACGGCTGGGCCCAGCTGTTCATGGTGACGTCCCTGGCCCGGTTCGACGACATGATCGCCGCCTGGCACCAGATACACAGGTACGACGCCGTGCGGCCGTTCAGCGCGGTCCGGCACGTGTACGGCGGCTCCAAGGTGACGGCCTGGGGCGGAGCCGGCCTGGGGACGGTCGACGACATCCCCGCCGAGGAGTGGTCCGGTTACCTGCCCCCTGGCGACCACCCCGAGTACCCGGCCGGCTTCGCGACGATCTGCGCCGCCCAAGCGCAGGCGGCGCGGCGCTTCCTCGGCGACGACGTCCTGGACTGGACCTTCCCCTACGCCGGAGGCTCCACGCTGACGGAGCCGGGGCTCGTCCCCGCCAAGGACCTCGAACTGCACTACGCCACCTGGACCGACTACGAGCGCGACTACGCCCACAGCCGGGTGTGGGCCGGCGTGCACTTCAGGGAGACGGTCGAGCGGTCCCTTCCGTTCGGCGCGCAGTTCGGCGACCGGGCCCACGAGTTCGTCCAGCGGCACATCAAGGGAGACGTCGAGGACTGACCCCCCGCCCGCGCCGAGGGGCCGACGCGTAACGATCCGGTAGCCGGAAGACGGTGCCGAGTCGAACACGCTAGGTCACTCTTGCGTCGTTCGCGGGATGGACTATCATTTGAACATGGCTCTCAAAAACCGTTGGTTGGCGCTGATCAGCCTGATCATCAGCGTGATCGTCCTCGGGCTCGACCTGACGATCATGAATGTCGCCCTACCCACCATGGCGGCCGACATCGGCGCCAGCACGGGCCAGCTGCAGTGGATCGTCGACTCGTACGCCCTCGTCTTCGCCGCCACCATGCTCCCCGCCGGACTGCTCGGCGACCGCTTCGGACGGCGCAAGCTCCTCATCGCCGGGCTCGCGATCTTCATGGGCGGCTCCATCCTCGGGGCGCTCGTGTCCAGCCCGGACGGCGTCATCGCGGCCCGCACGATCATGGGTCTGGGCGCCGCGCTGATCATGCCGCTCGCGCTGTCCGTCATCCCGACCCTCTTCGAGGGCGAGGAGCAGACCAAGGCGGTCGCGGCCCTCACCGTCGGGATGTCCGCGGGCCTGCCGTTCGGACCGCTGGTCAGCGGCTGGCTGCTCGACAACTTCTACTGGGGCTCGGTCTTCGTCATCAACATCCCGCTCGTCGCCGTCGGGATCGTCGCCTGCCTCGTCCTGATCCCCGAGACGCGCGACCCGTCGTCCCCCCGCATCGACATGGTGAGCACGGTGCTCGGCATCCTCGGCCTCGGCGCCCTGGTCTACGGCCTCATCGAGGCGCCCGTCGAGGGATGGGGCGACCCCGTCATCGTCGCCTCGATGGCCCTCGGCCTGCTGATGCTCGTCGGCCTCGTCCTCCGCGCGCGGCGCGAGACCCGGCCCATGCTGGACCTGGAACTTCTGAAGAACCCCGCCTTCCGGTGGAACGTCGTCATCGCCACGCTGGCCATGTTCGTGATGATGGGCCTGGTGTTCGTCCTGCCGCTGTACCTGCAGGCCGTCCTGCACTACGACGCCTTCGACACCGGCCTGCGGCTGCTCCCGCTCCTGATCGGCATGATCGTCGTGGCGCGCGCCGTGCCGCCGCTGACGACCCGCTTCGGCTCCCGGCCGGTGATGGTGGCGGGCATGGGCCTGCTGGGCATCGCGATGCTGCTCGGCAGCAGGACCGACGCCGACTCCGGGTACGGCTTCGCGGTGCTGTGGATGACCATCACCGGGCTGGGCGTGAGCTTCGCCATGATGCCGGCCATGGACAACGCCCTCGCCGCGCTGCCCAAGGGCCGGGAGGGCATCGGCACCGGCCTGCTGACGACCCTGCGGCAGGTCGGCGGCGTCCTCGGCGTCGCGCTGCTGGGCAGCCTGCTCAACGCGGTCTTCACGGACCGGATCGACACGGCCGGCCTGCCCGCCCAGGCGGCTGAGGCGGCCGAGGAGTCCGTGGTGGCCGCGCAGGCCGTCGCGGCGCGGCTCGGCATGTCGCAGCTGGCGGAGTCCGCCGAGGCCGCCTACATCGACGGCATGGGACTGGTGCTCCTGGTCTGCGGCATCGCCGCGCTCGCCACGGCCGTCCTCGGCATCTTCGTCCTGCCGGACGACCGGAAGGAGAAGGAGCCGGAGGACCAGACCCTGGTGGAGTCCCACTCCGGACCGGCCGACGGTGCCTGACAATGAGCCGTATGTCCTCAGCCACGCCCAGCACGCCGACATCGCCGCCCGCGGCCGCCAAAGCAGGACTCGGCCTGCGCGAACGCAAGAAGCTCCGTACCCGCCAGGCGATCCGGGAGGCGGCCCGCAGGCTGATCGAGAGCCGCGGGTATGACGACACCACCATCGAGCAGATCGCCGCGGCGGCCGAGGTCTCGGTCAGCACCATCTTCCGGTACTTCCCCAGCAAGGAGCACATCGTCCTGACGGAGGACTTCGCCGCCTCCGGCATCGAGCGCCTCCGCAGCCGGCCGGCGGACGAGCCGCCGCTGGTCGCCCTCCGGGAGGCGCTGACCGGGATGGTGCGCGAACTCCACGAGGACTACAGCGCCGAGTACCGGTGGCGGAGGGAGCTGGTGCGGACGGTGCCTTCGGTGCGGGCGTACATGCACGAGGCCCAGGACAGGATGATCGAGGCCGCGAGCGCGGCGCTCGCCGAGCGGACCGGCCGCGCGGAGGACGACCTCGAACTCCGCATCCTCGTCGGCGCCATGACGGGCGCTCTCCACCAGGTGCTGTGGGGCAACCACAGCCAGGAGGGCGACCTGATGAAGATGATCGACCGGGCCCTGACGGTGCTGGAGCGCGGCCTGACCCTCTAGGCCGCCCGCCGTACCCGGCGAGCGCCGGCTGAAGCCTCGGGAGATCTTCTCCTGGTGCGAGTACGAAGCAGGCCCGCGGCGACCCTTCGCCGCGGGCCTTACCCTTGCCCGGACTTCACCGGACGGACGGTGGCGATGTGCGCCGCCCTTCCCAGCCGTGCCTTCACCGATATCCGCCTCCAACCCGGGTAGGCCTTCGCGACGAGGGACTTCAAAATCTGATCGTCGAGTTTTGTTCTTGTCTTCTTGAGAGGGATCATGTCGTTTTCGCGAGGTCGGGTTCTGCTGGCCAAGCCGCGTGGGTTTTGCGCGGGGGTGGAGCGGGCGGTCAAGACGGTGGAGGTGTGTCTGGACAAGTACGGGCCTCCGGTCTATGTGCGTAAGCAGATCGTGCACAACCTTCATGTGGTGCGGTCGCTGGAGGAGCGGGGGGTGGTGTTCGTGGAGGAGACCGAGGAGGTGCCTGCGGGCGCGATCGTGGTGTTCTCCGCGCACGGTGTCGCCCCGACCGTGCACACCGAGGCGGAGGTGCGGAGTTTGACCACGATCGATGCGACGTGTCCGCTGGTGGGGAAGGTGCATCGGGAGGCGGTGCGGTTCGCTGAGGCGGGTTACGACATTCTGCTGATCGGGCACGAGGGTCATGAGGAGGTCATCGGCACCGTCGGTGAGGCGCCCGACCACATCCACCTGGTCGATGGCCCCGACGATGTGGCCAATGTCGAGGTGCGTGATCCGGATCGGGTGGCGTGGTTGTCGCAGACGACGTTGTCGGTGGATGAGACGTTGGCGACGGTGGCGGCGTTGCGGCGGCGGTTTCCGAATCTGTTGGATCCGCCGTCGGATGATATTTGTTATGCGGCGCAGAATCGGCAGTCGGCGGTGAAGGAGATCGCTGTGGGTTCTGATTTGGTGGTGGTGGTGGGGTCGGCGAATTCGTCGAATTCGGTGCGGTTGGTGGAGGTGGCCAAGGAGCATGGGGCGGCTGCGGCGTATTTGGTGGATCAGGCGCAGGAGATCGAGGAGTCGTGGTTGGAAGGGGTGGGGACGGTCGGGGTGACCAGTGGCGCCTCGGTGCCGGACGAGCCGGTGCAGGGTGTGCTGGACTGGCTGGCCGAGCGGGGGTTCGACGACGTCCAGGATGTTGAGCTGGTCAAGGAGACCATGCACTTCGCGCTGCCCCGCGAACTGCAGCTGTCAGCCACCACAGACACTCTCTGAGAGAAGTGACGTCCGAACCGGCGGCACAGACACGCCGACGAAATCACCGAAGAGGAGATTCTGGCATGAGCGCCAACCAAGTGGCCGCCGCTGTGCCCGCCGAGGCCAGGGACGCGCTGCTGAGCCGGGTCGAGGACCGCCTGCGCGACCTGTTCGCCGGCGAGAAGTCCCGGTGGTCCGCCGTGGACCCCCGCGCGGCGGTGCCCGTCGAGGCGGTGGCCACGCTGGTGGGAGCCGGTGGCAAGCGGCTGCGTCCGTCGTTCTGCCTTGACGGTTTCCTCGCCGCCGGCGGCGATCCGGCGCTGGAGCCGGTCGCGGTGGACGCCGCCGCCGCGCTGGAGGTCCTGCAGGCCTTCGCCCTGCTCCACGACGACGTCCTGGACGACTCACCGCTGCGGCGCGGCAAGCCGACTGCGCACGAGCGGCACGCCGCTGCCCACCGCGACGCCGGTTGGGCCGGAGAGCCGCGCCGGTACGGCGAGGGCGTGGCCGCACTGGCCGGGGACCTGGCGCACGTCTACGCCTCCCGGCTGGTCAGCGCGCTGTCGCCGGCCGCCAGGGAGATCTGGCACGAGCTGAGCATCGAGATCATGATCGGCCAGTATCTGGACATCCGCGTGGCCGCCGAGCGGATCGCGGATCCCGAGCTGTCCCGTTGGATCGCGCTTTGCAAGTCCGGGCGGTACACCGTCCACCGTCCGCTGACGCTCGGCGCGGCGATCGCGGACCGGCTCGACCTCGCGCCCGCGTTCGAGCGGTACGGGGCCGCTCTCGGCGAGGCGTTCCAGCTGCGCGACGACCTGATCGACGCGTTCGGCGACAGCACCGTCTCCGGCAAGCCGACCCAGCTGGACTTCGCCCAGCAGAAGATGACCCTGCTGGTGGCCCTGGCGATTCAGCGCGACGACCGGATCTCCCGGCTGCTCGCGGACGGGGGCACCGGCGACGGCGCCACCCTCGCCCAGATGATCACCGACCTGGACGTGCGCGATGAGGTCGAGCGCCGCATCGACCACCTGGTGGAGCAGGCCCAGGCCGCGATCGAGGCTGCCCCGCTCGACGCCGGATGGCGAGAGGAACTGTCCCGCGTCGCGGTCCAAGTCGCCTACCGCCAGAAGTAGGCGGAGGCAGCTGGCACCCGGCGCTCCGCCATTTGCAAAGCGCCTGAGAAAGCTAATGCGCTGAGCGTGCGAGCGGCGGGCAGCGGGCAGTCGGCGGCGGTATCGAGTTAGCTACCGGTGCCCGGGGCCATTGACGGGTCTCCGGGCGTTAACCCCAGGTCACGTGGAGTGCCTGGGGGCCGCGGTGCATCAGGCTGGGGAAATACGTCGGCGGACGACTGGCGTCCAATTTCGGGTCGGGGAGCCGTTCGGCCACGGTGTCGAGAACGATCCGGGTTTCCAGGCGGGCGAGTGACGCGCCGAGACACGCGTGAATTCCGTGGCCGAATCCGAGATGCCGGTGGTTGTTGGCCCGGCCCGGATCGAACAGGTCGGGGTCGGCGAAGACGGCGTCGTCGCGGTTGGCCGAACCGAACAGCACCATTACCTTCGCGCCCGCGGGAATGCGCGCTCCGCCGAGCGCGACGTCCTCCGTCGTCGTGCGGAATGTGCCCTGCACCGGCGTGTCCATCCGCAGACCTTCGGTGATCACATCGTCGGTCAGGGCCGGGTCGTCCCGGAGGGCGCGCAGCGTGTCCGGACGCGCGAGCAGCAGCACCAGGAGGTTGCCGATCAGGTTGGTCGTGGTCTCATGGCCCGCGAAGATCAGGACGATGAGCAGGTTGACGAGTTCGGCGACGTCCAGCGGCTGCTCGCCGTCGACGCGCGCGTTGATCAGCGCGGTCAGCAGGTCGTCTCGTGGCGCGCTTCGGCGCGCCTCGATCTGCGTCGCCAGGTAGTGCTGGAACGCGACCGAGCTGCGCGCGCACTCCAGCTGCCGCTCGCCGCCGGTGCCGGGCGCGCCGAGCGCGACCAGGTCGTCGGTCCAGCGTTTGAGCTGGTCACGCGCCTCGACCGGAAGGCCGGTCAGCGTGCAGATGATCTCGATCGGCACCGGGTAGGCCAGCTCGGCGATCAGGTCGGCGCCGCCGTCGGGCGCGAAGCCGTCCACCATCCGCGTGACGATCGCCCGAACGCTCGGTTCGAGCGCCGCCACCAGCCGCGGCGCGAACGCACGGCTCACGAGACCGCGCGTCCGCGTGTGGCTCGGCGGGTCGTCGTTGACCAGCATCGGCAGCTCGGGGTACGCCTCCCGCAGCACCTCGTCGACCGCGGGCGGCGCGTCCGGTGGCGTGCGCATCAGGAACCGCGACGAGAAACGCGCCGTGTCTTTCAGCACCGTCCACGCGTCGTCGTAGCGGGTGACGAACCAGAGCCCGAAATCCGGACTGTAGAACACCGGCGCCTCGCGGCGAGCGCGTGCGTACAGCGGATATGGATTCTCCAGGTAGGGCGGCTCAAGCCGGTTGAACACCCACGGCAGCGCAGTTTCCACCCGTCCTCCTCGCGGGACCGTTCCCAATGATACGGGCAAGCGGCGCGGCCGTCCGCAATCTGCTTCAGAATTGTCATAGCGCTCGTCGTCCAGCTGCGGCTTCCCCGGCATGGGGGTCGCTCTGACCGGCTTCCAGTCACCGATCAGTCATTGCGTGTTGTCAGTCCGCCTCGCCAGCTGAGTCGATACGGTGTCGTGTCCGGATCCGGTCATCGGGTGGTTGGTCAAATGGCCATCTCAATAGCGTTCAGCCCTGGCCGATATCTGACCCGACCGAAGCGAGGCGCTGGGTGGAATTCCGTATCCTTGGCAGCCGGGTCGACGTTCGGAATGACGGCGGCGAATCCATCGGCATCACCCGGCCTCGCGTGCGTCGACTGCTGGCGGTGCTCCTTGTCGAGGCGGGCGGACCGGTCCCGGCCGACGTCCTCGCCGAACGGCTCTGGGAGCCAGGCGATGGCGATGGCGATGGCCTGGACGCGGGCGCCGCGCTCAGGGAGATCGTCCAGGCCGCGCAGCGAGCGTTGCCGCCCGGCCGGCTTGTCGCCGAGGCCGCCGGATATCGGCTTCGGCTGGAGAAGCACGACTATCTGGATCTCGGCGAGTTCCGGGAGCTGGCCGCGCGTGCCCGGCGGCTGCGGCGCTCCGACGCCTCCTCGGCGATCGTGAGCTACCGGGAGGCGCTGGGGTTGTGGGGGGATCAGCCGTTGCGCGACCTGCTGGCCACCAACGCGATGGAGCCGATCCACCGCTCGCTTCTCGGTGAGCGGGTCGACGTGTGCGAGGAGCTCGCCGAGGTCCAGCTCGCGGACGGCCGGCACCGCGAGCTCGTCGAGCCGGGACGGGACTGGGTGGCCCGGGAGCCGTCGAACGACCACCTGCGGAGCCTGCTGATGCTCGCCCTGCATCGGACCGGGCGAAAGGGAGACGCGCTTCGCCTGTACGAGGAGGCGGCGGCCCGGTCGGAGCCGGCCGGCCCCGGACCTGCGCTCCAGCGGATGGCCGCCCAGATCACCCGCGACGACCCGAGCCTGGACTACAGGCCCCGTCCGATCGTGACGCCGCTGGCCCCCGACCGGGCCGCCGACCTGTCCATCGACACCCACCAGGCCTCGCCGGCGAGGATCTACGACTACTTCCTGCACGGCAAGGACAACTACGCCGTCGACCGGGAGGCCGCCGAAGAGATCATGAAGACGGTGCCGGAGGCCCCGGCGTGCGCGCGCGCCAACCGGGCCTTCCTGACCCGGGCGGTCCGGTACCTGGCGGGGCAGGTCGGCATCCGGCAGTTCGTCGACATCGGCCCGGGGCTGCCCACCCAGGGCAACGTCCATGAGATCGCCCACGATGTCGCGCCGGACGCGCACGTCGTCTACGTCGACAACGACCCGGTCGTGCTGGTGCACGGCCGGGCGCTGCTGGAAGGCAGCCCTGACGTGGCGGTCGTCCAGGGCGACCTGCGCCGTCCAGAGGAGATCTTGGCCGACCCGCGGCTGAACGAACTGGTCGACCTCGGCGAGCCCGTGGGCCTGCTTCTGGTTGCCATCCTGCACTTCATCCGGGACGACGAAGACCCCGCCGGGCTCGTCGCGCGGCTCGTGGACCAGCTGCCCCCGGGCAGCCATGTGGTGATCTCACACGGCTATGAGGGAGGCATGGACCCGGACGCCACCGAGCACGCCACGGCCGTGTACCGAAAGTCGCGCCTGCCGATCTGTTCACGGGATCCCGCCCAGGTGGCGGAGTTCTTCGCCGGGCTCGACATACTGGACCCGGGCATTGTCTGGGTTCCCGAATGGAGCCGTCCACGCCGCCCGGCCTTCATGCCGAACCCGCAGCTGAGCCATTTCATCGGCGGCGTCGCCCGCAAACCCTGAACCGGTCAGCCCCTCTTGGACGTTATCGCGGTCGGCAGGCATGCGAAACCGCGCACATACGGTGAATTGATGCGGCGAGCGCCGGATTCGTCGATGGTGTAGTCGCTGACGCGTGCCGTGAGCTCCTCCAGCGCGACCCGGGTTTCCAGCCGCGCCAGATGGGCGCCGATGCAGTAATGCCGCCCGGATCCGAAACTGATCTTCGCGGTGGTGTCGCGGTCCAGGTCGAATCGGTCGGGGTCGCCGAACGCGCGCGGGTCGCGGTTGGCCGAGCCGATCACCAGCAGGGTCCGGGCGCCGGCCGGGACGGTGACGCCGTGCAGCGTGAATTCCTCGGTCGCGGTCCGCCCGTTCGCCTGTGCCGGCGATTCCAGCCGAAGCGTCTCCTCGATCCAGTCGCCGATGCGGTCGAAGGCGACCGATGGGCGTTCCAGATGCCACCACGCGCAATGCCAGGCGTTGGATATCAGATTGGTCGCGGTCTCGTTCCCCGCCGCGATCAGGATGAAGATCACGCCCAGGGCCTCGCCCTCGGTCAGGCGATCGTCGCCCTCAGCGGCGTCCAGCAACGCCGACACCAGGTCGTTCCTGCGTTCCCTGCGGCGTTCTTCGATCAATCCTTGGAAGTAGCCCATCAGGGTGCGGACCGCTTGGCGCCCGGCGGACGACAGATCCTGGACACCTTCCTGGTGACGCACGATGGCGTCCGCGAGCCGTCGCAATTCGGCACGGTCAGCGGCCGGGACGCCGACCAGTTCGGAGATGACGTCCATCGGCAGCAGGGCCGCGAAGTCCTCCACCAGGTCGAATTCGTCGCCGTCGAGGGCCCGGTCCAGGTGACCGCGCGCGATATCGCGGACGCGCGGCTCCAGTTCGGCGACGCGTCGCGGGGTGAACGCCTTGGAGACCAGGCCGCGTATCCGGGTGTGCTCGGGCGGGTCCATCGCCAGGAACGAAGCGTGCGTACGCGCGTGCGGCCCCCACACCGACGGCTCCAGCAGGATCCCGTTGGCATTGGAGAACCGCCGGAAATCCCGGAACGCGGCGGTCACGTCTTCGTGCCGCGACAGCGACCAGAAATCCTCGTCCTCGTTCCGGTAGACGGGTGCCTCGTCCCGCAGTCGCGCATACACCGGATAAGGGTCCTGCTGAATCCGGTAATCGTACAGACTGTATCGGAAGCCCATCTGCGCGCTCCTCACCACTTGTCCATGAATACCTAGCAGGGCCTTCAGCACCTGCAAGTCCAGAGCTGCCCCCACCTCATGGGTGGGGGCTTTTCGTCGTGTCAGGCGATTTGCCCCCAGAGATCGAAGACCCCTATCTCCGGCAGGCGTTCACCGTGGTCGATCATTGGAGTGTCAGGGCGCTGTGGGGCCGGGGAGTGCGTGGAGGTAGCTGCCGGTCCAGCGGATGGTGTCGTCCGGCGTCTTGGACGGGTTCGTGGGGGTGAAGTTGGCGGCGTCGTTGATGTCGCCGGAGCCGTCGTAGGTGGCCCGTTGCGGGTAGGGGAAGACCGGGCGTGTGCGGGGGTGGCCGTTGGCGTCGGTGCCGGTGGCGATGATCCGGTCGGGGGCCTTGCCGTGCTCGACCCAGCCGGTGAGTTGGGGGAACGGGTCGAACGCGGACAACCGGTAGCCGCCGAGGGTGCAGTGGTACATGGTCGGCACCATGAAGGCGCGGGCCCAGGTCCGGGTCTGGTGGAGGCCGCCGTTGCGTTGGGTGAGCTGCTGGTAGTAGTCCAGCGTGCCGGCCGCCGGGATCGACGCATCGTCCCGGCCGTGCCAGAGCAGCAGCTTGCCGCCGCGGCGGCGGAACGCGCTCAGGTCGAGGCTCATCGCGTTGCCCTTGGCGCCCTCGGGGGTGAGCCGGTGGAACTGGCGGGCGGTGAACCGGAAGTCGGCGAGGGAGGAGTGTGGCTTTCCGACCGGGTAGCCGACGTACTTGAGGTAGTTGTCGGGGAGTTTGGCGAGGGAGCCGTACTGGTTGGGGATGATCGATCCGTCCCAGGCGAGTTCTGAGCCGCGGCTTTGCCAACCGGGGTAGAGCCGGCGCCCGTGCGGGTCCCGGGGGCCGTCGTAGAGCTTGCGCGTGACGGTGACCTGGGCGGGGGTCAGGCAGTTCGGCTGGTCGGCGCCGGGCTCGCACTGGATGGCGACGGGGTCGAAGCGGCACGGGTAGGGGTCGTCGATCTGACCGTCTGTGAGCCCGTCCCCGCCGTCACAGGCGCGCAGGACGGCGCCGTGCAGTGCAGGCAGCTTGGCCGCGGTGACGATCGGCGAGCCGTTGCGGTCGTTGTTCACCGTGGAGAGCCAGGTGAAGTAGACGCCCAGCAGCGGGCCCATGTAGGCGGCCGGGGCTCCGGCGACGATGCCGTCGAAGTCGGCCGGGTAGCGCTGGGCGAGCAGCAGTCCTTCCCGGCCGCCCGTGGAACAGCCGTTGAAGTACGAGTACTTCGGCGCGGACCCGTAGAAGGTCTTGATGATCTGCTTGGCGGCCACCGACACGACATGAGGCGCGCGGTAGAAGTAGTCGGCACGGGCGGCCGGATCGCCGGCGAGCGCGCGCCCGTCGACGATGGCGTCGAAGAAGCCGCCCTCACCGACGTGGCCGTCGTCGGTGGCCGCGACGGCCATGTCCCGGGCCGGGGGCCCGCCGCAGGCGGGGAACGCCGGCTCCGCGATGGATCCGCAGAGGCCGCCACATCCGTGCTGCATATAGCGTCCGCCGTAGGTGTCCATGGGCAGTTTGAGCTGGAACCTCACGGCGGGTTCCACGTAGCCCTCCAGCAGACAGTGCCGCGGCTGGCCGGTGACGGTCCGGACCTGCGCCTTCTCGACGTGGGTGACCGCGCCCGGGATCGTGAAGATTCTCGCCAGCTCCTCGCAGGTGCCCACCGGCCGTAACGCCGGTGCCGGCTCGGCTGCGGAGGCGTCAGCGGTGAACGTTGTCGCCGCCGGTAGCCCTGCTACGGCGGCGAGGAGCGCGATGACTACGCGCAGGACTCTGGATCTCATCGTGATTGCTCCGTTCCGCCGGGACTCGCGCTTGGCGCTGCGCCGTCACGACTCCTCGCCCTCGGGCTCCTCGCCGGTCGCCGAGGAGGTGTGATCAACGATGCCACCCGGGGCGAGGGGATCACAGGTCCTGTGATCAAGCCGCTGGCCAAGGCCGAGGCATCTTGACATGGCTGCGCCACATTTACCCGGCATACCCGAAATGGTTACGTGGGGCTGGCTGACTTCGTCTGGCCGTACGCGAATCAGAGGTCGGCGTGAAGAACCGGAGGTCGGCGTGAATCAGTTGAGCAGGCGTGGTCTTCTCGCCGCCGGAGGCGCCATCGCGGCGGCGAACCTGTTGCCGGGGGTGGCGTTCGCCGAACAGGCCGGAGGCGACAAGACACGCACGGTCACCGGCCATTTTCCGCCGAGTGTCGACGACTGGTTCTACCTGCCGGTGGAAGTGCCGCACGGGGTCAACGAGATCGAGGTGATCTACTCCTACGACAAGCCCGCGGTCCCGGCGGGCACTCGCGGAAACGCCTGCGACATCGGGATATTCGGACCGGAGGGGCATGAGCTGGGCAACGCGCGCGGTTTCCGCGGCTGGTCCGGCGGGTTCCGGGACCGCTTCACCATCAGCGCGTCCGGCGCCACCCCGGGCTATCTGGCCGGTCCGATCAGGCGGGGCACCTGGCATGTCATCCTCGGTCCGTACACCGTCGCCCCGCAGGGCATGGCCTACCGCGTCGACATCACGCTGCGCTTCGGGCCGCCCGGCGCGCCCTTCAAGCCCAGACCGGCTCCCGAGAGCGCCCCGGCCCGGGACCGCGGTCGCTCGTGGTATCGCGGCGACTGCCACCTGCACACCGTCCATTCGGACGGCCGCCGGACCCCCGAGGAACTCGTCGCCGCCGCGCGTGCCGCGGGATTGGACTTCATCACCTCCACCGAGCACAACACCTCCTCGGCGTCCCTGCAATGGGGCCATCACGCCACCGACGACCTGCTGATCCTCAACGGCGAAGAGGTCACCACGCGTTCCGGGCACTGGCCCGCCATCGGCCTGCCCGCCGGAATGTGGATCGACTGGCGCTACCGGGCCGGGGACTCGCGCGATTACCGGCGCTTCGTCCACCACGTCCATAAGGCGGGCGGACTGGTCACCGCCGCGCACCCCTTTGCCACCTGTTTCGGGTGCAGCTACGAATTCGCCTATGAACTGGCGGATCTCGTCGAGGTGTGGAATCAGAACTGGACCGAAGAAGAGGAAGCGGCACTCAACCACTGGGACGGCCTGCTGCGCTCCGGCCGATGGATTCCGGCGATCGGCAATTCCGACGCGCACAACCCGCAGAACACCGTCGGGTCCCCGCAGACCGTGGTCCTCGCCGATCGCCTGCGCCGCGACTCCCTGATGGCCGGGTTGCGCGCGGGCCGTTCCTGGCTGGCCGAATCGTCCAAGGTCGACCTGAGTTTCACCGCCACGGACGGAAAACGAGCCGCCGGGATCGGCGAACACCTCCGCGTGGACACCGGCACACCGGTGACGTTCCAACTATCGGTTAGCGGTGTGCCGGGCACGAGAGTGCGGCTTCTGGACCAGGTGGGACAGCAGCACACCGAGGTCGTCCCCGACACCGGCACCGTGACCGCGCGTTGGACGACCTATCGCCGCTACACCCGCTGGGTGCGCGCGGAAGTGCGCAGGTCCGGCACGATGGCGGCCATGACCAACCCCATCTTCCTGGACGCCCCCGAGCGGCAGGAGCACGCCGGGTCAACCTGACAGGTCGCGCCGCAACTGCAACAATCCGGTCATGGCCGATGACCCCCAAGACCCGGACCGGTCGCGGATCGACAGTTCCGTTCCGCATTCGGCGCGGATCTGGAACTACTGGCTGGGCGGCAAGGACAATTATCCGGTCGATCGAGCGGTCGGCGAGGACATCAAGAAGGTGTTCCCCGGCATCGTCCTGACCGCTCTCGCCGACCGGGCATTCCTCGGCCGCGCGGTGTGGCATCTCGTCGACGAGGTGGGCATCCGGCAGTTCCTGGACATCGGCACCGGCCTGCCGACCGTGGACAACACCCATGAGGTCGCCCAGCGGATCGCACCGGAATGCCGGGTCGTCTATGTCGACAACGACCCGCTGGTGCTGACGCACGCTCGGGCCCTGCTGACCGGTAGTGCTGAAGGCGCCACCTCGTATATCGACGCCGACGTTCACGACCCCGGGCACATCCTGGCCCGGGCGCGCGAGACTCTCGACTTTGACCGTCCGGTCGCCATCATGCTCCTGGGGATCGTCCATTTCATCCTGGACGACGAGGAAGCTCAGGCCATCATCAAAAGTCTCGTGGACGCCGTACCCTCCGGCAGTTATGTCGCCATGACGCACGCCTGCGACTTCGTCAACGCCGAAGAGATCCACGCCAACGTCAGGGAATGGAACAAGCACGGCACCCCGAAGATGACCGTTCGCTCCTACGACCAGGTCCGCCGTCTGTTCACCGGCCTGGAACTGGTGGAGCCGGGACTGGTGTCGCTGCCGCGGTGGCGCCCCGAGGCCAGCCCGTGGGGCGAGCCTCCTGAACTCCCCGGAATCTGCGCCCTCGCACGAAAGCCCTGACAGCCCGGCTCAAAACCGTCGGCAAGAGTGGCGGGTCACCCGGCGTCCTGGCGGCTACCTTCTGGGGGCCGAGGAATCCCACGTTGATCTGTACCAGTTCCGGCGGATGTCGAGGGCCCTTGGGCGAACGCGGGCATCACGACCCGGGCAGGCGTGCAGATCCAGCGCCCGGCTGTGTGGACGTCCTACCGGAACTATCGGACCTATAAGGCCTGCAAGACCCAGGGTCACGCGTAACCCTCCTCCAGACCACCGGCGGCCGCATCTCGGGACTCACCGATGCGGCCGCCTTCTTGACGATCAAACCAACTTTTCCTACCTTAAAAGTAGGATTGAAACCGTTCCAGTGCGACGGCCGCAGGTTCCCGGACCGCCCCTCGTTGGAGGAACACTTCCGATGTCCGTCAAGCCCGTCCATCTCGCGGCGCACTTCCCCGGAGTGAACAACACCACCGTCTGGTCGGACCCCGCCTCGGGAAGCCAGATCGACTTCGCCTCGTTCGTCCACCTCGCGCAGACCGCCGAGCGCGGCAGGTTCGACTTCCTCTTCCTGGCCGAGGGGCTGCGGCTGCGCGAGCTGAAAGGCCGCATCCACGAGCTGGACGTGGCCGGACGCCCCGAGTCGCTCACGGTGTTGTCCGCGCTGTCCGCGGTCACCACGCGCCTGGGCCTGGCCGCGACGGTCAACTCCACCTTCAACGAGCCCTACGAGGTGGCCAGGCGGCTGGCCACGCTCGACCACCTCAGCGAGGGCCGCGCCGCCTGGAACGTGGTGACGAGCTGGGACGAGTTCACCGGCGAGAACTTCCGGCGCGGCGGCTACCTGGACGAGGCCGACCGCTACGGCCGCGCCGCCGAGTTCCTGCACACCGCCCGCGAGCTGTGGGACTCGTGGGCGCCAGGCGATCTGGTCGCCGATCCGGGGACGGGCGAGTTCGCCCGTCCGGGGAGCGGCGCGTTCGCGCACCGCGGCCCGCAGTTCGACATCGCCGGCCGGTTCAACGTGCCGCGCGGGCCGCAGGGCCATCCGGTGATCATCCAGGCGGGCGACTCGCCGCAGGGACGCGAGTTCGCCGCCGCCGACGCCGACGTGATCTTCAGCCGGCACGGGACGCTGGAGGACGGCCGCGCCTTCTACAAGGACGTCAAGGGCCGGCTGGCCCGGTACGGCCGCCGCCCGGACGAGCTGAAGATCATGCCCGCGGTCACCTACGTCCTCGGCGACACCGAGGAGGACGCGGTCGAGCGCGCAGCCGAGATCCGCCGCCGCCAGGTCGGCCCGCAGACCGCGATCGCCTACCTGGAGGGGTACTGGGGGCGGGACCTGTCCGCCTACGATCCCGACGGACCGCTTCCCGACGTCGAACCCGACCTGGGCGAAGGCGTCTCCCGGGGACGGGCCCAGTTCCGCGGCGACCGGAGCGAGACCGTCCGCAGGTGGCGGGCGCTGGCCGCCGAACGCGGCCTCAGCATCCGCGAGCTGGTCATCGAGGCCACCGGGAGGCAGACGTTCGTCGGCACGCCCGCATCGGTCGCCGACCAGATCGACGCGTTCGTGCAGACCGACGCCGCCGACGGTTTCGTCTTCGTGCCGCACCTGACCCCGGGCGGCCTGGACGACCTGGTCGAGCACGTCGTGCCGCTGCTGCAGGAGAAGGGCGTCTTCCGCGCCGACTACACCGGGCCCACGCTGCGCGACCACCTCGGTCTCGGGCCCCCGCGCACACCGAGGGCCCCGCGCGCACCGCGCGCACCGAGGAAGGTCTCATGACCGGTCTGCACCTGTCCGCCGCCCTGAACGACGCCGGCTGGCATCCGGCCGCCTGGCGCGACCCCGGCGCCCGCCCCGCCGGCCTGTTCACCGCCCGCTACTGGACGGACCTGGCCGCCGAGGCCGAGCGCGGACTGCTCGACTTCGTCACCATCGACGACTCCCTCGGCCTCCAGTCGTCCGGTTCCACCGCGTCGGGTTCCACCGCGTCCGGCGACCGTACCGACCAGGTCAGGGGGCGGATGGACGCCGTCCTGGTGGCCGCCAGGATCGCCCCGGCGACCGAGCGGATCGGGCTCGTCCCGACGACGATCACCACCCATACCGAGCCGTTCCACGTCGCCATCGGCATCGCGTCCCTGGACTACGCGAGCCAGGGACGCGCGGGATGGCAGCCCCGGGTCGGCGACCGGCTCTCCGACGCCGCCCATTTCGGCCGGCGCGCCTTCCCGGACCTCGACCGGCCGTGGTTCGCCACCGCGGAGGGCGCGGCGCTCGGCGCAGAGCTGTTCGGCGAGGCCGGCGACTTCGTGGAGGTCGTGCGCCGGCTGTGGGACAGCTGGGAGGACCGCGCGGAGATCCGGGACGTCGCGACCGGCCGGTTCCTGGACCGCGGCAAGCTGCACTGCATCGACTTCGAGGGGCCCCACTTCAGCGTCCGCGGACCCTCGATCACACCGCGGCCGCCGCAGGGCCAGCCGCTCGTCACCGCACTGGCGCACGACGTCCTGTCCTACGAGTTCGCGGCGCGGGGTGCGGACGTCGTCTTCGTCACCCCGCGTTCGCGGGCGGACGCCGTCACCGCCGTCGCCCGGGTCCGCGAGGCGGAACGCGCCGTCCGCCGGCCAGGCGAGCCCCTCCGGATCCTCGCCGATCTGGTGGTCTTCCTCGATGAGGTGCCGGGCGCGGCCGCCTCCCGCAAGGCCCGCCTCGACGACCTGGACGGCGCCCCACTCAACTCCGACGCCGAGGTCTTCACCGGCACGCCCGGCGAACTGGCCGACCTGCTGCTCGACTGGCGGAACGCGGGCCTGGACGGTTTCCGGCTGCGCCCCGGCGTCCTGCCCTCCGACCTCGCCGGGATCACCCGGGGCCTCGTGCCGGTGCTGCGGGAGCGCGGCGTTTTCCGGACCGGCTACCAGGCCGCCACGCTGCGGGGCCATCTCGGTCTGGCACGTCCCGCCAACCGTTACGCGGCGACGTGACGGGCCCGGACCGGCATTTTGCGGGCGGCTGTCCGTTCCCTCCGAATCCCGCCGTCGCTCATGGGAGGCGTCCGTGATCCCCCTGTCCGTCCTCGACCTCGCGCCCGTCACCGCCGGCGCGACCGCGCGCGACGCCTTGCGCAACACCCTTGACCTGGCGCGCCGGACGGAGGCCGCCGGCTACCGGCGGTACTGGCTCGCCGAGCACCATCTCGCTCCGGGCGTGGCCAGCGCGGCGCCGCAGGTCCTCATCGCGGCGGTCGCCGCGGCCACCTCCCGGATCCGCGTCGGCTCGGGAGCGGTGCAGACCGGCCACTGGACCGCGCTGTCCATCGTGGAGCAGTTCGGCACCCTCGACGCGCTGCACCCCGGCCGGATCGATCTCGGACTCGGCCGTTCCGGGCAGCGCCGCGCCGAGATCGCCCGCGGGGCCGCCGCCGCGTCCGGTCCCGCCCGCGACGGCAGGGTCGCCGAGGAGGTGGACGGGCTGCTCATCCCCGCGCCGTTCGACGCCGCCAAGCTCGCGACGTCCCCGAAGTTCGCCCTGCAGGACGCGCTGCTCCGGCAGCCGGGCGCCGAGCCCCGCGACTTCGGCGACATCGTGGGGGACGTCATCGCCCTCCTGGACGGCGGCTACACCTGGGACGGGCACGAGGCCCACGCGAACCCGGGCGAGGGCGCCGGGCTGGAACTGTGGATCTTCGGCAGCAGCGGCGGGCAGAGCGCCCGCGTCGCGGGGGAGCGCGGGCTGCCGTTCGCGGCGAACTACCATGTCAGCCCGTCCAACGTGCTGGAGGCCGTGAAGGCGTACCGGGAGGCGTTCCGGCCCTCGGACACGCTGGACGAGCCCTACGTCGTCGTGTCCGCGGACGTGGTGGTCGCGCCCACCGACGAGGAGGCCCGGGAGCTGGCGTCGCCGTACGCGCTGTGGGTCCACAGCATCCGTTCGGGGCTCGCCGCGATCCCGTTCCCGACGCCCGCGCAGGCCGCCGCCCACCGGTGGCGTCCGGGGGAGCGCGACCTGGTGGCCGACCGCGTCGCCACCCAGTTCGCCGGCGCGCCGGACACCGTGGTGGCGGGGCTGGAGACGCTCCGGCGCGTCACCGCCGCCGACGAACTGCTCATCACGACGATCACGCACGATCACGCCGACCGCGTCCGCTCCTACGAACTGCTGGCCGACGCCTAACCGGCCGAACTGCCGAACGGCAAGGTGTAGAAGGGGATCGGTCGGCCTGACCTGCGCAATACGGGCTTGACACATATTTTTCCTACCATAATTATAGGAATATGGCGCACGCACTGACCGTCCGGCGTGTGGTGGACCACATGCGGCTGGACAGCACTCTCTGTCGCTGATCCGGATCTGCCCTCTCCCCTCCTCTCCCCGAGTTCTCCTCCCGCGAGAACCCGCCGCCGTCTCCTGTCCGGACGCGGCGGCGGTCTTCTCGCTCGTTCGTGAAGGGCCAAGTCAGCCATGTCGAGTTCTGTCCCGCACGCCTCCCGGGCGAAGTCCCCGCGCCGTCGGCCACCGTTGGTCTGCGCCGTCCTCGCCCTGCTGCTGAGCCTGGCCGCCGCCTGCGGCGGGTCGGCCACGGCCGGGGGAGGCGGCTCCGGGCCCGGCTCGGTGATCAAGCTGAAGGACCCGGGCAACGCCGGTGTGCTCGCCTACGCCAAGCGCGAGAAGATCTTGGAGGAGCGGCTCAAGGCCGTCGGCGCGCGGGTGGAGTGGGGCGGCTCGTACGCCTCGTTCACGGCGACGATCGACGCGGTGCGGTCCCGGTCGGTGAACGTGCTGGAGGGCGCGATCTCACCGGCCGTGGGCTACCTGGCCAACGGTCGCGACCTGCGCATCTTCGCCGCCGCCGACCGGGTCGCCGACAAGGCCGCGCCGCACGAGGACGGCCTGGTCGTCAAGGCGGACAGCCCGGTCAGGACGGTCCGCGACCTGGTCGGCAAGCGCGTCGCCGTCAACAAGGCCGGGCGCGGCGAGTACCTGCTGCTGCTCGCGCTCAAACAGGCCGGGATTCCGGCCTCGCAGGTCCAGCGCGTCCATCTGAACCCGGCGCAGGGCGCGTCGGCGTTCGCGACCGGCAAGGTGGACGCTTGGTGGGCGATCGTCGACGCCTATCCCGAGGTGGTCGCGAAGGGTGCGCGGGTCCTGGTGCACGGCCGCGACCTGCCCGATCGGGACCTCACCATCTTCGCCGCCCGCACCGAGGTGCTCCAGGGCAACCCGCGCGCCGTCCAGGTCTTCCTGGACGTGGTCCGCGAGCTGACCGAGCAGGAGAAGCGCGACCCGCGCAAGTTCCAGAACGTGTTCCTCGACAAGGGCCCGACCGCCCTGTCCGGCGCACGGCTGGACGACGCGATCGCCAAGGCCCGCTTCCAGAGCGTGCCGCGTCCCGTCACCGACGCCGACGGAGCGCACGTCACCGCGGTCGCCGGTCTGTTCCAGGAGCAGGGCGTGCTGCCGAACGCGATCCGTCCCGAGGACGTCCTGTTCAAGCTGGGGGCCGCCCGATGACCGCGGAGATCGCGTCCGATGCCGGGGCCGTGGGGCGGCGTCCGGTAGAGGAGACCGCCGGCGAGCTGCGCCCGCCGCCGTGGCTGGGGAAGCGGCGGCGGCGTCCGGCGACCTCGCTGGCCCTGCGGCTGTCGGTGCCGCTGGCGCTGCTGGTCGCCTGGTGGTGGGGGGCGAGCAGCGGGCGCATCCCGCCGGACGTCCTGACCGGGCCGGGCGCGGTGCTGTCCGCTCTGCGGGAGCTGGCGTCCACCGGGCAGCTCGCCGACTACGTGCTCGCCTCGGCGCGCCGCGCGGCCCTCGGCGTCCTGGTCGGCTGCGGTGCGGGGCTGGTGCTCGGCGCGGCCGCCGGGCTGTCCGCGCTCGGCGAGGAACTGATCGACCTGACCCTGCAGATGAAGCGGGCGGTGCCGTTCCTGGCGCTGGTGCCGCTGTTCATCTCCTGGTTCGGCGTCGGCGAGACGTTCAAGGTCGCGCTCATCGCGGTGGCCGCGTCCGCGCCCATGTACGCCTACGTCTACCTGGGCGTGCGCAGCGTCGACCGCAAGGTGGTGGAGGCCGCGCGCGGGTTCGGGCTCCGCGGGGCGCGGCTGGCGGTGGCGGTGGTGCTCCCGTCCGCGCTGCCCAGCGTGCTGATGGCGCTGCGGATCAGCCTGTCGGTGTCGCTGACCGGGCTGATCGCCGCCGAGCAGCTCGGCGCGACCGAGGGCATTGGCTACCTGGTGACGCTCGCCCAGCAGTACTACCGCAACGACTACATGGTGCTGTGCATCCTGATCTACGCGCTGCTCGGGCTGCTCATCGACCTGGCGATCAGGGGTCTGGAACGGCTCGCCACGCCGTGGCGCGGGCAGGTGACGGCCCGATGACCCGCGACGGGCGCGAGGTGGCGGTGCGGGTGCGGGGGCTGCGCAAGGCGTTCGGCGCCAAGACCGTCCTGGACGGGATCGACCTGGAGGTCAGGCGCGGCGAGTTCTTCGCGCTGCTCGGCCCGAGCGGCACCGGCAAGACCACGCTGCTGCGGCTGCTGGCCGGTCTGGAGCGGCCCGACGCGGGGACGGTGCTGACCGCGCCGCGCGTCACCACGGTCTACCAGGAGCCCCGGCTGGTGGTGGCCAGGCGCGTGCTGGCCAACGTCACGCTCGGGCTGCCGCGTTCGATGCGCGGCAAGGGCGGCCGCGCGCTCACCGAGGTCGGCCTGGGCGGACGTGAACGCGCCTGGCCCGCCACCCTGTCGGGCGGGGAGGCGCAGCGGGTGGCGCTGGCCCGCGCGCTGGTGCGCGACCCGCAGGTGCTGCTGCTGGACGAGCCGTTCGCCGCCCTGGACGCCCTGACCCGGCTCCAGGCCCAGGACCTGGTGGCCGAACTGTGCGCCCGGCACCGTCCGGCGGTCGTGCTCGTCACCCACGACGTGGACGAGGCCGTCCGCCTGGCCGACCGGGTCGCGGTGCTGGACGACGGCGCCTTCGTGGTGGACCGTGCCATCGATCTGCCCCGTCCCCGCGGCGTGTCGTCGGCCGCGTCCGACCCGGTGGTGCTGGAGCACCGCCGTGAGCTGCTGGCCCGCCTGGGCGTCTCCGTGCCGTCCGAGCAAGTAGTCCTGCCGTCCGACCGAGGAGTGATCGCATGAGCAGTCCGCGTAACCGTGGTGTCGACAAGATCTGGTTCACCCGCTGCCCGGTTCCGACCGCCAGCGGCCTCGCCCACCGGCTCGGCGGGCTGGCCGAGGCGTTCGCGCCGTACGGGCTGGAGGTGGGCGTCCTGCAGGACGCGGAACCCGAGCTGGCCCGCCACCATTTCGACCACGACCTGCCGGGGCTGTTCCGCGAGGGCGGCAACGTCCCCGCGCTGGCCGCCCGCAGCGAGGGCGCGCCGACCAGGCTGATCGGGCTGACGTGGATCGAGGAGTGGCAGTCGGTCCTCGTCCGTCCGGGCTCGGGTATCGGAGGGCCGGAAGATCTGCGCGGCGCCCGCGTGGCGCTGCCCGGCTGGGCGCGGACGAGGGCGCAGAGCTTCCCGCGCGCGATGGCGCTGCACGGCGTCAAGGGCGCGCTCACTCAAGGCGGCCTCACCCTGGACGACGTCACGTTCGTCGAGGTCGCCGCCGACCTGTCGCCGTCGGTGGGACGCGACGCGCGCGGCGGCCGCATCGCCTGGCCCGGCCTGGACGAACTCGCCCGCGGCCAGGTGGACGCCGTCTACGTCAAGGGCGCCCGCGCCGCCGAGCAGGCCGCCGCTCTCGGCCTCGTCGTCGGCGTCGACCTGGACGCCCATCCCGACCCGTCGACCCGCGTCAACAACGGCACGCCGCGGCCGATCACCGTGCACGAGCGGCTGCTGGACGAGCGGCCCGAGCTGGTGACCGCGTTCCTCGCCGCCACGCTCCGCGCCGCCGACTGGGCCGCCGCCGACCTGGACGGCGTGCGGCGAATTCTCGCGGGGGAGACCCGGTCGGGCGCGTCCGGCGTGCGCACCGCCTACCGCGACGGGTTCCACCGCACGCTGCGTCCCGACCTGTCGCCCGAACGCCTCGACCTGCTCGTGAAGCAGAAGGACTTCCTGCTGCTCCACGGATTCCTGGCCGCCGACGTGGACGTCGTGTCGTGGGCGGCGCCCGAGCCGCTGCGCGAGGTCTCCGCGAGGGCGGCGGCATGACGCCGCCGCCCAGGTTCCTGCTCACGCTGCCGACCACCGGGCCGGACGCAACACCGGCGCCGCTGCCGGAGTTCGTCACCGACATCCGCCAGGGCAGGTACGGGCCCTTCGACAGGATCGGTGAGGTGGGCCGCGCCGCCGAGGTCACCGGGTTCGACGGGGTCGTCGCCCCCTTCGCGCCGGACGCGGAGGAATCGCTGGTGGTGGTCGCGGGGCTCCTGCGCCATAACCGCTGGATCCACGGCGTCGCGGGCTTCCATCCGGGCGTCGGGACCCCGGTGTACGCGGCCAAGCTGTCGGCGTCGCTGCAGCGGTTCGCCAAAGACCGCTTCGGCTGGTGGCCGGTCGTCGACCTCCCCGCGGCGACGGCGCGCGCGCACGGCGACTTCCTGGACGGCCCGGACCGGTACGCCCGCGCCGACGAGTTCCTCACCATCGCCAAGGGCGTGTGGAAGCACGAGGACTACACCTACGAGGGCAGGTTCTTCCAGGTTCTCGCGGGCGGCTTCCAGGGTCCGCTGGCCGGACGGCGCTTCCCGGCCGTCCATCTGTCCGGCGTCTCGGCCGACGCGCTGGACCTGTCCGCGAAGCACGCCGACGTCCACGTCTTCGACGTCACCGACGACCTCGACGCGCTCATCGCCGACCTGGGCGAACGCGCCGCCGAGCGCGGCCGGAGCGTCGCCTCGGGACTGCGGCTGACCGTGGCGGCGCGCGAGGACGAGGTCGAGGCGCACGCCGTCCCGAACGTCCCCGAGCATGCCCTCACCGGGACGTTCGAGCAGGTCGCGGCGCAGCTGCGGGCCTATGCCGGCCGGGGTGTGAGCACGTTCGTCCTGGAGCCGGCGCCGCACGTCGAGGAGATCTACCGGCTCGGGGAGCAGCTGCTGCCCCTCTTCGTTCGGGAGCGAGCCCATGTCGATTGACATCTACTGGCGCATCGGGACGCACGGCGACCAGCCGTCGCTGCGCCGCCGCCTGGTGACCCGCGGCGACTGGTCGCCTGGCGTGCCGGGCAGCATCACCCCGGGGGTGCGCGAGGGCCGTCCGGACGGGTACAGCCACCTGGACCACATGGCCGACGTCGCCCGCTCCACCGAGCTGTCCGGGTTCGTCGGCGGGCTGCTGCCCTCGTTCCCCTTCACCGACGACCCCTGGGCGGCGGCCGCGAGCCTGGCACGCGAGACCACCACCTACCGGTTCATGATCGCCTTCCAGCCCGGTTTCCTGCACCCGGTGCAGGCGGCGCGGATGTCGGCGAGCCTGCAGCGCGCCACCGGCGGACGCGTCGTCTACAACATCATCTCCGGCGGCGGCGGCCCCGCCCAGCTGTGGTGGGGCGACAAGGTCGGCCACGACGACCGGTACGCCAGGACCTCGGAGTTCCTCGACGTCCTCAAGGCCGTCTGGTACGGCGGCCCGGTCACCCACAACGGCCGCTTCTACCGGGTCGAGGGCGCGGGTCTTCCGGAGCGCCTCGCCGGGCAGCCCTTCCCCGAGATCTACTTCTCGGGCTCGTCCAAGGCGGCGATCGAGGCCGCCGGGCGGCACGCCGACTACTACCTGTCGTGGCTGGAGCCGTTCCCCGCGCTGGCCGCGAAGTTCGACCAGGTCCGCGAGCACAGCGCCGCGATCGGCCGCTCGTCCAGGTTCGCCGTGCGCATCGACGTGCTGGCCCGCGAGACCGAGGACGAGGCGTGGGCGGAGATCCGCCGCGGCTGGCGGCACGTCGACCCCGAGCGGCTGCGGGGCCCCGAGTCCACCGGCGACTCCGTCGGCTGGCTGCGCAGCTCGCGGTTCGTCGACTGGCCGGTGCGCGCGCCCCGCGAGCTGGAGGCGAGCCCCAACGTGTGGGGCGGGTTCCACCTGCTGCGCGGCGGTCCCGCGTTCGGGCTGGTCGGCAGCTACTCGCAGGTCGCCGCCCGGCTCGACGAGCTGATCGCGCTCGGCGTGGACGCGTTCATCCTCGCCGGGGTGCCGCACCTGGAGGAGGCGCGCCGCGTCGGCGAGAACGTCCTTCCCCTGCTGCGCGGCCGCTGGCCGGACACCGCGCCCGACACGTCCGTCCCCTCCCTCGAAAATCTCCAAGCGAAAGGATCCACCCGATGACCCGCGTCGGCTTCTTCCCCCACAACAACTCGCTCTGGGTGCTGCGTCACCGGGGCGTGCTGGAGCGATCGCTGCCGGACGTGGAGTGGGTGGACCTGCGGTCGCTTCCCGCGGGCGACCGTCCCGCGCCCACGGAGGGCCTGCCGTCCCTGCACGGCGACCACCTGTTCGACGGCGGCTACGACTTCATCGGCACCGGCTCCACGCCGCCGGTCACCGCGCAGGCCCGCGGCCACGACATCGTCTACGTGGCGATCTCCGGCCCGCGGGTGGACAACGGGCGCCTGGTCGCCCTGCCGGGCTCCGGCATCGCCTCCCCGGCCGACCTGGCCGGGAAGCGGGTCGCCCTCGGCCACGGCTCCTGGCAGACCACGCTCCTGCTGCTCGCGCTCGACCAGGCCGGGCTGACCTGGCGCGACATCGAGCCGGTCGACGCCGGCGCCGAGGGCGCGCAACTGCTCCTCGACGGCAAGGTCGACGCCTGGACGGGCAGCTACCCCGCGCTCGCCGCGCTGGAGAGCGAGACGGAACCGCGGACGCTGATCGAGACCGAAGGGCTGTTCAGCCACCGCTCGCTGTGGTTCACGCGGCGCGACTTCGCCGTCCGGCACCGCGACGTCCTGGCGACCATCGTCGGGGCGCTACAGGAGTCGGACGCCTGGATCCGCGCCAACCCCCGCGAGGCGGCCGCGCTGTTCGCCGCCGACGCCGGCGACGACCTCGACGCGTGGGAGCACGCGCTGCGCGGCCGCCCGTTCGGGCTCCTCCCGGTCGGCGACGACTTCGTCGCCGAGCAGCAGCGGGCCGCCGACCTGCTGCACGCCAACGGCCTGCTCGACCGGAAGATCACCGTCGCCGACGCCGTCCTCCCGGACCTGGCCGACCTGATCACCCGCGCGTAGCCGACGCTCCCGAAGGCCGTAGCCGGCGGACGACGACGCCGAGCACGCCATCGCCGGAAAGGTAGCCGCATGTAGCAATTGGTCGCCATGGAACCACGATGTGTTCGACTGTCGGTGTGGCGTGAGCCGAATGTCCGGACAATGTCCGGTCGCCGCCCTCGGACGGCCCCGTCCGCTCATCCAGACTCTGCGCAGAGACTGCGCCTTCGCCGGGTGCAGCGGAGAAAGGGACCACTGCCATGACGCTCATCACGAAGACCGCCCGCCTAGCCGACCGGCTGCTCGCCGGCCTGGTGCCGAACATCACCGCCGCCGCCGCGGACCAGTGGTACGAGGACTGTTCGTGCCGTTGCCACACGATCTGCCAGCGCTCCTGCACGCGGTACCAGAGCGGCCAGGTCGTGTGCGGCCCCTGCAACCGGAACTGCCGGAGCACGGCCGGCTGCTCCAGCTGCTGAGGCGACCGGCGACCTTGGTGCACTACTTGCACTTCGCGGACACGGTCCTGCTCACCGTGGTGTTCGCGGTCGCGGCCTTCGCCAAGGCCCGCTCCGCGGACGCGTTCCGGGACTTCGCCCGGTCGCTGCGACGGCTCGGCGTGCCCGCCCCCCGCGCGGGCACGCCGATCGCCGTCGCGGTCGTCGCCGTCGAGGCCGCCGTCGCGGTCCTGCTGGCCTGGTCGGCGGCGCTGACGGCGGCCGGAGCGGACGGTCCGTGGCGGACGGCCCCCGGCTCCGCCGGCCTCGCCGCCGCGGCCGCGCTGCTCCTCGCCTTCAGCGCGGGAATCGGCGCGGGCCTGCGCCGCGGCGGACGGACGACGTGCCAGTGCTTCGGGCCGTCGGCCACGGTGCTCGGCGTGCGGCACATCGTCCGCAACCTGCTGCTGGCCGGCCTCGCCGCGGCGGGCCTACCCGGCACCGGCGGGGACGGTCACGCGGCGGGCCTGCTCGTCGCGGCCTGCGCGGGCGCCACGGCGGCGCTCCTGGTCATCGCGTCGGACGACATCGTCCGGCTGTTCCGCGCGGACATCGTGTCAAGCTGAGGAGTTCCCATGCCCTACCTGACCGCGGCGGTCGTCCTCGTCGGCGCGCTCTGCCTGGCCGACCTCGTCCTGAGCCTCGGGATCGTCCGCCGGCTGCGGGTCCACGGCGCGCTGATCGAGCACGTCCTCACCCGGAGCACGGAAAAGACGCCGATCAAGCGGACGGGCGAGCGCGTCGACGCCTTCTCCGCGGTCACGTCCGGCGGTGGGCTCGTCACGCGGGAGTCGCTGACCGAGTCCGCCGAGAGCGTGCTCGTCGGCTTCTTCTCGCCGGACTGCGCGACCTGCCGGGAGCGGCTGCCGGGGTTCGTCCGCGAGGCCTCGCGACGGGACGAGACGATCGCCGTCGTGGTCGGGGACGAGCCCGCCGCCACGGAGCTCGTCGGCTCGTCCGGGCTGGACAGGGCGGCGCGCGTGGTGCTGGAGAGCCCGGCGGACTCGCCGATGGCGGATGCGTTCGGCGTCAGCGCCTTCCCGTCGGCGTGCGTCGTGGACGGGACGGGCGTCGTCCTCAGCAGCGACGCGGACGGCCACCGGCACGAGTCCGCCGCGGCGAGCGCACACTGAGCGGCCGTCGCGGAACCACTGTGAGCGCATCGCGAACACCGGTGACGCCGAGACGGGATCTGCTGCGGAACTGCGGGGCGGCGGTGGTCCTCGCGTTGCGCGCGGCGCCCGGCGTCGCGTCCGCGCAGATCGCGGCCACGCTGGCGACCGGGTTCGTCCCGGTGGCCACGGCCTGGACGACCAAGCTCGTCCTGGACAAGATCGTCGCGCACGCGCCGCGCGGGGAGCTGATCGGGACGGTCACCGCGCTGGCGTGCATCGGCTGCGCCGGCCTGATGCTCGCCCAGGTCACCCGGTACCTGACGAACGAGCTGGGCCGGGCGGTCGCGCTGGACGCCAAGGACCGCCTCTTCGACGCGGTCAACCGGCAGACCGGCCTGTCCCGGCTGGAGGACCCGGGCTTCCAGGACCGGCTCCGGCTCGCGCAGCAGGCGGGCGGCTCCGGTCCCGGGCAGGTCCTGGAGGGGATGGTCGGGATGGCGCAGAGCGCGGTCACGCTGGCCGGGTTCCTCAGCGTGCTCGTCGTGCTCCATCCGCCGATGGCCGTGCTGCTGCCGGCGGCGGCCGTCCCGGCGATGCTGCCGGAGCTCGCGCTCAGCAGGCGCCGGGCCCAGATGGTGTGGGGCGTCGGCCCGGCCGAGCGGCGCGAGCTGTTCTACGGCGACCTGCTGTCCAGCCTGACGGCCGCGAAGGAGGTGCGGCTGTTCGGGCTCGGCGATCTGTTCCGGACGCGGATGCTCGCCGAGATCCGGACGGTCAACCGGGAGCGCAGGTCGATGGACCGGCGCGAGACCCGCGCCCACAGCGCCCTCGCGGCGTTCTCGGCGCTGATCTCCGGGACGGGGCTGGCCTGGGCCGTCCTCCTCGCGGCGGAGGGCCGGCTCTCCGTCGGCGACGTCGCGGTCCTCGTCGCGGCGGTCGCGGGCACCCAGGGCGCGCTCAGCGCCGTCATCGGAGAGGTCGCGACGACCCATCACGCCCTGCTGCTCTTCGGCCACTTCCGCCACGTGACGTCCCTCGAACCGGACCTGCCCGCCGCGACGGCGTCCCCGGTCCGCGCCCAGGCCCGGCGGCCCGGCATCGAGTTCGAGGACGTCTGGTTCCGCTACGGCGACGACCTCCCGTGGATACTCCGGGGCGTCGACCTGACCATCCCGGCGGGACGGTCGCTCGGGCTGGTCGGCGCGAACGGCGCGGGCAAGAGCACGATCGTCAAGCTGCTGTGCCGGTTCTACGACCCGACCCGCGGCCGGATCCTCTGGGACGGCACGGACATCGCCGCCCTGCCCGTCGCGGACCTGCGGCGGCGGATCGGCGCGGTCTTCCAGGACTACATGTCCTACGACCTCCCGGCGGCCGAGAACATCGGGATCGGCGACGTCCACGCGCTGCACGACCGCGCGCGGATCGAGCGCGCGGCCCGGGAGGCGGGCGTGCACGAGGCGCTCGCCGCGCTCCCTCACGGCTACGACACCATGCTCTCCCGCACGTTCTTCCTCGCCGCGGACGGGACGGGCCGCGACGAGGACGACCCGGAGACGGGCGTGCTGCTGTCCGGCGGGCAGTGGCAGCGGGTGGCGCTGGCCCGCGCCTTCCTGCGCACCGGCCGCGACCTGCTCATCCTGGACGAGCCGAGCTCGGGCCTGGACCCGGAGGCCGAGCACGCGATGCACGTCCAGCTGCGGGAGTTCCGGCGCGGCGCCACCAGCCTGCTCATCTCGCACCGGCTCGGCGCCGTCCGCGACGCGGATCTCATCGCGGTCGTCGACGCGGGCCGGGTCGCCGAGACCGGCACCCACGCCGAGCTGCTCGCCTCGGACGGGCTGTACGCCCGTCTCTTCCGGCTCCAGGCCGGCGGGTACGGCGTGGAGACACCGGCATGATCGGCGCGGCCGTCGCGGGCGCGGCGGGCGCGGGCGCGGCGGGTGCCGCGCTGCTCGCCGCGGGCGCGTGGACGCTGCGCCGCCGTCTGGTCGTGGTGACCGTCCGCGGGCCGAGCATGGAGCCGACGCTCCGCCATGGGGACCGGCTGCTGGTCCGCGTGCTGCCACCGCACCGGCTGTCCGCCGGGCAGGTGGTCGTCCTGGCCGACGGGAGCGGCGCGCACGAGTGGATCGTCAAGCGGCTGGCCGCGCTGCCCGGCGACCCGGTGCCGCACGACCGGGTGCCGTCGATCACCGACGCGCGGGTCCCGCCCGGATGCCTGATCCTGTTCGGCGACAATCCCGAGCGAAGCAGGGACTCCCGGGACGCCGGCTATTTCGCGACCGGCTCCGTCCTGGGCGCCGCCGTCCGCAGACTGCCGCCTAGATCGCCGCGTTCTGTGCGGGCTGCCAATTCGCCGACCGTCGTGCCGGGATGCCTCAGCCGAGAGGAATCACTGGGCGGACGAGGATTTCACCGGCGTCGTCTTTGAGACCGGGGTCGTGTGTATTCGCGTCGTAGGAAGTCGATCAGGTGCCGGTTCACCTCGTGCGGCCGTTCCTGCTGGGTCCAGTGGCCGCAGCCGGGCATGACGTGGATTCGGCGCAGGCCCGGCACCATCTCTCGCATCGGATCAAGGGAACCGCCGAGGCGGTAGGCGGAGTCGAGTTCTCCGGTCAGATAGAGCGTGGGCTGGTGCACCTTCAGCGTCCCCTCCTGCGGTAGGTCCGACCAGTCGAGGTCGAGGGCGCGGTAGCGGCGGAGCGCGCCGCCGAACCCGGTGCGCCGGAACTCGCGGGCGAACCGGCCGAACTCGGCGTCGCTCACCCAGCGGCACCAGCGGGACGGCCGTCCTGGGTCGGGGAGCGGGTCGAGAAAGCCGGCGCCCTCGGGGGTGTTCAGCAGCCAGCGCGGTACCAGGTCGAGAGGGGCCTGCCCGGACAGCGCGTACAAGGTCATGCGCAACGTCCGGGCCGGATCTGCGTCCAGTTCGGCCTCGGCGACTCCCGGCGGCTGGAAGTAGAGCACCACGTTGAACTTGCCCGGGTTGTTGCGCCGGAGGTACTCGGTGAGCGGCATGGGGAGCCGGGGCGAGTAGGCGACGCCGAGCGCGACCATCGCCGGGAAGCGGTCGGGATGGAACTGCGCGCCGGCCCAGGCGATTCCGGCGCCCTGGTCGTGTCCGACCAGCGCCGCGGTACGTACGCCCAGCGCGTCCAGCAGGCCGGTGAGATCGGCCAGGTTGCTGCGCAGGGTGTAGCCCCTCACCTCGGCGGGGGCGTCGGTACGGCCGTAGCCGCGCAGGTCGGGAGCCAGCGCGCGGAACCCGGCCGCGGCGAGCGCGGGCAACTGGTGGCGCCAGGAGTACCAGAGCTCGGGGAAGCCGTGCAGCAGCAGGACTGCGGGCCCGCGGCCCGCCTCGGCCACGTGCATGTCGATGCCGTTGGTCCGCACGATCCGGTGCGTGACCGCCGTGGTCCGGGACGTGCCGGCCGCGGCCGACGCGGGCCCGACGCCCGTCGCGAGCCCGGCGGCCGAGACGCCGGTCGCGAGGCCGGCCGCGCCGGAGATCTTCATGAACTGTCGACGATCGAACGCCATGGATATCGCTCCTCGGTTGAGGATGTCGCGGTGTCGGAACGTGGTGTTGGCGGCCGCCACAAGAGCGAAGGGACGAGGCCTCCATGAGCGCAACGTTGACGGCCCGGCGATGCGGTCGGCGTCCCCCAGCAGGAGTAACCAGACCTACCGCGGCGGGCGTACCCGGGACACACCGGCGAGCCCGTCCCCGCCCGGCCACCACCACAAGGATGACCACGCACGACGCCCTGGTCGGCCGCCTGCACGTGAAGATCTTCCCCGGTTTTCTACCGGCGTTTGCGATGGTCCCGCAGCGCGGTCATGGTCTCCTCCAGCCGACGCTGCCGGGTCTCCGGCTTTCTGGCCTGCTCGATCCATTCGGTGTAGCCCCGTTGCTGGCTCGGCGTGAGCCGATCGAAGAACGCTCGCACCGCCGGCTCGGCGGCCAGGGCCGCGTCCAGCTCGTCGGGTACCGGTACGTGCACAGGCAGCGTGGACAGCTCGATCTCGACGTCGAGCTGCTCACCGGCCTCGACGCCCGCCGCACCGCGGACCGCGGCGCTGACCGGAATCATGACCTCGCCCGCCATCGACCCAAGGCTCGTCTGGAACGCGTAGCCGTTGAACGAAACCGCGACGCGTGGCCGACGGCCGCCGCCCAGGGCCTCCACCACGCTCTCCGGGACCGGTATTCCGGTGGCCGTCTTCCCGTTGAGCCGGGCAGATGGGAGTGCTGCCTGACCGGCCTCTCGCGGCGGTCTTCGAGACCTTCGATGCGCTGCGTGCGCTCCTGGCCGGGCGCACCGTCAGCGGGACCTACGGGCCGCACCGGTTCGAGGAGGTGCGGCTTGACTTCCCGCCGGAGCGGCCGCCGGAGTTGTGGGTCGGTGCGGTGGGGGAGCGAGCCCTACGGCTGGCCGGGGCGAAGGCCGACGGCGTCCTCCTTTCGGTGCTGTCGGGGCCCGCGTACGTCCGGTGGGCGCGGGAGCGGGTCGCCGAGGGGGCGGCGGAGGCCGGACGGACGGCACCGCCGCCGATTACCGCATACGCGCTGGCGTCCGTGGACGACGATCCGCGGATCGCGCGGGACGCCGTACGGGACGCGGTCGGGTTCTTCCTCCGGGCGGAGGCGCACACGGCGCTGGTCGGGCGGTCGCGGTACGCCGACGAGGTACGGGAGCGGGGCGCGGCAACGGTCGGCGACGATTGGCTACGGGAGTACGCGGTCGCGGGGACGCCGGAGGAGATGGCCGGGCAACTCCGCGGCCTGTACGACGCAGGAGCGGACACGGTGGGCCTGTGGGTCTTTCCGGCGGCCCGGTTCGCCGGCGTCCTGCGGGACATCGCAGCCGAAGTGCTGCCCAACGCTCAACTCGGGACCACCACCGCCTCCGGCAGGGCCGCCCCCGGAGGCGGGCAATAGCCGATGCACCCGCGGGGTGGCCGCTCAGGCGGGGCGTCCGGTGGCTGATCATCGGCTGCGCGCGGTGGCGACGGCCGCCGGGACGATCGCCATTGCCAGGATGCCGCCGCAGATGGCCAGGAACGGGTAGCCGGCAGTGGCGACGACGAGGCCCGAAGCCATTCCGCCGGTGGCGCCGGCGACGGCGATGGCGACATCGACCAGGCCCTGGGTCTTGGCGCGGGTGGCCAGCGGGACGGCGTCGGTGACGATCGCGGTGCCGGTGACGATGCCGAAGTTCCAGCCCAGACCCAGCAGCGCGAGGGCGACCACGAGCGGAGCGACGGAGCCGCCGGGGGCGTTGGCGGCGAGGATCCCGGCGGCGAGCAGGGTCAGCCCGGAGGCGGCGGCGATCGTGAGGCGGCCGAAGCTGTCGACGAGCCGTCCGGTCAGGGGCGAGGGCAGGTACATCGCGCCGATGTGGACGGCGATGACGAAGCCGGAGGCGCCGGTGCCGTGGCCGTGGTCGTGCATGTGGACGGGCGTCATCGTCATGATCGCGACCATGACCAGCTGGGTGAGCACCATGACCAGCGCGCCGACCAGCAGGCGGGAGCGGTGTTCTTCGACCGCCGGGCGTGGCCGGCCTGTGGCGTCGCCCGGCTGCGCGCACGCCTCGGCGGTGCGTCCGGCTTCCAGGGTGCCGGCCAGGAGCAACGGATCGGGACGCAGCCAGAGGGCCAGGATCAGGGCGGCCATCGCGTAGGCGGCGCCCGCGAGAAGGAACGGCCCGGCCAGGTAGGGGACGCCGAGGATGTGAGCGAGGTCGCCGGTGGGTGCGGCGAGGTTGGGCCCGGCCACGCCGCCCAGGGTGGTCGCGACGAGCACGGTGGACACGGCGCCGGCGCGGCGCGCGGGGGATGCCAGATCGGCTCCGGCGTAGCGGGCTTGCAGGTTGGTGGCCGTACCGGCGCCGTAGACGAACAGCGAGAGGAACAGCAGGACGGCGTCGCCGACGACGGCCGCGGCGATGACGCCCGCGCTGCCGACGGCACCGGCCAGATACCCCGCGGCAAGGCCGGGGCGGCGGCCGCGGGCTTGGGAGATGCGCCCGACGGCGAGGGCCGCCAGCGCGGAACCGGCGGTGCCCAGGGCGCTGGGCAGACCGGCGAGGCTGGTGGAGCCGAGCGTTTCCTGCGCGAGCAGGGCACCGACGGTCACCCCGGCCGCCAGTCCGGCGCCGCTGAGGACCTGAGCGGCGACCAGGACGATCAGGATGTGACGCTGCACCTGGGCACGCGGGAGGTCCTCGGCCCGGGCGGGCACGGTATTCGTCACGAGGGAGTTCTTTCGGTAGGCGTGAACCGTCCGAGCGGAGCCGGTGCCCGGCTTGCCCGGTCAGCTCGGGTCGCCGAAGTCCAGGCGGTCGACCAGCCCGGCGGCGGTGAAGGCGGCCACCAGAGCGTCACGGCCCTCGGTGAAGTGCGCCCAGCCGTCGTAGTGGACGGGAACCACCCGGCGGGCGCCGAGGATCTTGACGGCCTCGGCGGCCTGGGCGCTGTCGAGGACGAGGGGCGCGTTGTCGAAGAGGTCGGTGAAGCGGGGAGCACCGGCGAAGAGGATCGCGGTGTCGACCGGGTCGAAGCGTTCGGCGATCTGCTCGACCGCTTCGAGCGAGGCGTTGTCGCCGCTGACGTAGATCGTGGGGAGGCCCTCCCCGGTCAGGACGAATCCGACGACCTGGCCGGTGATCGGTTCGACCTCCTCGCGTGTGCCGGGCCCGTGGACGGCGGGCACGCCCGTCACGGTGATCGTGCCGCCGCCGGGACGATCCAGCTCGATCGGCTCCCAGTCGGCCAGTCCCTTGGCCCCGTCCCCCAGACGCTGCCCGGCCCCGAGCGTGGTGAGGGTGAGCGGGACGTCGGCGAGCAGTGCCCGGCCGGAGTCGTCGAGGTTGTCCGGGTGCTCGTCGTGAGAGAGCAGGACCACGTCGATACGGCCGAGGTCGCCCGGTGCGGCGGAGGAGTGCGCCGTCTTGGCCAGCCGGCCGCCCGGGACGTCGTACTCGCGGGGAGGGTCGAACGTCGGGTCGGTCAGGAATCGCAGGCCACCGTACTCGAAATGGGCGGTCGGGCCGCCGAGGACGCGGACGGGGATCTGCCCGGGGGTCGTGCTGGTCCTGGCCATCAAGGCACCTCATGGATGAGAAGTGGTTTATCCGTGAAGGACGGTAACGGCTTCTCACGGAAGAGCGCAAGCCCTACCATGAGAGCCATGAGTGGGACGCTGACCGCCGAGCCCGTGCTGCCGCCCGCGCCGGGGGCGGGGGACTATCTCGCCCTCGACTTCGTCAACAGCGCCGTCGCGCTGCCCGGCGGGCAGCTCATCGATCTCCTCGGCACACCCGCGGCGACGAATCAGTGGCTCACCGAACGCGGCCTCGCTCCGGCCGATGCCGGGGTGCAGGAGATGTGCGCTGCGCAGCTGCGCGCGCTGCGCGAACACCTCAAGGCGTTGTTCGCCTCCCATGTCGCCGGGCTGCCCGCTTTGCCCGCGGCTCTGTCCGCCGTCAACGACGCCCTGAGCAGGGCCCCCACGGCCGCCCTGCTGTACTGGGACGAGAAGAACGGCCCCTATCGCGCGGCCCCATGCCCCACCAACGAGATCCTCGACCACGCCCTCGCGACCCTCGCAGCCAACGCGGCAGACCTCCTGACCGGTCCCGATGCCGAGCGCATCACCGCGTGTGGTTCCACCCCCTGCAACCGCTACCTGCTGCGTCACGGCCGCCGCCACTGGTGCTCCGTCCGCTGCGGCGACCGCGCCCGCGCCGCACGTGCCTACGCCCGGCGCACCCAGCCGAACGCAGACTGACGAACGTTCCGCGTAGCGCTCGGCCCGGTCCGTTTTCAGCCGCCGCCTCTGGTCGGACGGACGGATCCAAGGTTTTCGTGTTGTTCGTCTTTTCGGATGGCATGCGCGGTTGAGAGGTCGTACGAGGCGATCACTCTGTGTGCCGTGAAAGTCGCCATTGTGACCGAATCGTTCCTGCCGCAGGTCAACGGTGTCACCGGCTCGGTCTGCCGCGTCCTCGAACAGCTCGCCGCGCGCGGGCACCAGGCGCTGGTCGTCGCGCCCCGTCCTGGGCTGGTCTCCGGTGGAGACCCCCACGCCCCCTGGATCTGCCCGGAGTCCTACGCCGGGGCCCGGGTGGAGCTCCTCCCCGGCGTCAGGCTCCCCTTCTACTCGTCGGTCGTCGTCGGGTTGCCGACCCGGCGCGTCACCGCGGTGCTGCGGGACTTCGCGCCCGACGTCGTCCATCTCGCCGCGCCGATGGTGCTCGGCGCCTCCGGGCTGGCCGCGGCGGAACGGCTGGACGTCCCGGCCGTGGCGGTGTTCCAGACCGACATCGCCGGGTTCGCCCGGCGGTACGGGCTGCGCGGCACCGACCGGGCCGTGTGGTGGTGGCTGCGCCGCCTGCACGGGCGCGCCGACCGTACGCTCGCGCCGTCCACTCCGGTGCTCGCCGAGCTCGACCGCCGCGGCGTTCCGCGGCTGTCGCTGTGGGGACGGGGCGTGGACCGGCAGCGGTTCCACCCCGTGCACCGGTCCGCCGGGGTGCGGGCCGTGCTCGCCCCAAACGGTGAGGTCCTCGTCGGATACGTCGGACGGCTCGCCGCCGAGAAACGTCCGAAGATGCTCGCGACGCTGGCCGGCCTTCCCGGAACGCGGCTGGTGCTCGTCGGCGACGGCCCGGAGGAACGCCGCCTGCGCCGCATGATGCCGGACGCGGTGTTCACGGGATTCCGCACCGGGACCGAACTGTCGCAGCTCATGGCGTCCCTGGACGTCTTCGTCCACACCGGCGCCGACGACACGTTCTGCCAGGCGATCCAGGAGGCGCTGGCCTGCGGGGTGCCCGTCGTCGCGGCCGCGGCGGGCGGTCCGCTCGACCTCGTCCGGCCAGGGGTGAACGGGCTGCTGTTCTCACCCGACGACAGCGACGGTCTGCGAGCGGCCGTGTCCGCGCTGGTCGCTGACGCCGAGCTGCGCCGCCGCCTGGGCGGCGGGGCGCTGGCCTCCGTCGAGGGGCGCGGCTGGGACGTCGTGTGCGAGGAGCTGTTCGGCCACTACCGGCAGGTGTCCGGCGGCGCGTGCACGGCGGCCGTCCAGCATGCCGACGACGCCGCATGAATCCGCCGAGCCGCATGAATCCGCCGAGCCGCATGAACTCGCTGAGCCGCATGAACCCGCCGGAGAGCTTCCCGTTCGTGGTGTCCGTGCACGACGTGGCCCCGAGCACCGCGACGGCGACCAGGCGGTGGCTCGCCGACCTCGACGAGCGCGGCGTGCCCGCCACGTTGCTGCTCATCCCCGGGCCGTTCGGGGACGGCCCGGCGCTGCCCGGCGACCCCGTCCTGGTCGAGCACCTGCACGAGGCGGCCGCCCGCGGACACGAACTCGCCTTGCACGGATACCGGCACGAAGGCGTCCCCGGCGGTCCGCACTGGCGGCGGGGCGTGAACCGGGTCCTGGTCAGAGGGGCCGGGGAATTCTGGACGCTGACCGAGCAGCAGGCCAGGCAGCGGCTGCGCGCGGGCCTGGACCTGCTGGCGGACGCGCGCATCGAGGCGGCCGGATTCACACCGCCGGGCTGGCTGGCGTCGCCCGGCACCCGGCAGGCGCTGGCCGCGCTCGGGTTCGCCTACTGGACGAGCCACCTGGCCGTCCACTGCCTGCCGGACGGGCCGGTGCGGCGGATGCCCGCGCTGTCACACCGTCCGGGAGGAGCAGGGGAGCGGGCGGGCGCCCGGCTGATGGTCGACGCGGCACGGACGTTCGCCCGGCTGCGGATGCCGTTCCGGATCGCGCTGCACCCCGCGGACCTGACGCGTCCCGGCCTGCGCCGCGCCGCGCTCGCCGCCGTCGACCTGGCCGTCGCGGCGGGCGGGCGCCCGACGACCTACGAGGCGCTGGTCACGGCATGAGGATCGTGCAACTCGCCAACCTGTACAGCCCGGTGTCCGGCGGGCTGCGCACCGCCGTCGACATGCTCGGCGCGGGCTACGCGGCCGCCGGTCACCAGCGGGCGCTGGTGGTGCCCGGCCGCGCGCACACCCGGACGGAAAGCGAGAAGGGCCTGCTCATCACGGTGCCCGGTGCGTCGGTCGCGCCCGGGTACCGGCTCGTCCTGGACCCGCGCCCGGTCCTGCGCGTACTCGCCCGCCTAAAACCGGACGTGGTGGAGGTCTCAGACAAGGCCAGCCTCACCGTGGCGGCCCACTGGGCCCGGCGGCGCGGGGCCCGCGCGGTGCTGTTCTCCCACGAACGGCTGGACGCGATCCTGGCGCCGCACCTGCCCGGCCGCCTGCCGCTGGACCGGGTCACCGACCGCTGGAACCGGCGGCTCGCCGCGATGTTCGACGAAGTCGTGACGACGTCGGCGTTCGCCGCGGCCGAGTTCGCCCGGGTGGGGACGCCGCGCCTGCACCGCGTCCCGCTCGGCGTCGACCTCGCCACGTTCCGTCCCGCCGACGACACCGCCGAACGCCCAGGCTCATCGTGCGGGGCCGCCCCCGCGAAACGTTCTGGATCGTTCCGGCTCGTTCATCTGGGGCGGCTCTCCCGGGAGAAACGTCCCGACCTGGCATTGACGACGGTGCGGGAACTACGGCGGCGCGGCGTTCCGGTGCACCTGGACGTCGTGGGCACCGGGCCGCTGCATGCCGCGCTCCGCTCGCTGGCCGTCCGGGAGGCGCTGCCCGTCCGCTTCCACGGGCACGTGCACCGCCGCGAGGACGTGGTCCGGCGGCTGGCCGCGGCGGACGTGGCCCTCGCCACCTGTCCCGTCGAGTCGTTCGGCCTGGCGGTGCTGGAGGCGCTGGCCTGCGGCGTTCCCGTCGTCGCGGCCGACCGCGGCGCGGCCCACGAACTGCTCGCCCCCGGCGCCGGGGTCGCCGTCCCGCCCGCCCCCGAACGCTTCGCCGACGGAATCGAAGAGCTTCTCCGCGTCCCGCGTCCGCTCCGCCGATCCGCCGCCCGCACCCGTGCCGAGCAGTACCCCTGGGCCACCACGACCACCCGGATGCTGGAGATCCTCGAAGGCCCCTGACCTCTTCGTCAGGCGCCGGGGAGGACGCGGGACGGTCCTCCTCGCCCGGGTGACCGCCGGGCTGTTGACAGAGGGCAGAGACGTGCGCGTATATTTTGAGACATCATTGTCTCGTTCGAGACGATGATGGAAAGGGGCGATGGTGAGTGCGAGGCGGGCCGCCGAGGGGGCAGTGTTGGACGTCGCCGCGAGGGTGCTGGTCATGGACCGTGGGTCGTCGATGCAGCGGATCGCGGACGAGGCCGGGATCGGGCGTGCGACGTTGCATCGCCGATACAAGTCGCGGGAGGAACTGCGTCAGGCGGTCACCCGGCACGCCCTGCAGGAGATCGGCGCGGTGATCGATCGGGTCGGGCTGGAGGACGGCGGCCCGGTCGACACGGTGCTGGCGCGGCTGGCCGAGGCGCTGGTCCCGATGGGGGAACGTTACGCGTTCCTGCTGCGCGAGCTTCACCACGATCGGGAAGTGCAGGTCGCGGTGGACGAGTTCGCCGAGGAACTGGCGGCGTTGATGCGGCGCGGCCGGGCCGACGGCCTGCTGCGCGCAGACGTCCCAGTGGTGTGGGCCGTCGACACGTGGCTGGGGCTGGTCGAGATGGCCTGGGAGGGCGTCCAGCACGGACGCCTCGCGCCCCGCGACGCGCCGCACCTGGTGCTCACCACGTTCCTTTCCGGTATGCGGGCGGACGCCTGAACTCCGGACGCCTGAACTCCGGACGCCTGAACTCCGGACGCCTGAACTCCGGACGCCTGAACTCCGGAGGCTGAACGCCGGCCGGCCGAAGGGGGCCGCCGCATCGATCAACAGAGCGACCAGGAGGTAGCCATGGGTACAGCACAGACACCGTCCGAGGACCGGCGGCGTCGCGTCCACGAGACGGTCATGGCGTTCGTGGCGGGAGGCGACGGCGACACGGCGAAGCTCCGGGCCCTGATGACCGACGATGTGCGGCTGCACGACTTCATGGGCATGGGCGCGGCCCTCGTCGGATCGGACGCGGTGCTGGAGGAGTTCTTCGGCCCGCTGGCCGAGGCGATCCCCGACGCCCGTTTCGAGGTCGCCGACGTGCTCGTCAGCGACGGCGGCGCGGTCGTGCGGGGTGAATTCTCCGGCACGTTCACCAGGGAGTATTACGGGCTGCCACCGACCGGACGCCGGGTGCGCTGGACCGCGCACGACATCTACCGCACCCGTGGCGGGCGGATCTGCGAGATCTGGCTCGGCAATGACACTCTTCAGGTGGCCAGGGAACTCGGCGCCGTCCCCCGGGACGTCCAACCGTGGACGGCCGCCGAAACAGCCGCCGAAACAGCCGCCGAAACAGCCGCCGAAACGGCCGCCGAAACGGCCGCCGAAACGGACGGCGGCGGAGAGACCGCCGGATCGGCGGGCCGGTGAGTGGCGCCGTGCGATGGTTCGAGGAGATCCCGGGCAGCGACGGGATCACCGGTTGGACCGAGCCGCACGTGCACCCGTTGCTGCGCGCCAACTTCTGGTGGGTGCGCGGCCGTGACCGCGACCTGGTCGTGGACTCCGGCTGCGGGATCGGCCGGTTGCGCGCGGCCCTTCCCGAACTGTTCCGCCACGACCCGCTGCTGGTGTGCACCCACGGACACTACGACCACGTGGGCGGCGCCGCGGAGTTCGCCGACCGCGCCGTCCACGCCGCCGAGCAGTCAATGCTGTCGACCCCCGAGCCGGCGACGCTGCGCGGCGAGGACTTTCCGGCCGAGTTCCGCGTGGAGATGGCGCGGCTGGGCATGGCCCTGGACGGCGTCCTGATCGACGCGCTGCCCGAGGACGGCTACGACGTCGACGCCTACGCCGTCGCCCCGGCTCCGGCGACCCGGCTGCTGAGCGACGGCGAACCGATCGACCTCGGTGACCGGTGCTTCGAGGTGCTGCATCTGCCAGGACATTCGCCCGGGTCGATCGCGCTGTTCGAGCTCGACACCGGCGTGCTGCTCTCCGGCGACACGATGTACGACGGGCCGCTGCTGGACGGCCTGCCCGGCTCGTCGGTCGACGACTACCGCGGCAGCGTCAAGCGTCTGCGTGCGCTGGCGGTCGGTGTCGTGCACCCCGGGCATGACGAGAGCTTCGGCACGGACCGCCTGGCCGAGCTGTGCGACGCCTATCTGCGGGACACCGGGTGAGACGCCTGTCTGCGGGACAGCGGGTGAGACGCCTGTCTGCGGGACAGCGGGTGAGGCGCCTGTCTGCGGGACGACGGGTGATGGGACGGCGGGCGGTCGCGGCGCTGACGGCCGGCACGGTCGCCGGGCTGATGGCCTCGACCCTGATGCCCGTCCTGCTCGCCGACTACCGGCGGGACCTGGCGCTCAGCCGGTCCCAGGCCGGGCTCGTGGCGACGGCGGCGCTGCTGGCCGCCGCGATGGCCGCGTTCGCCGCGATCCGTCCCCTCTCGCGCCGGAACCCGCGCCCGGTGGGAACGGCCGCGCTGCTGCTCGCAGCGGTGGGATTCCTGCTGGCCGCGGCACTGCCCGGATGGCAGGGACTCACCGCGGGACAGGTCGTCGCGGGGATCGGGTCCGGTGTGGCCGGGGCGACGGCCAACGCCGCCGTCGCCGTCACCCCCGACCCGGACCGGATGACGGCGCTGGCGATGTTCTGGAGCACGCTGATGATCGCCGCGCTGCTGGCAGCGCTGCCGCCGCTGACGTCCGCCGGCGGCCGGGCCGGGTCCTTCGCGATGCTCGGCCTGGTGTGCCTCCTGCTCGCTCCGCTCAGCCGCTGGCTGCCCCGCGCGAGCGGCCGCCTCGCCTGCGGGTCGCGGGGGCCCCGCAGGCAGGACGCGATGCTGTTGCTGTGCGCCGGGGCGATCTTCACCGCCGGCGAGTCGGGGCTGTGGGCGCTCTCGGCGGAGATCGCCGCCGACCAGGCCGGGATGAGCACGGGCGTCGCCGCCGCGGTCCTTTCGGGCGCGGTCCTGGCCGGCATGCCGGCCTCCCTCGCCGTCGCCCGGCTGGCGGACCGGTACCGGCGGATGGGCCCGCTGCTCGTCACCATCGTGATCGGCACCCTCTGCAAGGTCGTGTTCGCCGTCACCGCGAGCCCGGTCCTGTTCACCGTCGCGCAGCTGGTCTGGGGCGCGGTGATCGTCGCGAGCCTGACGTATCTCGTCGTCGCCGCCGCGGTCCTGGACGTGCGAGGCCGGTGGGCGGCGGCGATGGCCGGGGCGCTGTCGCTGGGCGGAGCCGTCGGCCCCGCCCTCACCGGCGTCGTGGACGAGGCGAGCGGCCACCGTGCCCTGGCCGTCCTGGAACTGGCGATGGCCGCGGCGGTCGTCGGAATGCTGCTGCTGATGGGTCCCGCCGCGCGGCGCGGCGGCGAACCCGCCACCGAAAGGATCACCGCGTGAGTTCCGCCATCGAGACCGATGTCGTGATCGTCGGCGCCGGGCTGTCCGGGCTCGCCGCCGCGCGCCGGCTGGCCGCCGCCGGGACGGAGGTGATCGTGCTGGAGGCCGGCGACCGCGTCGGCGGCCGGGTCCGCACCACCACCGTGGACGGCGTCCCGATCGACCTCGGCGGCCAGTGGAGCGGCCCCGGACAGGACGCGCTGTCCGGACTCGCCGCCGAACTGGGCGTCGACACCGTGCCCACCGAGACGGACGGCGACCTGGTCGAGTGCGAGAACGACCGCCGCCGCGCCGCGCCGGACTGGCCTGCGCTGGAGGCGGCGGCGCGGGCCATCGAGCAGGCCGACGCCCTCGCGCCCGGGCTCCGTCCGGACGCGCCATGGACCTACCGGCACGCCGCGGCGCTGGACCGCCGCCACGTCGGCGACTGGCTCGCCGACGTCGCGCATCCCGGGGCCCGATGGCGGCTGGAGACCGGCCTGCGCGGCCTCTGGGGGGTCGAGCCGCACGAGATCAGCCTGCTCCACCTGGCCGTCTACGCCGCCGCCGACGGCGGGCTCGGCTACCTGCTGGGCATCGACGAGGGCGCGCAGCAACGGCGGTTCGCGCCAGGCGCCCAAGCGATCGCGGAGGCGATCGCGGCCGGCCTCGGCGCCAGGGTCCGCCGGGGCGACGCGGCCCGCACGATCACCTACCACACCGACGCCGACGCCGACACTGCCGACGTGCGGCGGGCCGGCTCTGCCGTGACCGTGACGACGGCGGCCGGGTCGCGCGTCATGGCCCGGCGGGTCGTCGTGGCGCTGCCGCCCGCGCTGGCCGGACGCCTCGCCTTCGACCCGCCGATGCCCGCCGACCGCGACGCGCTCGGTCAGCGACTGCCGCTGGCGGCCGGCTTCAAGGTCGTGGTCGTCTACGACGAGCCGTTCTGGCGCCGGGACGGCCTGTCCGGGCAGGCGCTCGCCGACACCGGCATGATCCGCTACACGCTCGACTCGTCCCCGCCCGGAGGCCCGGGCGTGCTCGTGGGGACGATCGACGGCGACGACGCGCGCCGCGCCGCGCACATGCCGTCCGCTGACCGCAGAACGGTGATCCTCGCCGAACTGGCGCGATTCTTCGGGCCGCGCGCCGGGCGTCCCGTCGCGGTCCTCGACCACGACTGGGGCGACGAGCCGACCGTACGCGGCTGTGTCACCACCTTCCCCGTGGGCGCATGGAGCGGCTACGGGCGGGCGTTGCGCACACCCGTGGGTCCCGTCCACTGGGCCGGCACGGAGACGGCCACGACCATGCTCGGCCAGATGGACGGCGCCGTGCGCGCCGGACGCCGGGCAGCCGACGAAATACTGCGCGGCCTCGCCGGCTGCGAAGGAAGGGAATGACCATGAGCGACGCCAGCACCACGGAGCCGGCCGGCGACGTGGAACCACCGCGCACGGAACCGGCCCGAACGCCACTGGTGCGCGTGCTGGACCAGATCCGCCGAACCGCAGGCCTCCCGCTCGAACTCGGCGAGACGCTTCCGCCGGCCGCCTATTCCTCGCCGGAGCTGTACGACCTGGAGGTCGAGCGGATCTTCCGCCGCGAGTGGCTCTGCGTGGCCCGCGCCGACCAGATCCCCCGTCCCGGGGACTACCTCGCGCTGGACGTGCTGACCGAGCCCATCGTGATCACCCGGGACGAGGACGGCGCCCTGCACGCCCTGTCGCGAGTCTGCCGGCATCGATTCATGGACGTGCTGCCCCCCGGCCACGCGCCACGCCAGGGCAACCTCAGCCGGCTGACCTGCCCCTACCACACCTGGACCTACCGCCTCGACGGCCGGTTCGCCGGGCAGCTCACCGGAGCGCCGCTCATGCACAAGGTCGACTTCGACCGCGCGAACTGCCGGCTGCCGCTCGTCCGGCTGGCGGTCTGGAACGGCTTCGTCCTGATCAACCTGGACGCGGACGCGAGCCCGCCCCGGCTCGACGGGCCCGCCGGGGAGCTCGCCGCCTACGGCCTCGACGACTGGGTCACCGCCGAACCCCTCACCTGGACGGACGTCGCGGCGAACTGGAAGGTCGCCGCCGAGAACGGCGCGGAGAGCTACCACCACCTCGGCACGCACGCCGCGACCCTGCAGCCGCTGCTCCCAGGCCAGGCCACGCAGATCACCGAATGCGGCGAGAACTGGTTCTCCATGCGCAACCCGCTCCACCCCGACGCGGCCCTGAACAGCGGATTCCCTCCGGTGCCCGGGCTGAGCCCCGAACAGCGCTCCGGACTGCTGATCACCGGCGTCTTCCCGACGTTCGTCCTGACCGTCATGCCCGACCACGCCGCCTGGTTCCGCTGGCTGCCCACCGGCCCGGCGACGCACGAGACCCAGATAGCCATCCTCACCCCCGGGACGACCCGCGACCGTCCCGACTATCAGGAGGTCATCTCGACCTACCGCGCCTTCTACCACCAGGTCCAGACCGAGGACCTCCTCGCCATCCACGGCGTCCAGCGAGGACTGGCTTCGACCACGTCCCACCCCGGCCGGCTCTCCCACCTGGAACGACCCATCTGGCAGTTCCAGCGCTATCTAGCCAAAGCCCTGACAGACCGCCGCAACGACCAGACCCCTCCCGCCGGCGACTCCGCCGGTAAAAGCCCGTGAAGCGATCGAGGTGTTGACGTAAGAGTGCGACAGCGGTGCACTCGCCCGGCGCTGCATTGGTCAATACGAGTCGAACTCGACGTCGACGGATGAGGCGCCCCGCAGTGTTGCGACCTGCTCCGCCTCTGCTTGCAGTGGCTTCTTGGTCCGAACTGGCAAGGTGCCGAAGGATTTCAGAGAGATGGTCAGCTTCCGCCCGCGCTTGCGCGGACGCCAGACACCGGCGATCTCGCCGTCCACGAGAACGGTGCCCGGGTCGCCCACGGGCCTCCACACGTCCCGGTGATACTGCTTGTCAACGGTTGTCTCGCGGTCACGGGACTGCGTGTAGGGGTCGCGAGGGGGAAGCAGACGTACCCCCTTGGGCATCGTGGCTGACTGCAACGCATCGAGGTCCTCGGTGAGTATCCACGTCTTGCGGCCGAACTCGACCTCTGTCATCTCGTCCTCGACCAGGCTCCACCAAGGGCCGGCGTCGCCGGCGCGGACGCCCAGCCATGCGGCGAAGTCCGCTCGGGTCGACGGACCGTAGCAGCGGAGGTATCGGCGAAGCAGCTCGGCCCGCGCGGTCTCCGGGTCGGTATCCGGGATCGGATCACCCAACCACTCATCGACCAGCACGAACGGTGCCGTGTTCCCGTCGCGTGGCGCGAAGCAGACCACTTTCTGCAAGGTGAGGATGCGGATGCAGAAGTGCACGACGGCCTCGCCGAGCGGTTGTCCGGCGGCATGGGGACCTTCTTGTTCCCAGATGTCGCGTTGCTTTCTCGACAGCCTGGGGGCGATCCGTTCGGCGAGTTCTGCGCCGAGTTCGTCGATGGCGAGTCGGCGTCCGGTCAGGACGTCGCCGATCTCGGCGCCGGTCAGCGCAACGGTCTCGGTCAGGCTGAGGCTGAGCTTGTCGACCGACTGCCCTGCCCCGAGGACGAACTGGCGCATCGCCTCCTCGGTCGGCGGGAGCACTCCGGTGGTGAAGACCGGTGCGTCAGCGGTCGGGAAGTAGAACGGTGAGCCGCGCATGCACCAGCTCTGCAGGAGGCTCTTGTCCTCGGCCACTGCTTCGTCGACCCGATCCCGCGAGAGATCGCGCACCCGGGCGTGCAGGGCCAGCATCGCGGACCCGGGCGGGCTGTTCTGGACACCGCACAACCCGGCCGCGTCGAGCAGCTCCTGCTCGTCCAAGCGTTCGGTGAGGTGCTGGGAGTGGAGGCGAAACGCGATGACGTCGTCTCTGGAAGCCTTCACGGCCATCAACTCAGGCTACCCCCCGGGGAGCCGCGACGGGCCGAGGGCTGCCCAGCCCGTCCGTGATGTGGCCGTACCACCCACGCCGCCCCTTCGGTCTCAAGCGTCGGGGGCGAGTTGGGCGGTCAGCTCGCGGGCGTGCCTCGCCACCAGGGCACCGATGCCGGCCAGGTCGTCGTCGCCGATCCGGTAGGTCGGTCCGACGACGCTGATGGCGGCGGCCACGCCGCCGCGCGGCCAGTGGACGGTCGCGGCGATCGCGGTGACGCCGGTCTCCACCGTGTACCGGGTGCTGACGAAGCCGCTGGATCCGCATTGGTCCCGTAGCGCCGCGCCGATCGCGGTGCTGCGCACCGGAACGGTGCGGCCCAGCCAGTTCGCGTGCCGGATCGGCTGGGGACTGTCGGCGATGCGCGCGTACAGGACGGTGTCGCCCGGGCCCGGCACCCCCAGGTAGGCCGACTCTCCCGTCGCGTCCCGCATCGCCTCCAGGTGCGGAGTGGCCAGCTGGTAGAGCGGTGTGCTGGTCATCGCGGTGACCGCTATCTGATGCAGCCGCCCGCCCGCGTGGTACGCGCGGTCGCCGTCACGCTGGACGAATCCTTCCTCGGCCAGCGTGTTCAGTAGCCGCGCCGCGGTGCTCAGCGACAGCCCCGTCGCCTGAGCGGCCTCGGTCAGCGCGATGCCGTCGTGTTCGGCGACCTCGCCCAGGAGCGCGAGGGCCCGCCGCACGGTTCGCGTCGTCCCCTTTCCCGGCTCTCCCTCGGAGTCGTCCCGGGGGCGCCGGGCCGGTCGGGCGCCGGACTGATCGCTTGCCACATCCCCTCACATGTGCTGTCATCTGTTGGGAGTGAGCTTCCACTGAATGGCAGAATTGCAGATGATGGACGAGCTGTCCAGGTCCCTGGAACCGCTCGTCATCGGATGAGCCGGCCGGCGCCGGCTCCCACGACTTCACCACCGACACCATTCCCGCCCCGCCCCCGCCCCGCTTTGCCGAGCCGGGCGGCCTGCACGCCGCCGTCGACGACGAGCAGAGGCCTCTTCGACATCGCCGACCGTGGCCGCGGCCCGGCGACATGCCATATCCGCACGACCACTCGAAGCCGCCAAGCGAGCCGAAACACCTCCCAGCCCGGTAAGGGCGCCAAACACCCGTGAATGGTCGCGTGTTTCTGCCGACGTCTCCCCGGAAGGAGCATGATGGAGCAACGACACAATGGCTCTTCGCGTCGCACATTCCTGGGCGTGGCCGCGTCCGCCACCTTGGTTCAGGTCATGACCGGCGCCGTCCCGGCCGACGCGGCGTCCGCGCCGACCAGTCTGCTGACGCCGCCCCGGAGGAAGGCCGGCGGTAAGACCGTCGCGATCCTCGGCGCCGGGATCAGCGGGCTGACCGCCGCGCTCACATTCGCCGAGGCGGGATACCGGGTGACCGTCCTGGAGGCGCAGGGGCGCATCGGCGGCCGCAACCTCACCGTCCGGCGCGGCGACACGGTCACCGAGGTCTGGGCGGACGGATCCGCACGCACCCAGACGTGCCGGTTCGACCGCGGCCTTTACGCCAACCTCGGCCCGGGGCGCTTCGCCCACCAAGACCAGCGGGTCTTCGCATTGTGCCGCAGGCTTCGCATCCCGCTCGAACCGTTCCTCGTACAGACCGCTGCGAACCTGCATCAGACCGACCGGGCATGGCAGGGGGCGCCCATCCAGCACCGCCGGATCGCCAACGACACGCGCGGATATGTCGCCCAGTACGCGGCGGCCGCCGTCAAGAAGGGGCTGCCCGACGATGGCGGACTGAGCGGCGCCCAGCGCGACCTGTTGCTGGCCCTGCTGGACGAGTTCGGCGATCTCGACGAGACCGACCACGCCTACACCGGGTCGCTGCGCTCGGGACTGGCCAAACCGCTCGGCATGACACAGCAGCCCGAAAAGCTCGACCCGCTGGCTCTTTCAGATCTGCTGGCAAGCAGATTCTGGGAGCGTCAGTTCTATTTTGAATTCGAGCACGACTACCAGCCCACACTTTTCCAGCCGATCGGCGGAATGGACGTCCTCGCCCGCCGCCTCGCGGCCGCGCTGCCCGACGGGACGGTCACGCTCAACGCGCCCGTCCACGCCATCAGGTCAGCGGAGGACGGGGTACGGGTCGCGTGGAAGCACGCCGACCGCGAGCACGACAGGCGGTTCGACTACTGCCTGAGCAGCGTCCCCATTCCGGTCCTGAAACAGAGCGTCGAACTCGAAGGGTTCTCCGGCGAATTCGCGCGCGCCGTCGCGAACGTCGAGTTCGCACCCGCGTTCAAGATCGCCTGGCAGGCGAACCGGCGGTTCTGGGAATCGGAGAAGTACCGGATCTACGGTGGCATCAGCCGGGTCGACAGCGATATCAGGCAGATCTGGTACCCGTCGTCCGACTATTTCTCCCGCACGGACAAGGGCGTCCTCATCGGCGCCTACAGCTCATACGAGAGGGCCGAGAAGCTCGGCGACCGCCCGTACGACGAGCGCCTGAAGATCGCCCGTGAGGCCGGGGCGAAACTGCACGGGGAATTCGCCGACCCGTCCATCGTTCCGGACCGGCAGGGCCTGTCCATCGCCTGGCACAAGATGCCCTACCAGGCCGGCGCGTGGACCGACTGGGACCACACCGTCCCCGAACAACGAGAATGGTACGAGACCCTGATCAACCTCCAGGGGCACGGCAACGTCATGGTGATCGGCGACCAGATCGGCCCGCTGCCCGGCTGGCAGGAAGGCGCGATGATGTCCGCGGAATGGGCTTTCGCGTCCGTCCACGGCCGCCGCCGCGGCGGCCGCGTGGCTGTCCAGCGGATCCCGAATTCCAAGCTGCTGACCGAAGGCCACTGACACCCGGCGCCCCGCGCCGCGCGATGCCCGCCTCTCACATGGGTCGCTCCGGAACGTCCGACGTCACGGCCTCTACGGGATGGGATGCACCCGGGACCGCTGTGTCACGGGCACGCCGTCGACGCCTACCTGGCGTCCGGCAACTGCCCAGCACGGGCGTGACCCGCGACCGGGAATCCTGATCGTGTCAGCGGCAGGGCCACAACCTCGCTACATACATTTGCACATATATATGTGCTCGTGTATCTTCGAGGTGTGGTCAACAACGTGCAACAGCGAATGACGGCGATCTCGGAGCCCAACCGGTTTCAGATCGTCGAGTTGCTCAAGGACGGCCCGCGGTCGGTGGGCGCGATCGTCGACGCGCTGGGCCTGGGCCAGCCGCAGGTGTCCCGGCATCTGCGGCTGCTCGCCCAGGCGGGCGTAGTTGAGGTGACCAAACGCGCCCAGCAGCGGATCTACCGGCTGCACCCCGAAGCGATGCGCGAGCTGAGCGACTGGGCGCAGGGGTTCGCCGCCCTGTGGTCGGAGCGGATGGACCGCCTCGGCGCCTTCCTCGAAGACGACGACCCTGCACCCGACGATGACCCTGCACCCGACGACGCGAACCAGCAAGGAGGTTGAACATGCCCGAAGGCACCGCGGACGGCATCGTGATCGACAGGTCGAGCAACACCATCCATATCAGCCGTACCTACGCCGCCGGCGTCGAGCGTGCGTGGTGGGCATGGACCGATCCCAAGGCGATCACTCGCTGGTGGGGCCCGCAGGGCTGGGCCGCGACCGTGTACGAGATGGACGTCCGTCCAGGCGGACGCTGGCGTTTCCAGATCGCGCCAGTCGACGGATCGGCCGCCCCGGTCCGCAGCATCGCCACCTACAAGACGGTCGTCACCCGCGCCGAGTTGCGCTACGACGACGAGTTCGCCGACCAGGCGTGGCAGTCCGACGGCACGGGCACCTTCCCCACCGCGGTCACCTTCGTCCCGACCGGAACCGGCTGCACCGTCGAGGTCACGGCCGGCTTCCCCGACGGCCAGGCGCTACAGCGGGCCGTCGAGCTCCAGATGGCCGAAGGCTACGCCGAGGCCCTGGACCGGCTCGGCGACCTGCTGGACACCCCGCACACCGACACACCTTCACCCGAAAGAGAGACGATCATGTCCGACCTTCGCACCGTCACCTCCGCCGACGGCACCACCATCGCCTACGAGAAGACCGGTTCCGGCCCCGCGATCATCCTGATCAGCAATGTCGCCGAAGACCACACCGGGGTCGCCGGCATGGCCCAGGCGCTGTCCGAGCACTTCACGGTCATCAGCTTCGACCGCCGCGGGCGCGGCGCCAGCGGCGACCCCCAGCCCTACGACCCGGCGCGCGAGATCGACGACATCGCGGCACTGATCGATGTCGCGGGCGGCTCCGCGGCCCTGACCAGCGGATCGGGTGGCTGCGGCCTCGCCCTCGACGCCGCCAGCGCGCTGGGCGGCAGGGTGACAGGCCTCTACCTGTACGAGCCGCCCTTCATCGTCGACGACTCCCGCGCTCCGGCGCCCGCGGACTACCTCGAACACCAGGAAGCGCTGATCGCGGCGGGCAAGCGCAGCGAGGCGGTCGAGTACTTCATGACCGAGATGATCGGTGTCCCCGCCGAGTACATTCCCGCGATGAAGCAGGACCCTTCCTGGGACGCCATGGCCAAATACGCCCACACCTACACCTACGACGGCCGCATCATGCGCGGGCTCCAGGACGGCAAACCGCTGCCCGCCGACCGCTGGTCGATCGACGCGCCGATCGCGGTGGCCGTCGGCGGCAACGGCGAGGAATTCATCCGCCAGGGCGCCAACGCGCTGGCCGCACTCCTGCCGAACGTCACCGTGCTGACCCTGCCCGACCACGACCACTCCGCGTTCTGGATGGCGCCGGGACCGGTCGCCGAACAAGCACGCGCCTTTCTGCTCGGCTGACGACCACTGCCATCCCTGCCCCTGACGACGTCATGGGGCAGGGATGGCTCATTCGTTTGATGTGTACGACTCGCCGATCGAGACCGCGACGTACCGCGACGTACCGCGACGTACCGCGACGTACCGCGACGTACCGCGACGTACCGCGACGCGATCAGACCTCGGGCGGCCTGTCGAGCCGCCAGTGCCACAGCTCGCCCCGTTCCACGCAGGCGAAGCCGAGACGTTCCAGGACGGCGATCGACGGATCGGCCGGGAACCCCTCCTCCGGGGAGACGGCCCCGGCGGGGAACGTACGGGCACCGACCGCCCTGGCCTCGGGGTGCGCGAAAGCGGTCACCACGAGAAATCTGGCGAACTCCGTCGCCAATCCTTTCCCGCGATAGGCCGGGACGAGGCCGTACCCGAACACCGCTTCACCGCTTTCGTCGGGTGGGACGAGCCCGCCCTCCAGGATCAGCACCGAATCGGCGGCATGAACGGCCCAGTAGGGACGCCACGGCGAGGTGTCTTCAGGCACCTGCTCAGGACGGGCGATGCTCTCGGGAAAGAGCGGCCATTCCTGCGGCACCTCCGCACCGATCAGCGCCGCCAGGCCGTCGCGCCCCCGCTCCGCCAAGGCATCGAAATGCTCCAGTGCGGGACGCACGATGACCAGCCGCTCCGTCCGTTCCATGTTTCCACCCTTCCGGATCAGCGATCGCCTTCACCCTTGCGGATCAGCGATCGTCTTCACCATTCGGCGAAGCCGCCGTCGTCGTGCCGCCAGATCGGATTGCGCCAAGCATGGCCCGTCCGGCCGGCGCGGCGTACGGCCGCCTCATCGATCCGGACGCCGAGGCCCGGGTCGGACGGCGGTCCGGCATGGCCGGCGGTGAACTGGAAGACCGCTGGATCGAGAACATAGTCGAGCAGGTCGGCGCCGGTGTTGTAGTGGATGCCGATCGAGTGTTCCTGGATCAGGAAGTTCGGGGTGGCGAACGCGACCTGCAGGCTGGCGGCGAGGGCGAGCGGACCCAGCGGGCAGTGCGGCGCCAGGTGGGCCCCCCACACTTCGGCGAGCGCGGCGATCCGCCGGGTCTCGGAGATCCCGCCGGCGTGCGAGACGTCCGGCTGGACGACCGCGACGCCCGCTTCGAGCACGGGCCGGAAGTCCCAGCGCGAGTAGAGCCGCTCGCCCGTGGCGATGGGCACGCCGCTGGCGATGACGACGTCGCGGAGGAGATGCGGGCTGTCGGGCAGCACCGGCTCCTCGGCGAACAGCGGATGGAACTCCGCCAGCAGCGGTAGCAGCCGCCGGGAGTCGGCCGGGGTGAGACGGCCGTGGAAGTCCACCGCCACGTCGCGTTCCGGGCCGAGCGCCTCGCGGGCGGCGGCGACCCGGTCGACCACCGCGGTCATGGCGGCGCTGCCGGCCAGCGGCGCCATCCTTCCGGAGGCGTTCATCTTGACGGCGGTGAACCCCTCCTCCATCCGGGCCGCGATGCCGTCCGCCAGCGCCGCGGGCTCGTCGCCGCCGACCCAGGCGTACATCCGGACGCGATCGCGTACGGGGCCGCCGAGCAGCGCGTACACCGGTACGCCACGGGCTTTCCCGGCGATGTCCCAGAGCGCCTGGTCCAACCCCGCGAGCGCACTGGACAGCACCGGCCCGCCCCGGTAGAAGCCGCCCTTGGCGAGGACCTGCCAGTGGTCCTCGATGCGCAGCGGGTCACGTCCGATGAGCTGCTCGGCGAGGACGTCCACCGCGGCGCGGACCACCTCGGCCCGGCCCTCCACCACCGGTTCGCCCCAGCCGACCAGGCCGTCGTCGGTCTCGACCCGGCAGAACAGCCAGCGCGGCGGGACCGGGAACGTCTCCACCCTGCTGATCTTCATAGCGACCCCCTCAGGCCGAGTCCTTCTTGGCGCTCCAGCCCCCGTCGACGAGCAGGCTCGCCCCGGTGACGTAGGAGCTCTCGTCCGAGGCGAGGAAGGCCACCGCCGCGGCCACCTCGTCGGGCCGGCCGAACCGTCCGGCCGCGGTGCCCGCGACGCTGCGGCGGCGTCCTTCGTCGTCGATGCCGTCCCAGGCGGGGGTCAGGATCGGTCCGGGGAGGACGGTGTTGACACGCACCCGCGGCCCGTATTCCACCGCGAGCTGGCGGCCCAGCGAGCACAGTCCGCCCTTGGCCGCGGCGTAGGCGGGACGTCCCGGCAGCCCCGCGGTGGCGTGCACCGACGACGTCAGCACGACCGCGCCGCCCGCGTCCCCGGACGGCGCGTCCCCGGACGGCGGGGCCTCGGCCAGCAGCCCGACGCAGGCTCTGACCCCGAGGTAGGCGGCCTTGAGGTTGACGGCGAGTTGCCGGTCCCAGTCGTCCTCGTCGAGCTCGTGCGCCGGAGCGTGGACGCTGAATCCGGCGTTGGAGCACAGCACGTCCAGACGGCCGATCTCGTCGCGGGCCAGGCCCGCCACCTGCGCCCAGGTATCGGCCCGGGAGACGTCGCCCGGCACCGGCCGTACCGCCGCGCGGCCGGCGGCGACGTCGCGCAACGGGTCCGCGGCCACGTCGACGGCGATCACGGTGGCGCCCTCGGCCACGAACCGGTCGACGATCGCGGTGCCGATGCCCGACGCGGCGCCCGTCACCACGGCGCACTTGCCGTCGAGCAGCTTCGCGGTCATGCCGGACCTCCGTGCCGAGACCCCGTGGGGGAGGGCGGATAGCGGACGACGAGGACCCCGCGGGCGCCGAGCCGGTACGGCGCGACGACGTCCGTGCCGTCGCGCGGATCGACGCCGCCGGGTGGCAGCGGTACGGTCACCGGCCCGTCGTCGTCGTGGTTGAGCACGATCACGAAGCGGGTGCCGTCCTCGGCGTGGCGGACGGCGGCCTCGGCGCCCTCGGGGAGGTTCGGCAGGTCGGGCGCGGCGCCCGCCTCCCGGCACACCCGGCGGAGCACCGAGTTCATCGCGGCGGGGTCGGGCCGGGTGGCGAGGTAGTAGGCGGCGCCGCCGCCGAACCGGTTGCGGGTGGCGGCGGGACGGCCCGCCAGAACGCCGGAGGCGAACGTGGCCAGCGGGGACGCCTCGTCCAGCCGGACCTCCTCCGACCACAGGGAACCGCGCGCCGCGCCGCCGTCGAACCAGCCGGGCTCGGCCTCCTCGACGTCGACGTGCTCGCCCTTCGCCAGCGGCCAGAACTCCGCGACCCGCAGGCCGAGGACATCGGCCAGCGGTCCGGGGGCGCCGCCCGGGTGGACGCGGTCGCGGTCGTCGACCACGCCGGAGAAGAACGACACCACCAGACGGCCGCCGGCGCGGACGAAGCCCGTCAGGTTCGCCGCGTCCGACTCGGTGATCATGTACAGGTTCGGGACGACGACCAGCCGGTACCCCGACAGATCCGCCGACGGCCGGACGACGTCGCACGCCACCCCCGCGCCGAACAGGGGTGCGTAGTGCGCGAGGTTCGCCTCCCGCTGCCTCAGCAGGCCGGACGGGTGGCCGTCCTGCTCCAGCCCCCACCAGCTCGGCCAGTCCAGCACCAGCGCGACCGGCGCGCGGACCCGCGTACCGGCGATCTCCGGGACCGCGGCCAGTTCCCGCCCGAGCTCGCGGACCTCCCGGAACGTCCGCGTCCCGGTGCCCGCGTGCGGCACCATCGCCGAGTGGTACTTCTCCGCGCCGCCGCGGGACGCCCGCCACTGGAAGAACATCACCGCGTCGGCGCCGTGCCCGACCGCCAGCCAGGACCACAGCCGCATCTGCCCCGGCGCCTTCGGCCGGTTGACGCGCCGCCAGTTCACCGCCGCGGGCGCCTGTTCGAGCAGCAGCCACGGCGCGCCGTCCTTCAGCGACCGCATCAGGTCGAAGCCGAACGCCGCGTCGACATGGGCGCCGGGGTCGGCGGGGTCGGGATAGGAGTCGTAGGAGACCACGTCCTCGTGCCGGGCCCAGGCGTGCAGGTCGAGCGTGTCCCGCAGCGGAACGAAGTTCGTCGTGATCGGGACGTCCGGCGTGACGCGCCGCAGCACCTCCTTTTCGGCCAGGAAGCATTCCAGCAGCGCGTCGGAGGAGAACCGGCGGAAGTCGATCCGCTGGGCGGGGTTGGGGAAGGTCGGGGTCTGCCGGGGCGGGTTGATCTCGTCCCACGCGGCGTACCGCTGTGACCAGAACGTCGTCGACCACGCCTCGTTGAGCGCGTCGATCGTCCGGTAACGGCGCCGCAGCCAGTCGCGGAACGCCACCGCGTCGACGTCGCCGTAGGAGCCGGACACGTGGCAGCCGTACTCGTTGCCGACGTGCCATGCGGCGAGCGCGGGATGTCCGGCGTAGCGGGTCGCCAGCCGCTCGACGAGGCGGGTCGCGTGGTCGCGGTAGACCTGGCTGGACGGGGTGAAATGCTGCCGTGCGCCAGGCCACAGGACGGTGCCGTCCGGCCGGACCGGCAGCGTCTCCGGATGCAGCCGCGCCAGCCACGGGGGAGGGGACGCGGTCATGGTGGCCAGGCACACGGCGACGCCGCCGTCCGCGAGCAGGTCCATCACCCGGTCCAGCCAGCCCCAGTCGAAGGTCTCCGGGTCCGGCTGCACCCTCGCCCACGCGAAGATGCCGAGCGACACCAGGTTCACGCCCGCCTCGGTCATGAGCCGGACGTCGTCGGCCCAGACGTCCTCGGGCCACTGCTCGGGGTTGTAGTCGCCGCCGTAGCCGATGCCGCCGAGCCGCGCGCGCAGAGCCGTGGCGAGCCGCTCGCCGCGCTCGTCTTCGCCCCGCTCGCCGCGCTCGTCCGCGCCCTGCTCGCCTCGATCAGTCAAGCCTTGACGCTCCCTTCGGTGAGTCCGGTCCGCCAGAACCGCTGGAGGACGACGATCGCGACGGCCAGCGGCACCACGGACACCAGCGCGCCGCCGATCGCGAGCTGATAGAGGATCGGCTGCCTGTCGACGATCGACTGCCACGACAGCAGGCCGAGCGGGATCGGGTACAGGTCCGGGTCGGACAGCATCACCAGCGGCAGGAAGAAGTTGTTCCAGATGCCGATGAGCTGGAACAGGAAGACCGTGACCAGCGCGGGCGACATGATACGCAGCACGACCGTGAAGAAGATGCGCAGCTCGCCGGCGCCGTCCACACGCGCGGCCTCTAGCAGTTCGTCCGGCACCGCCGCCTCGGAGTAGATCCGGCACAGGTACACCCCGAACGGGCTGACCACGCTGGGCAGCAGCACCGACCAGTACGTGTTGGCGAGTCCGATCCTGCTGAACATGAGGTAGAGCGGCAGCGCGAGCACGGTGGTGGGCACCAGCACACCGCCGAGCACGACCTTGAACGCCGCCTCCCGGCCGCGGAAGTCGTACTTCGCCATCGCGTGCCCGGCACCGGCCGCGAGCAGCGTGGCGACGAACGCGCCGACACCCGAGTACAGCACCGTGTTGCCCAGCCACCGCAGGTAGATGCCGTCGTCGTAGGTCAGCAGGTCCGTCAGGTTCCGCCACGGCCGCGGCTCGGCGAACCAGAGCGGTGAGCTGCCGAGAAGCCGGTCGGTGGTCTTGGTGGACGCCACGACCAGCCAGTAGACCGGCACGAGGAAATAGCCTGCCGCGACGGCGAGGACCGCCACGACGAGGACGCGCGCCCCGATCCCTGCCGGGCGGGCCGACGCCCCGTCCATCGCCCTCCCTCGCGCGCTCACCGGCCCCCGCCTCCGGCCCGTCCGCCTCCTGACCGTCCGCCTCCTGCCCGGGCGCCTCCGGTCCGTCCTGTCCGGCCGACGAGGCGCAGGAAGCCGAACGAGAGGGTGAACGCGGCGAGCGCGAGCAGCACCGCCTCGGCCGCCGCGAGGCCGTAGTCGTTGTACGTGAACGCCTGGTTGTAGGCGGACACGTTGGGCGTGTAGTCGTTCGTGACGGCGGGCGCCGCCCGTTCCAGCACCAGCGGCTCGGCGAAGAGCTGCACCGTCCCGATGATCGTGAAGACCGTGGCCAGCACGACCGCCGGACGGATCAGCGGCAGTTTCAGGTACCGGACGAGCTGCCACGCGTTCGCCCCGTCCACCCGGGCCGCGTCGTACAGCTCCCGCGGCGCCGCCTGCAGCTGCGCGACGACGATCAGCATGTTGTAGCCGGCGAACTCCCAGAGCACGATGTTGGCGATCGCCCACAGCACCGAGTCGCCGGCGAGCGGCTCGAAGGTGATGCCGGCCTTCTGCGACACCTCCAGGATCGGGCTCAGCTCCGGCAGGTACAGATAGCTCCACAGGATCGACGCGATCACGCCCGGGACGCCGTAGGGCAGGAAGTAGACCGTCCGGAAGAACCGCGGCCACACCGCCGCCGCCGAGTCGAGCAGCAGGGCCAGGACGACCGCCGTGAAGATCATCAAGGGCACCACGACGAGGCCGAAGACCAGGATGCGCAGCAGGCTTTCGGTGAACCCCGTCTGCGTCAGCGCGTCGGAGTAGTTGCTCAGCCCCGCGAACGTCGTCTCGCCGGCGCCCAGCCCGAGCGGTCCTGAGCGGCGCACGCCGGTGAAGCTCTGCCACACCGCGTACCCGATCGGCACGATGAAGAACGCGAGGAACATCACCGCGAACGGCCCGAAGAACAGCAGCGGAGCGTGCCGCCGTCCCGGCGTGCGAGCTGTGGGGCGGGTCATGGGCGCCTCCTCGATCGCTGCTCAGTCATCGACGGTGAGGCCCTTGCGGCGCATGTCGCGCACCGTGCTCCGCTGCGTCGCCTGGACGGCCTCGACGAAACCGCCCCGGCCGCCGACGGCCTCGGTGAACCCGCTGTTCAGCGAGTCGAGCATCGCCGCGGTGGTCGGGACCCACCGCCACCCGGTGTCGACGTGCCGGTCGGCCTCGGCGAACACGTCGTTGTAGCGCTGGCCGCCGAAGAACGGGTCGGCGCGGTCCAGCGCGGATCCCCGCGCGATCCCCGCGGCGGCGGGCCAGCCGTACCCGCCCTCGATGAGGTGATCGACGCTGCGCCGATCGGTGTTCAGCCACACGGCGAACCGGAGCGCCTCGCGCGGATGCCGCGTGCCGCGCAGCACCGCGGTCGACGAGCCGCCCCAGTTCGCGGACGCCCGCGCGGCGGTGCTCCACTGCGGCATCGGGGCCACCCGCCACTTCCCGGCGGTGTTCGGCGCGTTGCCCTTGAGCAGCGCGTCCCCCCACTGCGGCCCCAGCCACGCGACGATCTTCCCGTCGCGGACGGCCTTGTACCAGGCGGTGTGGACATCGGGCATGGTGAAGATCAGCCCTTTCCGGCGCAGCCCGTCCCAGTACGCCGCGACCCTGCGGGTCGGACCGTCGTCGATGTCCACCGACCATCGGCCGTCGGCGCCGAACCAGCGCGCACCCGCCTGCCAGGCCAGCGCGACGAACCACTGGGAGTTCGCCGGCGGGAACGTCCCGATGCGGGCGGACGGGTCGGCGCCGCGGATCCGCCGGGCGGCCTGCTCGTACGCGTCCCAGGTGGCCGGCGGTTCGACGCCCCATTTCTGGAAAAGGTCGGCGCGATAGTAGAGCGCCATCGGCCCGGACGCCTGCGGGATCGCGTACACGCCGTCGTTGAATTCACCCTGCCGCCACTGCCACGGCACGAACTGTCCGGCATGCTGCCGGGCGCCGTACCGTCCCAGCTCGACCAGCCCCTGTTCGAGCAGGAAAGCGGGGATCTCCCAGTATTCGACCTGCGCCAGATCCGGTGCCGCGCCTGCCTTAACCGCGGAGAACATCTTCGCGTAGCCGCCGTCCACCCCGCTCGTGATGCTTTCGAGCTCGACCTGGACGTCCGGGTTCTGGGAATTCCACAGGTCGATCGACTTCTCGATGCCCGGGACCCACGTCCAGAAGGTGAGCGTCACCTGGCCGGGCCGACCGCCGCAGCCGGTCACCGCGGCCAGAACGACCAGCACGCTGAACACGGACCGGAGCCGAAGCGCTCGCCCCAACTTGATCACTTCCCTGCGTACGCGGTCGGGCAGCAGTGATCAAACTTTCCCGCAGTATTGTTCCCGGTCCATGCACGGCCAAAAGCGATGCGAGCGCTCAGTTTTATGTCGACGTCGGCCGCCCTCGTCGCCGAACAGGACTGCGTACGCCCACAATTACCTTGTTCCTAATGGCCTTGATCAGGACACTGGCTCACGGGACGGGCCCCTGTCGGAACGGAGGCCGGTATGACACGCAAACAGGCACGCATCGGCCTGGTGATCTCCCTGCTCCTCACGCTCGGCGCCTCCCGACAGGCGGCGCAGGGGCCCGCCGACCTCTATAACCGTCCCGTCGAGGCTTTCTTCCTTTTCTTCGGACCGCTGATCAGCCTGGTCTTCCTGGTCCTGTCGTTCGTCGGCCGGAAGGACAAGCTGGCCTCGGCGATCGACGCGACCGGCTTTTCGCTGGGGAAAGCGGAAGGGCGGTATGAACTCGGGGCGCGAGGGCGAAGCGGGCCGCCGCCGGGTGGACGGGGCTGGGTGACACTGGCTGGGTGGAGGAACCGTTCGTAGGGCGCAGGCGGGAGTTGGCGGAGCTGGAGCGCGCAGGGGCGGAGGCATCCGAGGGGCGCGGGTCCGTCGTGCTGGTCAGCGGCGAGGCGGGCGCCGGCAAGTCCGCCCTGGTCCGCCGGGCCGTCTCCCGGCTCGGGGACGCCGTCGTGCTGACCGGACGCGCCGTCCAGGAAGAGGGGGCGCCGGACTTCTGGCCGTGGTCGCAGCTCATGGAATCGCGCGCGGCCCTGGGGCTCGGCCTGCGCGTGCTCACGCCGCCCGGGCAGGACGCCGCGAGCCTGCGGTTCGAGGCCATCGACCGGGCCGTGCACGATCTGGCTGAGGCGGCGGAGCGGCACCCGCTCGTGCTGGTGCTGGAGGACCTGCACTGGGCCGACGAGGCCTCCAGGCGGCCGGGTGCGGTGGATCCATCGCCAGGACCCTGGGCGTGCTCGCGACCTGCCTCCGCCGGTTCGACGACGCCGAACGGCACCTGACGGCGGCGGCGAGGATGGAGCGCGTCCGCGCGACGGGCCATGGGCCCCACCTCGGGTTCAGGTGGTTCGTCCCGCTTGCGGGTGACGATGGCGGGCGCCCAACGGCTCAGGGGCGCCTTGGTCGGCGCCTTGGTCGGCGGCTTGGGCGAGTGCGGCTTGGATGAGGGCTTGGGCGGCCCAGCGCATGACGTCCTTGGCTTCGTCGGGTTGGAGTCCGCAGGCGTCTCTGGCGGCGATCATGGCTTCGACGCCGAATACCAGGAGCACGGACATGGTGAGTTTGCGGTGGAGTTCGGGCGGCAGGGCGTCGCTGAGCGGCGCGAGCGCTTCTTGGGCCATGGTCAGGCGGTGGCTGCCGCGGATCGGCAGGCGGTCGGCCTCGGGAAGGTCGGCCTGGGTGAACCAGCGCTCCAGGGCGGCGCGCATTATCGCCCGCCAGGTGGCCTCATCGGCCAGTTGCGCGTCGGCGACGGTGGCGATGACGTGGTCGATGCGCGCGGCGGGTTCCGCGGGCGCGCCGTCCAGGGTGGTGTCCACACTCAGGGCGCCTGCGTTGAGGTTGGCGACCTCCTCCCACAGTGCTTGGGGGTTGGGGAAGTACCGGTAGGCGGTCGCGGGGGAGACGCGTGCGGCCTCGGCCACCTCGGCGATCGCCAGTGACCGGCCCTGGCGGGCCAGCTCGCCGGCGGCGTCGACGATGGCGTCGCGGGTGCGTTGTTTCTGGTTGAACCGTTCGCTGCTCGACACACGACGAGAATATACCCTTGACATGAGAGATGATTCTCATAATGATATGGGTATCTTAATTGAGAGGAGGCGGGATGACCCGCGAGGAGATGGATCGGGTATTGGCGAGGCACTTCCAGGCGGAGGCGGCCAACGACCTGGACGGGGTGCTGAGCACCCTCACCGACGACGCCGAACACGACACCGTCGGTGACCCGACCCCGGTGCTGCGCGGTCACGCGGCGATCAAGGATCGGTACATGCGGGTGTTCGCCGACTTCGCCGAGGAGCGGTTCGAGCCCGTCCGCCGCTATCACGGGCCGGATTTCGTCGTCGACGAGTGCGTCTTCACCGCCCGCGCCGTCGGTGAGCCGTTCGGTGTCCCCGGAGACGGCCGCGAGGTGTCCTTCCGGCTGCTGCATGTGTGCGAGTTCCGCGACGGCAAGATCAGCCGCGAGAACGTGTGGATGGACACCGCCGCCGCCCTCGCCCAACTGGGCGCCCTGCCCGCAGGCGCCTGACCCGCCGGGGCGGATACCCGTGGTGTAAAGCGGCACGTTTGGGAATCAGGTAGCGGAAAGTCCTGGTGAGCAGCGGGCGCCGATCGGGGGATGATGTGGCCGCGATAGACCGGGTTACCGCGTTCGTCTTGGGCCGGCGCGGCAAGTGGGTCGTGCTGGCGGTATGGGTGCTGGTCCTGGTGGTGTCGGCGCCGCTGGCCACCAAGCTCGCCGGGGCCCAGGACAACGAGGCGTCCTCGTGGCTGCCCAAGGACGCCGAGTCCACCCAGGTCCTGGAACAGTCGGAGCGGTTCGTCCCCAGCGACGTCCTTCCGGCCGTGGTCGTCTACGACCGCGGCGGCGCGGCCGTCACCGACGCCGACAGGGCCAAGGCCGCGGCCGACGCCCGGCGGTTCACGACCGTGCGGGACGACGACGGCGCGAAGATCATCACCAAGGTGCAGGGTCCGATCACCTCCCAGGACGGCCAGGCGCTGCAGACGATCGTCGACATCAAGGTCGGCGAGGAGGGCTGGGAGAAGCTCGGCCCCGCGGTCGAGGACATCCGCGACATCGCCCAGCGGGACGACGGCGCCCCGGGCCTGGCGGCGCACGTCACCGGGCCGGGCGGATACTCCGGCGACTTCGCCCAGGTCTTCTCCGGTTTCGACGCCACCCTGCTGTACATCACCGCGGTCATCGTCGTGGTCATCCTGCTGATCACCTACCGCAGCCCATTCCTGTGGGCGGTGCCGCTGATCTGCGTCTTCTTCTCCCTGACGGTCGCGCAGGCGCTGATCTACCTGCTGGCCGAGCACGCGGGCCTGACCGTCAACGGCCAGAGCGCGTTCATCCTCATCGTCCTGATGTTCGGCGCGGGCACCGACTACGCGCTGTTGCTCATCGCCCGCTACCGCGAGGAACTGCGCCGTCACTCCGACCGGCACACCGCGATGGCGATGGCGCTGCACCGCGCCGGCCCGGCGATCCTGGCCAGCGGCACCACCGTGGCGCTGAGCCTGCTGTGCCTGCTGATCGCGACGCTCAACTCGTCCAAGAGCATGGGACCGGTGATGGCCATCGGCGTCGCGGTGGTGCTGGCGTCCATGCTGACGCTGCTGCCGGCGCTGCTGGTGATCTGCGGACGATGGCTGTTCTGGCCGCGACGCCCTCACCACGGCTCGTCCGAGCCCACCGAACGAGGCGCCTGGGCCCGCATCGGCGGCGCCATCGCCCGGCGTCCCCGGATCACCTGGATGGCCACGGCGCTCGTCCTCGGCGTCATGGCCATCGGCATGACCGGCCTCAAAACCGAGTACCTGGCGCAGCGGGACGCCTTCTGGGGCGAGAAACGCGACTCGGAGATCGGCGAGGAGGTGCTGGTCAAGCACTTCCCGGCCGGCGCGGGCGCCCCGGTGCAGGTCGTCGCCTCGGCCGGCTCGGCGCGGGCCGTCGCCTCGGCGCTGGACTCGGTGCCGAAGATCAGCGACGTCCGGCAGGTGGGGCCGCCACGCGACGGCCAGGCCTTCCTTGAGGGCACCCTCGACGCCCCGCCCGACGCCCAGGAGGGCTTCGACGCCATCGAACGGGCCCGCGACGCCGTGCACGCGGTGCCCGGCGCCGACGCCAAGGTCGGCGGGACCACGGCGGTCACCCTGGACGTCAACGACGCCGCGAGCCACGACCAGAACGTGGTGATCCCGCTGGTGCTCCTGGTCGTGCTCATCATCCTGGCGGTGCTGCTGCGCGCCCTGATCGCCCCGCTGATCCTGGTGGCCACGGTGGTGCTGTCCTTCGCGGCGGCCCTGGGCGTCAGCGCGCTGGTCTTCAACCACGTGTTCGACTTCGCCGGGGCGGATCCCCAGTTCCCGCTGTGGGCGTTCGTCTTCCTGGTCGCGCTCGGAACCGACTACAACATCTTCCTGATGACGCGGGTGCACGAAGAGGCCAAGCAGCACGGCACCCGCCGCGGGGCGCTCATCGGACTGGCCGCCACCGGCGCGGTCATCACCTCCGCCGGGACCGTGCTGGCCGGCACGTTCGCGGCGCTGGGGTCGCTGCCGCTGGTCTTCGTCACCGAGCTGGGCTTCGCGGTGGCCTTCGGCGTGCTGCTCGACACCTTCATCGTCCGGTCGGTGCTGGTCAGCGCGCTGACGATGGATGTACGCCGGTGGATGTGGTGGCCGAGCGGCCTCGCCCGCAAGCGGTAATACACGGATTTGTTTGTCAGTTCAGCCCCGGAACCAAAAAACTTCCGAGTGCTAGAACTAGATGAACGTCACCACGGCTGTTCGTCATAGGGACCGAGGAGAGTTCATGATCGCTCGATTAGGCGTCGTCGTGCTCGCATTGTGCGGCACGTGTTTTTCGGTGCTGCCTTCAGTGGCGGCGGGTGCGAGGCCGGTGGCCCGCACGTTATATGTGACCAGCTCGGATACCGGGACGGTCACGGCATTTCGGATCGGGCCCGCCGGAGGTCTCACCCGCATCCAGGATCCGCTCGCGGCCGGAGAGGCGGCGCGGGCGGTGGTGGTGACGCCGGACGGCGGGTTCGCCTATGTGGGAACCAGCGACGGCGGCGGCCGGATCTTTGCTTACCGGGTCACGGCGTCGGGCGCGCTGGCCGCGACCGGTAGAAGCTTCGACACGGGCGGAAGAGTCTTCGGGATGGCCATCGCGCCGAACGGCGCCACGCTCTATGCGACTGATCAGACGAACCATCGCATCCTGGCGTTCGCGGTCGCCCGTGATGGCGGCCTGGAGCTGATCGGCGCGAAGTCCTCGGGTGGGGTCAACCCGCGCGGTGTGGCCGTGGCTCCCGATGGCCGCCACGTCTACCTCGCCAACGGCACCCGTACGGCCGAGCCGGACACGTTGATGTCGTTCGCGGTGCGCGCGGACGGCGGCCTGGCGGAGGGCGTCCGCCAGGAGGTCGTGGGCGAGTTCGCGGCACAGATCTCGATCAGGCCCGACGGGCGGTTCCTCTACGCCAACGCTCAGGCCGACAACGAGATCTGGGCCTTCCGCATCCGCGCCGACGGCGGGCTGACCGCGGTGCCCCGCTCTCCCTTCCCGGCGCCGAACGCCCCGGAGGGCAGCAACCTCACCCCCGATGGGCGGCACCTCTACACCCAGAACGTGCACGGCGACCTCAACCCGGACGGGGCCAACGCCGTCGCGGGCTGGCGCATACGCCCCGATGGCCGGCTCCGCGGGATCGACGGTTCCCCGTTCAAGGCGGGCGGCTCGCCCGTCGCGGGCACCACCTCCCCGGACGGACGGTTCATGTACGTCTCCAACGTCGATTCCAACGACGTCTCCGGGTTCGCCATCGACCCGTCGGGGGCCCTCCGCGAGGTCGACGGATCACCCTTTTCCGGCGGGCTGTCCGGCCCCTCCTTCCAGTCCGTCGCGGTCTCCCCGAACCAGGGCCCATCCGCGCGCTTCTCAGCGGACCCGGGTCCGGACCCGGGTCCGGACCACACCGTACGGTTCGACGCCCGCGCCTCCTCCGACCCCGACGGCCACGTCGTCCGCTACAGGTGGGACTTCGGCGACGGAACCGGGCTCCCGGACGGCGGGCCGCGCCCGGCGCACCGCTACCCGCGGCCGGGCACCTACCGCGTCACCCTCACCGTCACCGACGACGAGGGCTGCTCCGATCACTACGTTTCCTCCGGCCAGTCACCGCTGTGCAATGGCACCCAGGCCGCCCGTTTCCAGCTCGGCGTCGCCGTCCCCTGACGCCGCACCTGCCGGGGACGAGGCGCCCGACGTCGGTCTCGGCCTCGGCCGACGTCGGTCGAGGCCCGGCTTCGGCATGACGTACGAACGATTCCCGAGCCGTTCCCGCCACCCATGCTCACGGTCGAGACAACCGGCCTTCGAAAGGCCCGAAAGGTGTGCACCATGCACGGGATCCGCACGATATCCGCTGTCACCGTACTCATGACTCCCCTCGCGCTCATCGGCACCGGACCCGCCGCCGGTCCGGCATCCGCCGAACGCAGCGACGCGCGGCCGACGATAGAGCAGATAATGGCCTCCTTCCGCGACCAGTGGGGGCGTCTCACGTTCCCGGGAACCGGCGTCGTCGGATGGCTGGCCGATTCCACCTGGACCACACGATCGCAGTTCGGATTCGACCCCGGCACCGACGAGACCAACGCCAAGCCGAAGCCACAAACGCCCACCCGGGACATCACGTACGACATTTTCCGGCGCACCATCAATGGCACCGACACCGCACCGCCGCCCCAACGCGAGCTGGAGTACCAGATCGTCGAGGACGTCAAGTCGAAGGACGGGACCCACGCGGTCAACCGGTTCCCGGTGTTCCTCGGCACCCGGGCCTCGTTCACCTTCTACAACACCGTCGCGCACCCGCCCCTGCCAGGTGAGTTCGAATACACCTGCCGGACCTTCCGCAAGGCAGGGGACGAGTTCCTGCCGTGCAGGATCATCACACCTGAGCGCGGTATCAACTACCAGATCAATATCGCGAAAGGCACCGACCCGGGCGTGCTCCCGACGGACGAGGAGGTGCTGAACGCGTTCCGCGACCAGTGGGGCAAGGTCACCTTTCCCCGGCTGAACGTCACGAACTGGGCACCGCACGAGACCTGGCCGCGGCTGGCGGTCTACCCGCTCGCGGAGGGCCAGACCGAGTTCACCACGATCCCGCGGCCGCAGCCCACCTCCAAGCCGCAGGTCGCCACGGTCTTCAACCGGAAGGCCGTGGGCCGCGACGAATATCAGGTCATCGAGGACACCACCGAGCCGGACGGCACGCACTCCCTCAACAGCTTCCCGGTCTTCAATGGGCAGCCCGACTGGTTCGTCTTCTACAACACGGTCGCCCGCAACGTCCCGGTCCCCGGCGAATACCAGGAAACCTGCCGGACCCTGTCGAACCAGGGAAAGAAATTCCTCGCCTGCCGCACTCTCACCCCGAGCAGAACCATTATCTACGAGCTGCACGGAAGGTAGCCCTCAGCCGACCAGTCCGTGCTGTCTGGGACGCCCAGTTCGGTGTAGCCGGTCAGGGCCTGTCGCCGGTGCTCACGCGCCTGGCGGTGGTGGCCGAGATCGTGGTGGGCGCGGGCGAGGCCGTCGTGGGCGCGGGCCTGCTCGTATCGGTCACCGATCTCGGCGGCGATGGCCAGGGCCTCCTGGTGGTGGGCGCGGGCGCGGTTCGGATCGCCGGTGCGGCGCACGGTCTCACCCAGCCTGTTCAGCGTCTCGTCTTCGAGCGGACGATTGGCGGTGGCGCGGGCGAGGTCGAGCGCTTGGTGCAGATGGTCTAGCGCTTGGTCATGGTGTCCCGTCCGTCCGTAGACGCCGCCGAGTTCGCACAATGCTGAGCCTTCGAGAAGAGCGTTGGCGGTTGAGCGGGCGAGATCGAGTGCTTGGTGAAGGTGGTCTAGCGCTTGGTCGTGGCGTCCCGTCCGGCTGTAGGCGCCGCCGAGTTCGCACAATGCTGAGCCTTCGAGGAGACGGCTGGCGGTGGCGCGGGCCAGGTCGAGTGCTTGGTGAAGGTGGTCCAGTGCTTGGTCGTGGCGTCCCATTCGGCCGTAGACGCCGGCGAGTTCGCACAGCACGAAGGGCTCGTGCCGGTGGTTTCCGCTGTCGCGCGTCAGGACGAGGGACTGCCTGTAGTGAGTGATGGTCCGGTCGTAGCGTCCCTGCTGCTTGTAAACGGAACCGAGGCCCTCCAAGGCAATGCATTGGAGAGCGAGATCGCCGATCTCGCGCGCCAACGTCAGGGCCTGCCCGTAGCGGTCGAGCGCATCGTCGCCGCGCCCCAGATACCACAATGTGGAGCCGAGGTTGCCGAGAATGCGGCCCTCAAGGACGCGATCGCCCGTGTCGCGCGCCAGGGCGAGGGCCTGCCCGTGGTGGACGAGGGCCTGTTCGTTGCGCCCTCGGTGCCGGTGGAACAGACCGAGGTAGTGCAGCGCCTGGCTCTCGTGTTCGCGGTCGCCGGCGCCGCGCGCGGATGCGAGCGCGTGCGTGTACAGGCCGACGGCCTCGTCATGGCTGCAGCGGTGCTCGATGAAGCACCACAGGGAGTTGGTGAGATCGGCGACATGGGCCGGCCAGCCGTGTTCGGCGGCGTGCGTGGCGGCGGAGACGAGATTGGCCCGTTCGGCCTCCAGCCACGCCACCGCCTGGTCGAAGTCGGCGAAGTGCGGTGCCGGGGTCGTCGCGGCGGGGATGCCGGGCCAGTAGTACTGGTCGTAGCAGACGGCGGAGTTCACGGCGAGGGCGGCGGCGTGACGATAGTGGTCGAACGCCCGGGTCAGAGCGGCGCGCCGGTCCGTTTCGTCGTCTTCGGCGTTCGCGAGGTGGACGGCGTGCAGGCGCAGAAGCCGGTGGAAGCGGTAGCGGTCGGCGGTGGGCTGCTGCAGCAGGTGTACGTCCACGAGCTGCTGAAGGAGGCGGTCCGCCTCGTCCAGCGTCATGTCCGCCAGCGCGGCGGCGGTGTAGGTGTCGAAGTCGGCACCGGGGTGCAGCCCCAGCATCCGGTAGAGACGTTGCTGGTCAGCGGTGAGGTGCTGGTAGGAGAGCGCGAAGGCGGCGGCGACGCCGCGGTCTCCGACGGCGAGTTCGCCCAGCCGCCGCTGCTCGTGCCGCAGCCGTTCGATCAGATGGGCGAGGTCCCAGGCGGGCCGGGTGCGCAGCCGCGCCGCGGCGAGGCGGACCGCCAGGGGCAGGCGCCCGCACAGCCGGACCACCTCCTTGACGCCCTCCGGGTCGGCGGGCGCGCGGGCATCGCCGACGATGCCGGTGAACAGCTCCGCCGCCTCGTCCCGGGACAGGACGTCGAGCGAGAGGGCATGGGCGCTCTCCAGGTCCGCGAGCCGGCGACGGCTGGTGATCAGCACCATGCAGCCGGGGGTGCCGGGCAGCAGCGGCCGGACCTGGGCGGCGGTGGCGGCGTCGTCCAGCACCACCACGGCGCGGCGCCCGGCGAGCCGGGCGCGCCACAGCGCGGCCCGTTCCTCGGCCCCTCCCGGGATCATCTCGCTGGGGACCCCCACCGCGCGCAACAGCGTGTCCAGCGCCGTCGCCGCGCTGATGGGCTCCTGCTCGGGACTGTGCGCATGGAGATCGACGAACAGCTGGGCGTCCGGGTAGCGGTCGGCCATGCGGTGGGCGGCGTGCACGGCCAGGGTGGTCTTGCCGATGCCGGCCATCCCGTCGATCGCGCTGATCACCACGGCTCCGGTGTGTTTCCCGTCCGCCGGCAGGACGGAGAACAGGCGGTCCAGTTCAGCCGTACGGCCGGTGAAATCGGTGATGGCGCGCGGCAGGAAACGGACGCACGTCGTGGACGGTGCCGGCGCGGGCGGGGCCGATGACGACATCGGCGTGGAGGAGGCTGGCCTCAGGGAGGTCGATGACGAGATTGGGACGGGCGAAGCCGGTGATGGGGAAAGCGCGGCGTCACGAGTGAGAATCCGCTGGTGCAGATGCTGCAGTTCCTCGCCGGGCTCGATTCCGAGCTGCTCGATCAGCAGACCCCGGACGTCGTGGAAGCCTCGGAGCGCTTCTGCCTGCCGGCCGGATCGGTACAACGCCAGTATGTAAAGGCCGGTGAGACGCTCTCGCAGCGGATATTCCGCCACCCATTGGACCAGCTCGGCGGATAGCGCATGGTGTCGGCCCATGGCCAGTTCCAGGTCGACGCATTCCTCGAGGGCGGCGAGGCGGTTCTCGTTCAGAGCGTTTCGCTGCGGCGCCAGCGCGGGACTGTCCAGACCCGCCAGCGCCGTGCCCCGCCATAACGCGAGCGCGCCGCGAAACTCGCCGACGGCGGCGGGGCCCCGGTTCTCGGCGGCGGCCATGCGGGCCCGGGAGACCCGGTCGTTGAACACGAGTGCGTCGAGTGCGTCCGCGTCGACCGACAGCCGGTAGCCGCTTTGACCCGCCGTCACCAGATCGGCCGCCGCCGTGCCGTTCAGGACGCGCCTTAGGTCCGAAACAATGTTACGGGCCTGCTTTTTCGCCGTGGGAGGCGGGTCTTCGTGCCAGGCGGCATTGACCAGGCGGTCCAGTGAGACCACCTGATCGGCGGCCAGCAGCAGGGCCGCCAGCACTTTCTGATGGCGTGCCGTGCCCGGGCGCAATGGTTTGTCGGCCGTCCATAATTCCAACGGCCCCAGGATCTTGAATTTCATCGCCCTCACCGATGGGATTCGTCTGACCATCACCACACACTGTGTCAACTCGCTTTGCAAGCACCCGTGGCGGTACGAGCCTGCCGACTGCGTGCACGAGAACTGGGACGAGAGCAGGACCCGGCGAGGACGGGACCAGGATGGCGGTATCTACGTTGCTCGCATGCCAGATCAGGAGCCGTCACACAGGGGCGCGTCGCTGATAACCGGACGTCGCGGCAAGCACCCGTTGCTGCGAACGGTGAAGTCGAACCGGTACGCGACACTCGCGTCGTTATTCGGGCCCTCCTATCCCAACCTCGCGTTCGTCCATGCCGCCGTTGAGGGGAAGATTCCCGCGAAGGCGTGGGCGCAGCACGAAGGCGATGGCGTTTCGGCGTGCCTCATCACCACGCGGTCCCGCTTCTGCTTCGTCGCCGGGACGATCACTTCGGATCTCATGGACGAAATCTACGCGCTGGTGCGGGGGAGGCCGCCCATCACGCTCATTCACCCCGCGGGAAGTGACGTCGTCCCACGATCGGGCTTCGGTAAGTCCGAACGTGTCCAGTTCAGCCGTCATCACGATGCCGATGGGACACGGTGCGCGCCGCCCGAAGAGTTCGATCTGCTCAGAGTCGACGCACGGTTGTTCGAAAAGCTGAACTGGCGGGACATGGTCCTTTCCATCTTCGGATCGGCTGCCAACTACCTGAAGAACGGCTACGGGTTCTGCCTGGCCCGTGATGGGCACGTCGTGGCGGAAGGTCATGGGGTGGTGGGCGGCGGGCTGGTCGAACTGGGAGGCTTCACCCATCCGAAGTACCGGCACCGGAATCTGTACACCGCCATGAGCGCTCAGGTCATCGGATACGGCGCGGAACTCGGCCTGCGCCCGGTGCTGTCGTGCCAGGCCGACAATGAGGCGAGCGTCGCGGTGGCGAAGCGCATCGGCCTGACCGAGGACTTCCGCTATGAAGTCGCGTTGTCGGGCTCATGAGCGTCCATGCACCGGCGCCTTCACTGGTGGCCGACGTCCATCAGATGATCTCGCCCCACATCCGGCGGACGCCCCTCGTGAGGTCGACGGGACATGGGGACGTCTTCCTCAAATGTGAGAATCTTCAGCTCACCGGATCGTTCAAGGTGCGCGGAGCATTCGGCGGTCTCCTCGGCTACAGGCGCTTCCAGCCCGAAACGTGGGCCCGGATGAGAAAGCACGGGGTGGTGACCTGCAGCTCGGGAAACTTCGCGCAGGCGCTGGCGCACACGACGGCCCGTCTGACAATGGATTACACGGTCATCGTGCCCGAGCACATAGCGCCCGCGAAGCTGGCCGGCATCGTCGAGAACAATCCACTCACACGAATCGTGCATGTCCCGTACAGAATGTGGCGGGAGACGATGCTGGCCGGGGAGCATCCGGATTTCGCGGGCTTCTTCCTCTCCTGCGAGACGGACGAGTACGTCACGCGGGGCAACGGCACGGTCGGCCTGGAGATACTGCAGGACCTTCCCGCGGTCGACGCCGTCCTGGTCCCCTATGGCGGCGGCAACCTGACCTACAGCCTCGCCACATTGTTCGCCGAGCGGAACATCGGCGTCTTCGCCGTCGAGATCACCACCGGCGCCGCCCTGTCCGCCTCGCTGCGGGCGGGAGAGCCCGTCGAGGTGGAGTACTCCTCCTCCTTCGTGGACGGAATCGGCGCCAGCTTCGTCCTCCCGGAGCAGTTCTACCGGGTCAAGGACGTCATCGCGGGCGTCCTCACCGTGACGCCGTACGAGGTCGCCGAAGCGCTGAGCTCGCTGCTCCTCGACGACAAGATGCTGTCCGAAGGCGCCGGAGCGGCAGCCTTCGCGGCAGCGCAAAAGTACTCGGACGCCTACCGATGGGAATGTCCATGCGCCATTGTCAGCGGCGGGTCGATCGATCTCCACAGCCTGCTGGGCGTACTCAACGACACACCTGAGAAAGGGGAGACAATATGCTAGCCATCGAACAGGTCAGCGTGGCCGCCGGTGCCCGGGTGACCGGGGTCGACCTTTCCCGGGAACTGCCCGCCGACCAGTGGAAGGAGATCAGGCAGGCCTTTCATCGGCACAGCCTGCTCATCTTCCCCGAACAGGTGCTCACCATCGCGGATCAGAAAAGGTTCTCCCGCCGATTCGGTGACCTGCTGATCCAGGAGCACCTGCTGCCGATGACGGTCGAAGGCCACCCCGAATGCATGCGGCTGCACAATGACGCGGACAACCCGCCCGGCCTCAACACCTGGCACACCGACAACAGCGGCTGGCCCGAACCGCCTCTGGGCACCGTCCTCTACGCGAAGAAGACACCCGCCGTCGGCGGTGACACCCTGTTCTCCAACATGTACCTGGCTTATGAGACGCTCTCGCCGCCGATGCAGGAGATGCTCGGCCAGCTGACCGCGACTCACGACGTCAAGAAGGCCTTCGGCGCCGACTACCCCGAACTGAGCGAAATGCTCAAGAAGAAGTCCATCGAGATCAACGACAGGTTCGGGGGCGGCGAGGCCGTGCATCATCCCGTGGTGAGAATCCACCCCGAGACCAAGAGGAAGGCCCTTTACCTCTCGGCCCCCTATGTCACGGGAATCGACGGCCTGTCGGCGGCGGAAGGCCGGGCCCTCCTCGACTTCCTCTACCGGCACATCGAGACGAACGAGTTCGTCTACCGGCACCGATGGCAGGCCGACGACCTCCTCATCTGGGACAACCGCTGCCTGCAGCACTACGCCGTGGCCGACTACTTCCCCCACGAGCGATTGATGTACCGCATGAACGTCCTGCAGAACGGGGACGGACGATGACCGACGTCCTGAGCGGCAATCCCGCCGCCCTGCCCTGTCCGGCGGCGGCCTACCACCACGCGCGTCAAAAGGGTGTGCACTTCTCCGAGGCGATGAACGCCTACGTCGTCAGCTCCCATGAGGACGTACTTCGCATCGTCCTGGACGCGCAGACCTTCTCGTCCTCCAATGCCCTGGGCGCGCCGGCGCCCGGCCCCGAGGAAGAGATGTCCAATTATCTGCCCTACTTGCTGACCTCTTCCGAGCCCGAACATGCCCACCGCCGGTCGATCGTCAATCGGGCGTTCACTCCCAGGCACATCGCCGAGCACGAACCGGCCATCGGGGCCATCTGCCAAAGGCTCGTGAACTCACTCCGGCACAAGGACGAGGTCGACTTCGTCAAGGACATCGCGGTCACCCTGCCGATCTCCGCCATCGTCCACGTTCTCGGCCTACCCGACGAAGACCTGCCCGACCTGCTGCGATGGTCCCAGGCACTCGTCGAGGCCACCGTGGGCGTGGAGGAATTCGACGCTCAGCGGATCATCCCGCCGGGGCGCCCTCTCGCCGCCCGGATCACCCAGCGTCTCAGCGGCGCGCGCCGGGGCGTCCTGCGCCTCATCGACCAGTCCGGCATTCCACCCGCCGATGCCGCCCGCTTCGTCATCGATCTCCTCGTGGCCGGGAACTTCACCACCACCGCCTACTTGTCCAGCGCCGTGCACGTCCTCGCCCGCGCTCCCGAACTCGCCGACCACCTGCGCGCCCACCCCGCCGACATGGCCGGGTTCGTCGAAGAGACCCTGCGCCTGGAAAGCCCGCTGCAAGGGATGTACCGGAGGGCGACACGCGACTGCGAAATCGACGGCGTCCCCATCCCCGAGGACGCACGAATCCTGCTGCTCTTCGGATCCGCCAACCACGACCCGGCCAAGTGGCCCGCCCCCGCCATTTTCGATTCGCAGCGCACCGACGCGGCCAATCACCTCACCTTCGGCCACGGCACGCACTCCTGCCTCGGCTCGGGACTCGTACGGCTGCAAAGCCGGCTACTTCTCCAAACCCTGCTGGCCAATACCGTGCGGATCCGCCCGGCGGACCAGATAATCACCTACCTGCCCAATCCCATCTTTCGCTGCCCGGCCGCACTTCGGCTAGGAGTGACCTGGGCAGCTCCGAACACATGCAGTCCTGACCCGTAGGACACGCTCTCAGGCCTGCGAGCGGTTGCCCCGACGCATTGGCGCCCATGACCGCGCACTTCCAGAGCAATTCGGCCCCGCCCCAGGTCGGCAACGCTTGCCGGGCTGATTGACATCGAATACATCGACATCTTCATCCTGCTGGCTCCGGTCGGGTCACCTTCGCCTAGATGGGTCGGCCGGTTCGCCGGCCGTCAGCATGGCCCGTTGTCGGTCCAGACGTCCTGGGAGTTTTCGCCGGGAACGTCACCCCGGGTCCACCATCTGGCGGTCCAGGTGTGGTCGTTGTACGACACCTGCTGACCTCCGGTGTAGGCCACCGAGGACTCCCACGCGGCCGCGGAGCACGACCCCGGTGGGCCTGGGTCGCCGGTCTTCCACGGCACCTGGCTCGATCGATAGAAGTCGACGCCCATGACCTGCCATCGCGGTCCCTGCGCGCCCAGCCGCTGCCGGAAGGCGCTCCAGTTGTGGGTCGACTGCGGCGACCAGCCGAGCTCGGCGATGGCCGGCAGCCGGGGAAACGCCATGAACTCTATGTCGTCGATGTTCTGCAGGGTCTCCGACCACAGCGGCGCCTCGACGCCGAACACCTGCGACTCGGTCACGCCGGACAGGTGCGCTCCGGGATTCCACTCGTAGGCGGTCTGCACCTCGATGAAGCCCGCCCAGCTCAGCCCGAGACGCGTGCTGGAGTTGTACTTCATGTCGAGGTAGGCCTTGTTGGCGGGGGACATGAGGATCTTGTTGCCTCGCCTCGCCGCCGCCTGGACCCCCGCGTGCGACGTCCCCGTCTGCCAATACTGCGGCACGGCCGAGGTGGGCGGGGTGGCGTCGACGATGTCGTGCCAGCCCATCGCGGTCTTTCCCTGCTGCTGGACGAGCGGCAGCACCTTGTTGAGGAACGTGACGTAGTCCTGCTGGGACGTGGAGTTGGCCTCGTCGCCGCCGATGTGGAGGTAGGGGCCGGGGGTGAGCGCCGCGACCTCGCGGATGACGTCGGCGACGAACCGGTAGGTGACGTCCTTGCCGATGCACAGCGAGCTGTAGCCGACCTCGATGTCGGTGCGGCGCGGCGGCGCGGTGTTGTTGCAGTTGAGCTCCGCGTACGAGGCCAGCGCCGCGTTGGTGTGGCCGGGCATGTCGATCTCGGGGACGACGGTGATGTGGCGGCTCTGCGCGTACGCGACGATGTCCCGGTACTGGTCCTGGGTGTAGTACCCGCCCGGGGTGCCGCCGACTTCGAGCTCGCCGCCGTACGTCGCCAGCCGGGGCCAGCTGTTGATCTGTATCCGCCAGCCCTGGTCGTCGGTCAGATGCAGATGCAGATGGTTGACCTTGTACAGGGAGATCTCATCGACGTACCGCTTGACCTCGTCGACGGTGAAGAAATGGCGGGCGACATCGAGGTGGGCGCCGCGATAGGCGAACCGTGGATGGTCGACGATGCGGCCGCCGGGGATCGTCCACGGACCCGGTTGCGTGCTGGTGTTCTCGACCGCCGCCGGGAGAAGCTGCCGCAGCGTCTGCACACCCGCGAACAGACCGGCGGGCTGATTCGCCCGGATCACCACCGCGGACGCCGTGACGTCCAGCTGGTAGCCCTGGTTGCCCACGGTCGGGTCGGCGCCGGTGAGCAGCAGCGATATGCCGTCGGTGGGCGTAGCGGGCGCGGTCTTGACCGGCAGCGGGTAGCCGGTCGATCGGCGCAGGAGGGCGGCGAGGTAGTCGCCCACTCCGGCCGAACCGGGCTGGACATAGATCGCCGTGTCGCTTGTGATCGCGTGGTCGGCGCCTGTGGCCGGCTCGGTCTTGACCGGCACCGGAACCACGTCCTGCATGCTCGCGACCTGGGCGGCGGCGGGCGCCGGACGCACGCCCGCACTCACCGCCGGCCCCGCACCGGCCACTGACAGCATCAGCGAGGAGAGGATGACCAAGAGCTGCTTGGAGCGCGATCGCACGCGCGGAAGTCGGGTGGAGTTCATGGGAGCGGACCGTTCAGCGGCGGGAAATTGAAAGGTTTGTTGTCAGTTAGAACTCTTCCCGGCCCGCTGTCAAGGGGTGTCCACCCTCCAACCAACCCGGTGCGGTCACGGCGGTACGGGGCATGGCCCCGGTGGACTTCATCGTTCGCCTCGGTGCCGACCGCCGCATGGCCGAACGGCCCGTGCCGTTCAAGGATTTCGACCGGCGGAGCGTGGACTTGGCCGACAGTGTGGCGATGTTCGGCCGCAGCGGCGATTGGACGTACGTTCTGGAGGTCGAAAAGTCCACCTGGCACCTGATCTTCCTCGACCGGCTGGGCCAGGACACGTTGGTGGGGCAGGGCGAAGAACTTGTCCGCTTGGATCGCTTCCTGCATGAGCATCCGTGGACGTACTACATCGACGCCGTCGGCGAAGTGCGTTCTAACCTGCTCTGTCTTCGCTGCTGCTACACCACGTTGCCAGAAGTGCCCGGCAGCATTGATCGACAGGCGTCGCAATCAAGGGTGTGGAGGGACGCCCGCCGCCGGGCAGCTGGTGACAGTTCCCCGTCCACCCAGGCGGCAAGGCTCTGTCCCGGGACCAAGTGCTCCTCCGCCACGATCGATCGCGCCTTCGCCATGCCGTCCGGGCTGAGCCGGTACCTCCGTTGACCACGGCCCTGAGTCTTCGGATCCACATACGACTCGCTGATCACCCAGCCGTCCCGCTCTAACCGGGCCAGGATGGGCAACACGCTGCTGGCGGGACGGCCGGTGGCTTTGGCGATCTGCGATGCATCGGGCTTGTCCTCAGGGCCGAGCAGCGCGCCCAGTACGTCGAGTGTCGCTCCATTGGTGCGGAGTCGCTCGCCCATCCCTGAACTCTAGAAGTGATGCCCGGACGCGCGCCACTCCGATCCGCGAGCGGACAGGGCCTCACCGGACCCAGTGGACTCCCGTTGGCGGTGGGTCAGGTTGAACTTCGCAAATAGCTCATACGGCGATTTGTTGACAGAAGCTCTCATACTGCTCGCCGCGCCGGGACTGCCGCTCGGCGCAACGCTCCGGCCGTCCTCCTGACCGTCCGACATGATCATGCGATGCTCCGGCCGACGATGTCGAGCGGTCGAGAGGCGATCCGGCGGCCGGCCCGCGGGTACGGCGACCGGCCCCGCCGGCCTCGACCGGGAAGGGATGCGGCCATGACGGCAAAGCGGCGAATGACCTGGGCGGGCGGAGGAAGCCGGGGCTGGCGGCTGGCGGTCGGAGCCGCGGTCATCGTGCTCGGCGGCACGGTGAGCGCCCCCGGCGCCGGGGCCGCCGACGTCCGGTCGGCGCCCAGCCGCTGCGAGTACACCGTCCAGAAGGACGTCCCGGCCACCATGCGCGACGGAACCGTGCTGCGCTCCAACGTGTTCACCCCGAAGGGCGAGGAGGACTTCCCGGTCATCTTGATCCGGCTGCCCTACAACAAGGACGGCGCAGAAGGCTTCTTCTACGGCGACCCCGCCCTCTACGCCCAGAACTGCTACATCGTCGTGTCGCAGGACGTCCGCGGCCAGTACCAGTCGGACGGCACCTTCTACCCCTACCAGGCCGAGGCCGAGGACGGTTACGACACCGTCGAGTGGGCCGCGAAGCTGCCGCACTCGAACGGCAAGGTCGGCATGTACGGGTTCTCCTATCCGGGGCTCACGCAGTGGTTGCCGGCCACTCTCACACCACCGCACCTGGTCACCATCGTCCCGGCGTACACGTCCTCCGACATCTATGACGGATGGACGTATGAGGGCGGAGCGCTGTACCAGTCGTTCACCCAGGACTGGCCGCTGAGTTTCCTCGCCAGAGGCGCCATCCGCCGCCTTCCCGACGGCGCGAAACTCGCGGCGGAAATGACTCAGGCGTCGAGACAGCTGTTCAGCAAGTGGTACTGGCATCTGCCGCTGGACGAATTCCCGCCCCTGTATCCCAAGGACGAGCGCGTCGCGCCGTACTGGTACGACTGGGTCGACCATCCGAGCGACGACTCCTACTGGAAGCGGTGGAGCATCCGCACGAAGTATCCGAAGGTCACCGTGCCGTCATTGAACTTCGGAGGCTGGTCCGACATCTTCCTGAACGGGACGGTCGAGAACTTCGCGGGAATGCGCGCGCAGGGCGGGTCGCCGACCGCCCGGCAGGGCACGAAAATGCTCATCGGGCCATGGACGCATGGAGGTGCGGGCCGCCGGACGGGCGCGGTCGACTTCGGCCCGGACGCCGTGGTCTCGGTCTCCGGCATCCACCTCCGCTGGTTCGACCGCTGGCTCAAGGGCGAGCGCAACGGCACCGACACGGACCCGGCCGTGAAGATCTTCGTGATGGGCGCGAACAAGTGGCGCACCGCTGACTCCTGGCCGATCCCCGGCACCCAGAACACCACGTACTACCTGCACAGCAATGGCGACGCGAACACGCTGACCGGCGGCGGTACGCTCAGCGCCGCCCAACCGGCGACCGGGGAGACGCCCGACCGCTACCGGTACGACCCGGAGAACCCGGTGCCGAGCTTCGGCGGACGGTTCCAGAGTTCTGTGCCCGGCGGCCCCCAGGACCAGCGGGTCGTCGAGCAGCGGCGGGACGTCCTCGTCTACAGCACGCCGCCGCTGGCGAAGGACACCGAGGTCACCGGCCCGATCTCGGTGACGCTGTACGCCTCGTCCTCGGCGCGCGACACCGACTGGACGGCGAAGCTCACCGACGTCCAGCCGGACGGCAGCTCGATGCTGATCCGGGACGGTATCCAGCGGGCCCGCTACCGGACCTCGCTCGAACGGCCGTCTCTGATCCGTCCCGGAAAGGTCTACGAATACACGATCAAGCTGTGGCCCACCAGCAATCTGTTCAAGGCAGGTCACCGTATCCGGCTGGAGATCTCCAGCAGCAACTTCCCGATGTTCGACCGCAACCCGAATACGGGTGGAGAATTCGGCGCGGACGATGAGACGAGGGTCGCTTCACAGACGGTCCTGCACGACGCGGAGCACCCGTCCTCGATAACCCTGCCGATCGTCCCGCAGCCCATCGACTGATAGCGGGTTCCGGACGCCGGACGGAAACCGGGTTCGATTTCGGCCGCCTCACGCTGGATGAACTCCTTGGTCGTCTTGTCGCCGGTGTAGTTCACGACGGGGAGATCGAGGCGCAGACCTTTGTCCACGTCACGCTCGCCGGATCTGGCGGTGGGTCGTCGAGGCGGGCTCGGGGGCCCGCCAGTGCGGATGAAGTGCTTGATGGCCGCTTCGAGCTCGTCCTTTCGCAGCCGCGCGGAGGACGGGATGCCGACCGCTCTGGCGAATCTTCTGAGATCCGTCACGTACCAGTAGCCGTTGTCGAACTCGTCTTCAGTCATTGATGGCGAGAGTTCGGGCTCTCTGTCCATGACGTGTCCCTCCTCCGCGCGTGCCGTCGCCGAAAGGCCGTCGTTCTTGGACGGCAAGCGTACGGCCGCCCTCGGCGACTGGTCGAAGGGATGCCCGTCCCGTTCGGATCAGGTGTCTGTGCCGCGGGCGGAGAGCAGTGGCTGGCGAGGGTCCCAGATCGCGTCGTTGGTCTGGTCGTGCCGGCGGCGGGCGAAACCCGACAGGGCTTCGAGTATCACGCGGTTGGCGAGCATGCTGGTGATGTCGGCCTGATCGTAGGGTGGCGACACCTCGACTATGTCGATGCCGGTGACGGGCAGTTCGTAGCAGATGCGGCGGACCGAGTCCAGGAGCTGGCGTGCGGTGAGCCCGCCGGGTTCCGGGGTGCCGGTTCCGGGGGCGTGGCCGGGGTCGCACACGTCGATGTCGACCGACAGGAACACGCCGTCGCAGTCGTCGGTGGCGATGGCGAAAGCCTCGGTGAGGCAGTCGTCGAGCCCGCGGTTGACGATCTCGGTCATCTCATAGGACCGCATCTGCTCGTCGGCCATCCAGTCCAGGGTTTCGGGGCCGGGCGAGTAGCCGCGGAGCCCCATGTGCAGGAACCGGTCGCCGCGGACCGCTCCGGATTCGATGAGGCGGCGCATGGGCCGGCCGTGGCCGGTCAGTGAGCCGGACTCGGTGTCGCCGGTGTCGGCGTGGGCATCGAAATGGATCGTGGAGAGGCGGCCCAAGCCGATGTGCTGGGCCACGCCCGCCACGTCGGGCCAGGTGATCGTGTGGTCGCCGCCGATCACCAGCGGGAGCGCTCCATGGGAGGCGACGGTGTGCACCGCCTCCTGGAGGCTCTTGGCGGAGGCGACGGCGTCGCCGGAGTACGACTCCACGTCCCCGGCGTCGTAGACCCGCAGATCCTTCAGGCCGTCGACGCGCAGCGCGAGCGACGGGCGCGAGCCGTCCTGGGGGAGGTAGCAGGACTGGCGGATGTGCCGGGGGCCGAAGCGCGTCCCGGCGCGGTGGGAGGCGCCGTCGTCGAACGGCGCGCCGAGGATCACCACGTCGGCGTCGGCGTAGGTGCTCGGCTCCGACCAGTCGCACGGGTCAACGCCGAGGAAGGTGATGTCGGGGCCGTATTGGGCGCCATAGCGGGTCATCGCGAACTCTCCTTAGTCGTTCATTTCTCTAGTCGTTCATTTCTCTAGTCGTTCATGGCTCTGAGGGCGTTGAGCAGGGCGCTGAGGCCGAACTCGAATGCCTGGTCGGAACGGGTTTCCGAGGTGGCCTGGGCCGCCAGGGCCCGGGACAGGTGCGGGGCCTGGACGCCGGGATCGACCTCCCACATGATCTCCGGGGCGGCCAGGTCGAGCGCGGAGCCCAGCAGGAAGTTCTCCAGGGCGGTGTAGGACGGCATGACCTGCTCCGGGGCGAAGCCGCCCTCGATGAGCAGCGCGGCGATCGTGTCGTAGACCGCCACGACGCGGGGCGCGTGGACCGTGGTGGTCGCCAGGAGCGGGATGAGGCGGGGGTGGGCGGCGAACGCGGCGCGGTGGGAGCGGGCGTAGGCGTCCAGCGCCCGGTCCCAGGGGCGCAGGTTCAGGAGCTCGGAGTCGATCTGCTCGTCGATCTTGGCGCGCAGCAGCTCGATGACTCCGGCCCGGCCGTCCACATGGTGGTAGAGCGACGGGGTCTGGACGCCGAGCCGCCGGGCCAGTCCGGGCATGGTGAACTCGCCGTCCTCGTCGACCAGCTCCAGCACGGCGGCCGCGATCCGGTCGTGGTCGAGCAGGGGTTTGCGTGGACGTGCCATCCCACCTCCTTCATCGATCCGTGACATGAACCGTCTGGTGCGACGTGGTCATCGGCCCTAGCATGCCGAAAACCTAAATCTAATAGATTTAGGTTACAGTATGGAGGTGGGTTCCATGGCCGGGGCAACGAAGCCAGCGAAGCCGCAGACGGAGCTGCGGCGCGGGGTGCTGGGCACCGGCGCCATCACGTACTACGTGGTGTCCGCCGCCGCACCACTGATGATCATGGCAGGGCTGGCGCCGTTCGCGCTGCTGGCCGGCGGGATCGGCGCCCCGGCGGCCTATCCGGCGGCCGGGGTCGTCCTCGCGGTCTTCGCGGTCGGCTTCACCACGATGTCGCGGCACGTCACCGGCGCGGGCGCGTTCTACACCTACGTCGCCCGCGGGCTGGGACGTCCGGCGGGCGTGGCGGCGGCCGTGCTCGCGCTGATGTCCTACAACGCCCTCCAGATCGGCATGTACGGCCTGCTCGGCGCGGCCGCCCGGAGCACCGTCGACTCGCTGACGGGCGTCGACCTGCCCTGGCCCGGCTACGCGATGGCCGGGATCGCGGTCGTCTGGTACGCGGGATTCCGCAGCGTCGAGTTCGGGGCCAGGATGCTGGCGGTCCTGCTGCTGGCCGAGACCGCCGTCCTCGTCGTGCTGAGCGCGGCGGTCCTGATCGACGGCGGAGCGCACGGGCTGGGCGCGGAGCCGTTCGCGCCGTCCAACGCGCTGGACTCCGGGACGAGCGCCGCGCTGCCCTTCGCCTTCGCCGCGTTCATCGGCTTCGAGTCCACCGTGCTCTACCGGGCCGAGGCCCGCGACCCCCGCCGGACCATCCCGCGGGCGACCTTCGCCGCGGTCGGCTTCCTCGCGATCTTCTACGGCTTCGTCGCCTGGATGATCGTCCAGGCATACGGCCCGCGCGAGATCATCGCGGCGGTCGCCGCGGACCCGGAAGGGCTGTTCTTCGGCGCCGCCGCGACCCACCTCGGATCCTGGGCCGCCGACGTGATGCACGTGCTGGTGGTGACCAGCCTTGTCGCCTCGCTGCTGGCATTCCACAACGCCATCAACCGCTACTCCCTCGCGATCGCCCGGGACGGGCTGCTGCCCGCGCGGCTCGGCGTGACCCATCCGCGCACGCACTCGCCGTACCGGGCCGGAGCCGTCCAGACCCTGCTCAGCGTGCTGGTGGTCGGCGCCTTCGCGCTCGCCGGCGCCGACCCGACCAGGCAGTTGCTGATCTGGGTCAACACGCCCGGCCTGGTCGGGCTCATCCTGCTCCAGGTGATGGTGGCGGTCGCGGTCCCGCTGTTCTTCCGCCGCTTCCCCCACCGGGAGGGCGCGGTGCGCACGGTCTGGGCCCCGGCCCTGGCGGCTCTGCTGCTGTCGTGCGCGCTCTATCTGGTGATCGACAAGACCGCGCTGCTGACGAACGCGTCGCCCCGGGTGAACACGGCGATCATCGTGATCGTCCCCGTCGTCCTGGCCGCCGGGTTCGTGCTCGCGGCCTGGCTGCGGCGGGCGCGGCCCCGGCTGTACGAGCGGTTCGGCCAGGACGCCCCCGACCCCGACGATCGGGGCGGCCCGGCCGACCCGGCCGCCTCCGTGCCCGAGACGACCCGCTGAGGAGCGACGATGACCATTGCCGAGACCCTGCTCGTCGGCGGCCGGGTGTTGACGCTCGACCCCGTGCGGCCGTCCGCCACCGCGGTCGCGATCAAGGACGGGACGATCGCATGGGTGGGTGACGCCGCCGGGGCCCGCGAGTGGCGGGGCGCCCGCACCACGGTGATCGACCTGGACGGGGCCACGCTGACGCCCGGGCTGGTCGACGGCCACACGCACCCCGTTTCCGGCGTCGACGCGGCGGGCGGCCTCGACCTGTCCGGCTGCCGGACGGTCGACGACCTCCGCGCCGCCCTGGCGGCCGCGGTCCGCGACGTCGGCCGCGGGGACTGGGTGGAAGGCCACGCTCTGGATCACAACGTGTTCGGCGGCCGGCGCATCAGCCGCGACCTCATCGACGACGTCCTCGACGGCGTCCCGGCCTTCCTCCGCCTCTACGACGCGCATTCCGCGCTGGCCGGCTCCGCCGCCCTGGAGGCCGCGGGGATCACCGGCCCCCGCGCGTTCGACCAGCGTGCCGCCGTCGTCTGCGACGCCGACGGCCGCCCCACCGGCCACCTGCTGGAGCACGCCGCCATGGACCTGGTGCGCCGGCTCATCCCGCCGGCCGACCGGAGCGCTCGCCGTCGGCGCCTCCTCGACCTGCTCGCCTCGATGGCCGCGACCGGCCTCACCGGCGGCCACGTGATGGACGGGCAGCCCGACGCCCTCGCCCTCGCCGCCGAGATCGAGGAGGACGGGGACCTGCCGCTGCGGCTGCGATTCGCGCCCTGGTGCATGCCCGGCGACGACCTCGACGCGGTCCGGGCACTCCAGCGCGAGCACGGCCGCCGGTGGTCCGTCGGGGCCGTCAAGTTCTTCGTCGACGGAACGGTCGAGGGCGGCACCGCCTGGCTGGAGGAACCGGACTGCCACGGCGAGAACACCGACTCCTTCTGGCGCGACCCCGCCGAGTACACGCGCGCCGTGCACAAGCTGGCCGCCGACGGAGTCCAGACCGTCACCCACGCCATCGGCGACGCGGCCGTCAAACACGCGCTCGATTCCCTCGAAACCGCCGAACGCACGAGCGTCCGTCACCGCATCGAGCACATCGAGACGGTCGGCCGAACCCAGATCGACCGCTTCGCGTCCCTCGGCGTCGTGGCGTCCATGCAGCCCGCTCACTGCACCTACGCCCGCGCCGACCAGAGCGACGGGTGGTCCCGCCGTCTCGGTCCCGAACGGGCCCGGCGCGCCTGGCGCTGCCGCGACCTGCGCGAGGCGGGCGCGATCCTGGTGCTCGGCTCGGACTGGCCGGTCGCCCACTTCGACGCGCGTGAGACGCTCGTCGCCGCCCGCATCCGCACGTTCCCCGGCTCCGGCGCCGCTCCCGTCAACCCGGCACAGGCCCTGACCCCTCGCATGGCCCTTGAGGGGATGACCACTCACGCGGCCCTGGCCGCGGGTGAACCGTCCCAGACGGGACGCATCACCCCCGGCTCCCGAGCCGATCTCACCGCCTTCGCCGTGAACCCCCTGCGGGCCACGTCGTCCGAACTGGCCGACGCTCCCGTCCGCCTCACCCTGGTCGACGGTCGCCTCACCCACATCGCCGACGACGGGCCCCGTTGACACCGATCGGCGGGGCATGGGCGGCGACCGGCTTCGCCGGCCCGCTGGACGCTCCCGGCACCCGCCAATCCAACCTGGAGAACCCTGGCCTGCGACTATGTCGCGAAGCCGACCATCAACCCCACCCTCGCGCACGGCCTCGCCGACAAGGTCACCTGCTGGCGGGCTGCTGCGCAGGTGTGCGCTGTGGTGCTATCAGGTCTTACGGCGTGGTGCGATGGACTGTTTGTGGCGGAAGATGTTGAGCGGGTCCCACCGTTTCTTGATTTTCTTGAGTTCGTCGTAGTGGTTCCCGTAGTAGAGCCGGGTCCAGGGTACGCGCGAGGTGTTCCATTTCCGGTCGTTGAGGTCGACGTCGGGGTATCCGATGTAGCAGCCGTCGGTGATGTGCTGGTTTTTGTGGCCGTTGGGGACGGGTACGCCCCCGGTGGGGGCGTACATCTTCTGGTACAGGGTGCGGATCCACCGCAGGTGATCCTCGCCGTTCTGGCCGGCCGGCCAATAGATCTGGTGCTGGAGTTTGAGTACCGAGTCGCGCTGAATGACCGCGGTGTCGGCGGGCTTCTTGGTGTTGATCGCCGCGCCGTAGGAGTCGATCTGGACGACCGCGTCGCGTTTTGTGTCGGGGTCTTCGAGGGCCAGGGCGTTCCACAGTGCGTCGATCTGGTGGACCGGGAGCGGTTTGCGCATGTAGGCCGATTTGTGTTTGCCGCAGCGGAGATTGTCCACCGGTCCGAGCAGCCGCTCCACGGTGTTCCAGGGCAGCATCGTCGGGGTGTCCAGGCTCGTCAGTGCCGGGTATTCCCCGTACGCCTCGGTCAGCGGTTCCCGTCCGGCAGCGGCCTTGTCGTCCATGGCGGCCAGGAACTCCTCCAGCCGGTCGCGGGCCTGGGGGACCGAGGCGTCGATCTGGGCGATCAGCCCGATCTTGTCCTGGCTGCGGTGGGTGAGCAGCAGAATCGCGAACAGCGGACCGTAACGCCCCTGGGCGCTTTTGCCGGTGGTGGCGAAGAAGTCGCCGAAGTTGTTGATGATCTGGGTGAAGCTCGCTTTGTTCATCTCCGACCAGTTCCACCCGCTGGCGGTGAGCAGCACTCGCTCCGGCGCCTGGGGGAGGTCGCGGAACCAGAACCGGGTGACGATGCCGAAGTTGCCCCCGCCGCCTCCGGTGTGCGCCCACCACAGATCCCGGTTCGGATCCTTCTTGTTCCGGGTGGCGACCACCAGCCGCACATTCCGGTCCTTGTCGACGACGGCGACCTCGACCGCGTACAGGTAGTCCACGGTGAGGCCGAACTGCCGTGACAGCAGCCCGAAGCCGCCCACCGGGACGTGCCCCCCGACCCCGACCGACGGGCACGAGCCGCCCGGCAGCACCCGGCCCGTCCGCAGGAACAGGTCTTTGCGCAGGTCACCATTGGTGGCCCCGGCCTCGACGCAGATCGCCTTCATGTCCGGGTCCGCATAGATCTCGTCCATCAGCGAGACGTCGATGATCACTCGGACGTCCTCGGAACAGACGAAATCCTCATAGCAGTGCCCGCCGGAGCGGACCGTGATCCGATCCCGCCGGTCGTCCGGGGAGGGCTCGGTGACCGCCTGCTGCAGCGCCACACGGACCTCCTCGCCGGTCCGCACCAGCCGCACATACTCCGGATCGGCCCGCCACCGCGGATTGAACCCCCGGCACAGCGCCGCGAAGCGCCGATCCCCCGGCATGATCTTGATCCCACCCTCATCGACCACCGCTCCCGCCGTCTCCTCACTCACCGCGCCTCCTCACCTCACCATGGACAACCCTCCGGCCAGGGAGCCGCCGACCACGGATCAACCCCGCCGCGGCCCCGGTCACGGGGTCCCTTCCACAACCCGGGCAAACCCCACCCCAACGAAGCGGACACATCGCCCCACCAAATCACTTCTAGAGTAGGTCCGATTACACAGGGTCGCGAGTTGGTTTCCGCGTTCTGCGACCCGTCCGAAGGCCGGTAGTCCAGGGCAGGGCCACACTGGATCCACCGCGACGGCCCGCCACGCTAGCTGTACTGGTCCCGCACCGGGTTACGGCGTCCTCGGCCGGTACTGGGATTCCCATATCTTTCCCACACCCACCCGGGAAGGACGAAAGGCGCTCTTCAAAAGAGAAGAACGCCCAAGTCAGAGGGAAACGCGGGTGCGCCGTCAGGGACTTGAACCCCGAACCCGCGGATCAAGAGTCGGCGACCAGCCTAATCAGGACGGTTCTGGCGGTGACAAATGATGCCGATTCGTGCCATTCCGTCCGGGTTTTCAAAGCCGTTCGTGCCATCCCGTGTCGATCCGTGCCGGGCCGGTCTGGTCCTGCCGTTCCCATACCGTTCCCATCCTGCTCCCTCTCATCCCCTGGGGGTGGATGACCGTGGCTGAGGGACGTGGGGGATGGGCGGATCGGCTGGTGCGGTGGACGACCACCGGGTGTGTGGTGGTGCTGGCACGGATCGCCGCGGTGATCTCTTACAAGCACATGTTCGTGCTGGTGCAGCGGTATGGGGAGACGTCGTGGACGGCGGCGTTGTTGCCGGTGTCGGTGGACGGGATGATCGTGGCGTCGTCGATGTCGTTGCTGGACGATTCCCGCGCGGGTCGACGGAGCGGCCTGCTGCCGTGGGTGCTGCTGGTGATCGGCAGCGCGGCGAGTCTGGCGGCGAACGTGGCGGTGGCCGAACCGTCTGTGGTTGGCCGGGTGATCGCGGCGTGGCCGAGCTGCGCGCTGATCGGGGCTTATGAACTGCTGATGCGCCAGGTCAGGCAGGGCTCATGGCATCAGTCCGCCGTCATGGGAGAGTCCACGCATGAGGGTGGCGGAGAACGAGCCGGATGCTTCTGACGCCGCAGCTCCTGCGGGTCTCTCTACGAGGCTGCTCGAGGTAGGCGCTTCATACGAGACTCATATCTCCCGTGCCGGGTGGTTGAACGGCTCCGATGGTGCGCGGACGAAGGGCGCCGGGAGCCTCATGTGGGACGCGGGTCGGGTCCAGGCGCAGGAGGCTCCTGCGGACGAAATTCGGAAGCATCCGCAGGCTGTGAGCCGGTCTCGGTGCTGCAGCGCGAGGCGTGGCAGTGGGCTTTGGCCCATCGCACACCGGCGGGAGATCTTCCTTCGGGGAAGGTGATCGCGGAGCGTTTCGGGCGCCGCGAACGGTGGGGGCGGCTGGTCAAGCAGGCCGGGGCGACCGGCCGCCTGAATCCCCCTGCCACCAGGTAGCCGGACTCGGTCGGCATCACATCACACGCGGCCGGGGAGGCACGGCTTCGGCTGGGCCACAAACACACATGCCGATGAGCGGTTGAGGGATCCGGTGTATTACGTCAGGGTCTGCAATTAGCAGAGCGCCCTTAGTCGCCTCGCACTGGTGAATTCCTCCGCTGCGAGGCGGCTCGTGTATTCGTAGGCGGCCGTTGATGAAGCGCGCTCACCCCGGCGGGCTTGTGGTAGCGCGCGTTCCTAAGTTTCTTGTCGCTGGCGCGCACCCGCCCCCACAGGGTGGTGAGGGCGGCGCCGATTTCGGTGTCGGTGACCTCGGCCAGGCGGCTTGTTCCGCCGAGTTCGGCGATGGTGCAGTCGGTGACTGCACTCCACCTGGTCTAGAACCGAGGTCGGCGCGCCAGGGCTTGGCAGGCCTGGTGCGCGTTCGGCTAGGGGGCAATGAGTGCGGCGGCCGCTTCGGCGGTTTCCGGGTGGGCGCGCAACAGCGAGCCGACCTTGGGTGAGGGCGCGGTTGTCGTGGTTTCCGCTGGGTTCGGCCAGGACGGGTCGTGGCCCAGCAGGGTCGCTATCGCGGAAACGGGCTCATGGTGCGTGGCCAGGAACGTTGCTATCGCTGTGTTGGTCGGGGCTGCTCGCTGGGGCTCGGGAGGTTTCGGGGAAGGAGTCCAGGGGGGTGTCCAGGTGTCCACGGCCGGGAGGGTGGCTGGGAAGGTGCGGTCGGCCTCGCGGATCAGGACGGGAAGCATCTCCGCGGCCTGGTCCTTGAGCGTGGTGATCAGCCTGGGCAGCCAGGGCAGCAGGATCGTGTCGGGCAGGCGGGCGAATGCCTTGGACAGCAGCTCCACGACCAGCGGGGAGAGCGACGGGACGGCGTCCAGAGCCTGCACGAAGCCGCTCAGGTACTGCGGGAACGCACCGACCAGCATGGGGTTGTCCAGCAGTTCGTCGCAGCGCTGACGCAGGTCGGCGAGCGGGAGCAGGCCCAGCTGGGACTCGGCCGCCCACAGCAAGGCGACCTTGGCCGGGTCCTCGGGATGGGACTGCTTGACCGCCAGTTCCAGCTGGGTGTGGTCGCACCCCAGCGAGATCGCCAGGCTTTCCAGGCTGACCAGGAAGCCCAGCATCGCCGCGACCTGCCGTACGCCGGTGTCGTCGGCGGTGAACGCCGTGGGCAGCAGCGTGCAGTAGTGGGCGTAGCCGGTGGTCACGAAGTTCTCGCACCAGCGGGGAAGAGCCGGTTCCGTCGCCCTGTAGTGGGTGAGGAGCCGGCGGACGCGGCGCAGGACTTCGGGGGCGTCGTCCACGGTGCGTTCGGTCGAGAGCAGTTCGACCGCGCGGGCGCCGAGTTCGTTCGTGAAGCGGCGGCTGCGCAGGTAGAGGAGGGATTCCTCGACCGCTTCCAGTGCCGTGGCGGCCGTCGCCTTCGGATTGTGGACGGATTTGCGCAGGCGCTGCTCCAGGACCTGCTCGACGGTGACGCCCTCGTAGCCGAGTTCGACGAGGTAGCGCTGGTTGCGTCCGATCGCCAGGTCCCAGCTCTCCTGGATGGGACGTTCGCCCAGGCGGTGCGAGCCCATGATCGGGCGGACGGCGTCGTCGGGCAGGAGGCGGCGCAGGACCCACAGAAGGTCGGAGCAGGGTTCGAGGTCGGGCTCGGTCGCGAAGTCGAGCAGGGCCCGCTGGATCTGGCGTTTGTCCAGGGCGAGGCCCAGCGGGCGGAGCCGGTCGAAGACGTCCTTCGCCAGCGGCGGGAGCGCCTCGTAGCCGACCTGGCCGATCCGGTCGCCTCCGAGCAGGATCTCGCACAGCCGCCGGACGTCGCGGCGGCCCGGCACCGAGTCCTTTTCGATACAGGTGATCGCCGCGTCCTGGAAGTCGTACGGCGTGGGACGGGCGCGCCCCCGCAACCCGGCCAGCAGGATCGACGTCTCGAACACCGCGATCGCGTCGGCCGTGCTGGACAGGTAGCCGTTGCGGCGCGCCAGCCGGACGATGTCCACGCACCAGCCGAGCAGCTCGGCCTCGTCCAGGCCGTCCGGCGCGGGCGCGTTCGACAGGAACCCGCTCAGCCGGTCGGCCACCGGAGCCGAGGGGGCGAGCGCCGGTGGCTTCGGCGCGGCGGTCTTGCGCGTGCCGCGCTGCCCGGCCAGGCGGAACGGCTTGTCCCGCGTACGCTTGAGCGCCTTTTCCCAGGTCGTCGCGGCGATCGACACCGAGCCCGGCGCCAGCCCGAACTGCGCCTCGATCGCCGAGTGGCTGGACGGGATCAGCCCGTACTGCCACCGGGTCGCGGTGCGCGGCGCGATGTCGAAGCTCGCCGTGGACCGCAGCCCGAACTGCTCCACGCGGCTGGCGGCGTGGAAGGCGCCGCACACGTGCAGGCAGCGGGACGGGTCGGCGCCGGACGAGGCGAGATGATCGCGGATCCGCGTCCACATGTACCGCTCGCGGTCCTCGTCGGTGGCCAGGCGCCGGTCGCCGCCGGGCCGCAGCCGCCGGAACAGGCTGCCGATCAGCACCATGACCTGCCGGTAGGTGTCATGGTCGGCGCCGGTCAGCGGCTGCTCGACGTACTGGTCCCACCATTCGGACCAGTGCCTCACCTTGCCGTGCCGCAGCAGATGCTCCTCCAGCTCGGTGAACCCGGGACGCAGATCGCCGATCTCGATCCCGACCGCGTCACCGTGCAAGGCCCCGTCCTCCTCGTCCTCACTCGCTCGGACGGGCGACTCGTCGGGACGGTCCAGGGGTTCCCACTGGAAGACGTGGTCGGACGAACGGTCGACCAGCACCAGCTCCACGTCCGGAGTGTCCAGGGCGTAGGCGATCGCCTGGTACTCGGCCGACGCCTCGGTGATCGGCGCGACCACGCTCAGCGGCGCTTGGTCCTGCGGGAAGCCGTCCAGCTCGGACGCGAACGCCTGCAAGGCCACGGGCAGCCGGCAGTTGCGCAGCTCGTCCAGCAGGGGACGCAGGTCCTCGCACAGCTCCAGGTAGATCACCTGCGGCTGCTTTTCCCGCAGCCGCCGCGCCATCGCCAGCGCCGAGGCGGGCGAGTGATGGCAGACCGGGAAGATTTCCAGCTCCTCGCGCAGCGCCCGGTCGACGTCGTCCACCAGCCCGGCGAGAATGTCCGGCAGCCCGCGCGGCTCACCGGCGAACTCCTCGGCGGCCCCCAGCAACTGCTCCCGCAACGCCCCGAACGGCCCGGTCGAGGCCCCGCCGGCGGCCCGGGCGGTCACGGCGTCCGCTACGTTCTCGACGGATCCGACGTCGCTCACGCCTGCCTCACTTTCCTCTTGGCGGCCCTGCTCGCGTCGCTCTTGGCCATGACGGGCTTGGTCACGACAGCTTCGCGATCGCTTCGCGGCCGCCTTCCAGGAAGCCCTCCCAGGGGCCGCCCTCGTCCTTGCGGCCACGGGGCTCGACTACGCCGTGCCAGAACTTGTTGAGGATGGCCAGGTCCTCGGGGGAGCGGCGGGCGAGCGATCCGACGAGGGAGCTCGCCAGGGTCTCGGCCTTCAGGGCGTGGTCGCCGAAGAACTGGCTGTGCAGGATCGCGTCCTCCAGCACGCCGATCTGCTCGGCCGTGGACAGCGCCGACTCCAGTTTCTCGTCGTCGGTGGTGGCCGAGGTGGACGCGGCGCGCAGGTCGGCGAAGCTTTGCAGCAGGATGTCCAGCAGCGTCGGCGGGACGTCCAGCTCGATCGAGTGCCGCCGCATCAGCTCGGCCGTGCGGAACCGGACGATCTCGGCCTCGCTCTTCTTGTTGGTCACCACCGGGATGCGGACGAAGTTGAACCGCCGCTTCAGCGCCGACGACAGGTCGTTGACGCCGCGGTCCCGGCTGTTGGCCGTCGCGATGATCGAGAAACCGGGTTTGGCGAAGGCGATGTTGTCATCGTCCAGCTCCGGGATCGAGACGTACTTCTCCGACAGGATCGAGATCAGCGCGTCCTGGACGTCACTGGTGGAGCGGGTCAGCTCCTCGAACCGGCCGATCACGCCCTGCTCCATCGCGGTCATGATCGGGGACGGGATCAGCGACTCCCGGGACTGCCCCTTGGCGATCACCATGGAGACGTTCCACGAGTACTTGATGTGGTCTTCGGTCGTGCCGGCCGTGCCCTGGACGACCAGGGTGGAGTTGCGGGAGATCGCGGCGGACAGCAGCTCGGCCAGCCAGCTCTTACCGGTGCCGGGGTCGCCGATCAGCAGCAGGCCGCGGTCGGACGCCAGCGTCACGATGGCACGCTCGACGAAGCTCCGGTCGCCGAACCACTTCTGGCCGATCTCGCGGTCGAGGCCGTCCGAGCGCTCGGACCCGAGGACGAACAGCCGCACCATCCGGGGGCTGAGCCGCCAGGCGAACGGCTTGGGACCGTCGTCGACCGACTCCAGGTAGTCGAGCTCCTCGGCGTGCTTGACCTCGGCGGGCGCGCGCAGCAGTTCGTCGGACATCGCTCTCCTCGTCTCTCTCGGGACGTCGGGCAGATCAGGCTTCCCGGTGCGGCGGCGTTCTCCGGCAGGTCGGGTTTCCGGAAGCAGCCCCGTTCTCGGGCGGTCAGAGTTCTGGCAAGGCGGGTTCTTGCTCGGGACGGTTCTTGTCTGGAGACGCGAGCGCCGACTCAGGGGCCCGGCCGCCAAAGGAGGTCACAGGAGGAAGTTCTTCAGCTCGTCCACCAGCTTCTGGATGCGGCCGGAGATCACCGGGGTGCCGAGCCGCTTGAAGCGCTCCCGGAACCACGGGTTCACGATCTGGGTGCCTGAGCTGGTCACCGACCCGACCGGGATGAACTTCACCCCCGATCGGTGCACCGCCTCGATCCCCTCGAACAGCGGCTGCGAGGCCCCGAACTCGTAGAAATCCGAGATCCACACCATCACCGTGTTGCGCGGAGCGGTGATCTTCGGGCGGGCCATGTTCATCGCCACCGGCCCGTCGTTGCCACCGCCGAGTTTGGTGCGCAGCAGCACCTCGAACGGGTCGTGGACCCACGGCGTCAGGTCCAGCGCACGCGTGTCGTAGGCGATCAGGTGGACGTCCACCTTCGGCAGCCCGGCGAATATCGACGCCAGGATCGTGCAGTTCACCATCGAGTCGACCATCGAGCCCGACTGGTCCACCACCACGATCATCTTCGCGGGCGTGGTGCGCTTGGCGGTCTGCTTGTAGAACAGTCGGTCGACGTACAGCCGCTCGTCCTCGGGGCTCCAGTTGGTGAGGTTCTTCCAGATCGTGCGGTCGATGTCGAGGTTGCGGAACACTCGCTTGGGCGGGACGGAGCGGTCGATGGTCCCCGACGAGGACTTCTCCACCTGCGTGCGCAGCACCTGGGCGACCTCGTCGACATACCGGCGGATCAGCGACTTGGCGTTGGCCAGCGCCACCCCCGACAGGTTGGCCTTGTCCCGCAGCAACTGCTCGATCAGCGACATGCTCGGCGTGAGCTTGCTCGCCAGCTTCGGATCGGCCAGCACCTCGCGCAACGCCATCCGCTTGACGAGGTCACCCTCCATCTCCGACAGGGTCCCCGCGAATTCCTGGGCGCCCTTCTCGCCGAGCGCCGCCTTCAGACAGGAGGCGTCCTTCTGCCAGGCCGCGAGCTGGGTCGCCGTCACGTTGCCGTTGCCGTTGCAGGGCGCGAACACGTTGAGCAGCAACTTCGACACCAGCGCGGCCCGCCGCACCTGCATGGCCGAGCCGCCGGAGTCGTCCGCGGGCGCCATCAGGCCGTCGAACTCCGGCTCCAGCTCGGGGAACCGCTGGAGGACGTTGTCCATCGAGACGCCCGGGTCGAGCAGCGCCGGAGGCAACCCGAGATCGTCGACTATCGCAACACTGGCCGATTCGAGCGCGGGCTGCTCATCGGGCGCGAACAGCCGCGCCATCAGCCGCCAGTAGAGCACCTGCCGCCGATTCGCATCCGGCCCTTTCGCAGCCACGGACGCGCCCTCGACGCCCTGCGCCCCGGCCGCGCCGTCGGTCTGCGCCACCGGCGCGCCGACGCCGTGCGTCCCGGCTTCACTGCCGGCCTGCGGCCCGTTCTGCAGCTCGGTCACTTCCGCAGCAGCCTTCCCGCGCGTTCGCGCAGCACGGCCACGGCGTCACCGGCACGGGCCTCGGCCTTCACGACCTTCGGATCCGTCGGGCCGAGCGCCCAGTCCCCCGTGTGCGCCTCGACCGGCTTCTTCTTGATCGTGGCCTGGAGCGCGAGGGGCTGCAGCAGCCAGCGGCCGCCGTCCCGGCGCACCAGTCCGATGCAGGCCGTGGACGCCTTCACCAGCGATGGTGTGATCGGTCCGCACGCCGGCAGCCGACCGCTGTCGATCTCCAGGGTGGTGCCGTCGAGCGAGACGGCGCCGTCGTCGTACCGATAACCCTCCAGCAGCACCGGCTCGGCGATGCGCACCGGATGCCGGTCCAGCGGCGGGACGGAGGGAGCGGTCGCCTCGCCCAACTGGACCCGGGCCGTGGTGAACGGGTCGGCGGGCTCCCCGGCCTGCGCCGCGTCCTCTCGCCAGAGCAGGTCGCCGCCGACGGTCAGCGGCATGTCCGCCACGTCCAGGACGCGCCGTTCGGCCAGCGCCGCCAGGAGCACGGGATAGGCGTAGAGCAGCCGCCACACCGCCGGGCCGACGATCGTGTCGACCTTCGCCGCCGCCACACCAGTCCGCACTAGCCGCGCTTCGCCGCCGTCCGCGGGCTCCAGCACCCCGTGGACCTGCACCTGGACGGCCGTTCCGTGCTCGTGGACGTCCACGCCCAGCACCAGTAGCCGTCCCGACACCGGCTCCGCGTCGCCGCCCGTCCACGATCCGGCGCGGGCGAGCAGGATGGCCCGCGTCCACAGGTCGGCCCAGCGCCGCTCGGGTACGCGCTCCATGGTCGCGACCGGGCAGGACGCACGCAGCTCCGAGGCCAGACCGTCGAGCAACACCGCGAGCCGCCGCAGCGACGGTACGCCCCACAGCCCCTCGATCGTCTGACCGGCCGCCGAGACCAGGTCGTGGTCGACGCCGCGCCACCCGGCGATCGCCAGCTCGTGCAGCCACGACCGCGCCCCGGCCAGCAGATTCTCCGGCGCCGTCCCGGCGCTGGGCTTGCCGGCGCGCTCCTCCCAGGGCGACCTCGACCTGCCCAGTGCGCTGTCGAGGCGTTCCAGCAGGGCGTCGTGGACGGCGCCGAGCAGCGCGGCCCGTCCGCCCGCCAGTGCCGCGAGCCGGTCATCGCCGATCGATCCGGCGACCACCCTCTCGGCCGCCTCGCCTACCGGCCCGCCGAGCGGCGAGCCGGCCAGCGCGCCCGCGAACGCCGACAGCGCCGCCTCCTGCCGGTCGCCCATCCGGCCCAGGCCGCCGGTGAGCGAGCCGTCGAACCCGGCCACCAGGTCGAGCGCCTCATCGACGGGCACGGGCGCGCCGCCGACCAGTTCCCGCAACTGCACCGCGAGCATCAGCCCACCGCCCCCGCCGCGGGGAACCAGTGCAGCTCGGGAACCGGCTCGGTGCTCTCCGGTACCTCCAGGTAGGCGAGATGCCGCAGGAACCTGCTGAACACCGCCGCCGCGGACGCCGGGTCCTTGTGGCTGTTCAGGCAGTCGATGAGGTCCTTGCCCTCGCCGACCTCGACGCGCAGGTAGCGGGCGACCCGTTCCTGCCCGTACTGGCGGATGCCCTCCGTCACCAGCGCGTCGAGGTGCTTGCACAGATGGAGATCGGTCAACCCGCCGCACGGCCGGTTGTTGTTGGTGCTGCAACTGTTGCCGTGCGTTCCGGCCATGATGGACGAGACGTACACGCGGGACGCGTCAGACCCGCTCGACACCACGCCCTGCAACCGACCGTCCGCCAGTTCGACGAACGGCACCTTCGCAAGCTTCCGTGCCTGGACGGGCGGCACCACCCTCACGGTGCTGCGCCGCTCCCACGCGCCGTCGTCCTCGTCCAAGACCCATGACCTCCAATCGGCCATCGCGATGATGCGTTCGATGATGTCGACCGCCACCGACAGAATCCGGCGTCCACCTGTCATGGATCTTGAGCCGGTCAGCCGGAGACCTCGCCGAAGAACGTGCGGAGGTCGACGAGCAGCAGGTCAAGGTCTCCCTCCCCGGTCGAACTCCGAAAGCGCACCACATTGTGGATCTTCCCCGCCGGCGAACGGACCGGAAAGTCGGTCGGGAACACGTCCATCACCGCAGGGTCACCGGTGGGAAAGGTGGGGACGCCGCTGACGTGAACGCAGATGACGTTGGATCCGTGAGCGGCGGTCTCCGAACGCCTGGGCCGAGCGACGGCCAGATCCGGCAAACGCCAGATGATCGATTCCAAGGGATGCTGTCAGGCCATCCCGGCGAAGGCAACAGCCGTTGGGTAATTCCTGCCGACGGCGACGACTCCGTGGTGATCAAGATCAACAACCGCCGATCCGTCCTGAAGGAGGCCCGGCATGCGGTGGAGACTCCTGCCGATGTGGTGGCATGGGTATGCCAACGTGCCGGAACCCTCGTGCTGCTGACAGTGGTGATGGAACGGGACTGGGAACTGCTGGGACGGCTCTGCGCCGGCACCGAGGCCATACCGGTCACCGTGGGTGAACCGGTCGCGTACGTGCTGGGCCCACTTGAGTGAAAGCGCGGTCTTGCCCACACCTGCGGTTCCAGTGACCGCAGTGATCACCACCGCGCCACCAGTGACGCCTATCTGGTCCAATTGCTTTTGGAGGAACGTCAGTTCGGGAGCGCGGCCCACGAAATCGGCAATCGCGCCCGGCAGTTGACGAGGTGGGTCTGGTGTAGTTTTAGTCTGCACTGTTCCGAATTCACGCCAATTCTCCAGGTTGTCTCTCGCTGTAGCCAGGCGACTCTGTTCCGAGGGCGAGACGCCCAGCACATTCAGGATTCGGTCAAGCCGGTCTGCGGGTGGAAGAGCCTCTCCTTTTTGTAAGAATACAGACTACTCTTGCTAACTTTAGCCGAGCTGGCAATTTCCTCAATTTGAAAATGATTTGCTCATCTTCCGGCGATACTCGTTGATTAGACGGTTGATCTCATTACCAAGATCGGCTATCAACTGGACCCGGGCATCGGCCGACCGGGGCTGTGGGGGGCGCACCTCTTCCGACAAGACATCCCTTCGGGAATCACTAAGGGAGGTCACGGAGTTCGCATGGCGAAGTCTAACGCTGGCGTTCCAGCTTTTTCCAGGATCTTCCACGATCGGCATCATCGTGGCTGAGCCCGTGGTCTTCTTCCTTTGCGACGTGTGCTCGGATGGATTGCTGATCGTCGGCTTGGGCGAGCGCGGCCACATCCGCAGCTCGAGTATCCGGCGGCCGTCAGGGCCGTGGCCGTGCTTGGAGCGGTCACGTCGCGGCCACCTATTCGGCGAGGCCGAACACCTCGGACACCTGCCGTTCGAGATCATCCTCGGCGACCGTGGAGTCCACAGCGAGCCCGTGCAGGCCGAACCGCCGGGTCTGCTCGGCGAGCCGGTCGGTGAACATCGCGTCGCGCCGCAGCAGGTTGCTCAGCGCCTGCGCGGGGTCGCTGGTCCTAGCGATGAATCCCCATCCCGTACCGCCCCGGCGATCGAAGACCGCCTGCCGGAACCCGGGGGGTCGGCAGAAGCCACACGGCGTGGCTCATCTCGGCGAGCAGCGGCCGCACGAGGGCGGGAAGCCATTGTGGGCCGCGTTCGGCGACGGCATCGTCTGGTCCGGATCCGGAGTTGATCGGCCACTCCTTGGGAGTAGCCCGGGTCCTCCGCGGTGGACCACGCGGGACCTGTGGAACCGGGATGACGAGCCGTGGCTATCTGCACCATTGGCCTGCTCTGTTACCCGTTGTTGCGGTTGTGCGGTGGTTGTCGCCGAAGTGTCGTCAGCCGGCTTGGGCCGGGTCGCTTCGGGCGGAGCGGAAGCGGTTGTCGAAGGGGTCGATGGCGCGGATGGAGTAGGTGTGGGTGCTGCCGGGGGACAGGCCGGCGTCGGTGTAGGTCGTGGTCTGCAGGTTCCAGAACCGGGATGTGGCGTCGAGGGTGTGGATGACGGTGTTGTCGTCGCGGATGATCTGGTACTTGAGTTGTTCGTTGTCGCGGTCCCAGGTTTGGGTCCAGGTGACGGTGAGGGTGCCGGTGGTGCCGTCCGGTTTGGTGACGGTGGGTTTGCGGACGGGTTCGGACGGGTTGACGTCGTCGGTGACGGCCAGCGAGCCGAAGCGGGTCAGGCCCTGCTGGGGCCGGCTGTTGACGGTGGTGAAGTCGCCGCCGACCCACAGGTACCGTCCGTCGTTGTCCATGGCGCGGGGGCCTTGGCTCTCGGCCGTGGGCCCGCCGTTGGTGTTGGGGAACCAGTGCAGGATCGGCGGGGTGTCGTACTGGGCGGTGGGGTGGGTGGGTTCGGCGAGCAGGCGCTGGTAGGGGTGGCCGGGCACGATGCTGGGGAAGCCGCCGGGCTGGGTGGAGCAGTCGTGGGCGTGTGAGCCGCTGTAGAGCAGGCCGTCCATGACGGTGATGGCCTGGGTGGCGCCGCGGCAGTTGTCGATCCAGCGGAGGGTTCCGTCGCCCGGATCGAGGGCCATGCGGCCGTCGAAGGTGCTTTCGCCGTTGGCGGAGGCGTAGACGGCTTCGCCGTCGGTGACCAGGTCGGTGACCCAGGAGCGGCGCTTGTCGTCGATGTGGTCGACTCCGGTGGCCCAGGGGGCGCTGGTTCCGGTGGTGTCGGTGTGGATGGCGCCGAGCCCGTGCGGCGGGTTGCCGTTGAGGCGGTGGAAGTCGCCGCCGATGACGATTCGGCTGCCGTCGGGTGAGGCGAGCATGGCGTGCACGCCGCGGTCGGCGGTGGGCGTCCAGGCGGTAAGGGCGCCGTCGGTGGCGGTGAATGCGGCCAGGCGCTGGCGGGACGTGCCGTCGACGGTGATGAAGTAGCCGCCCGCGTACACGGTGGTGGGGGTGACGGCGAGCGCTGTGACGCGGCTGCTCATCTCGTGCTGGAAGGCGGTCAGCGCGCCGGACGCCAGGTCGAACGAGGCGATCTTCCCGCGCCGCAGGCCGTCGATCTTGGTGAAGTCGCCGCCGGCGTAGAGGCGGGTGCCGTCGGGGGAGGGCTTGACCTCCCAGACCGCGTCGCACACCCACCGGTCGTCGCCGAGGTCGTCGCAGTCGTTCTGCGGGGTGGTGCTGGTGAAGGGGGTGCCCTCGACGACGGGTGCCCAGGGCAGGGGTTCGCCGGTGGCGGCGTCGAAGGCGGCCAGGTTGCGGCGCGGCTGCTCCCGCGGGTCGCCGGGTGCCGTACCGGGCGGGCGGATGTGGTCGAAGTTCCCGCCGGCGTAGACGACGTCGCCGACGACCGCGAGCGACCAGACCACGCCGTCGGTCTGCCAGGTGGGCAGGTCGTCGGCCGTGATCGTGGCGGGCACCCCGGGCGGCGGCGCGGTGTCGGCGTTCGCGGGCGCGGTCAGTGCCGCCGGCGCGAGTGCGGTCAGTACCGCCGGCGCGAGCGCGGTGAGGCCGAGCCCCGCCAGCAGTTTCCGGTGGACCTTCACCCGCGTCCGTGAACGCTTCTCGTCAGCCACAGCGCTTCGCCCTCTATTCCGCCGACCTCGCCTGGACGGGGTCGCTCGCACGGGATTGGATCGTGTTTCCGAAATGGTCAATGGCACGGACCGTGTACGTGTGCGTACTTCCGGGAGTCAGACCGGTATCGGTGTAGGTGAGAGTCTTCAATTCCCAGAACCTGGACGATGAGTCAACGGAATGGACGACGGTGTCATCGTCGCGGACGACCTGGTAGGTGAGCGTCGCGTTGTCGCGGTCCCAGGTCTGGGTCCAGGTGACGGTGAGGGTGCCGGTGGTGCCGTCAGGCTTGGTGACGGTGGGTGCGCCGATCTTCTCGGGCGGACCGACGTCATCGGTGACGGCCAGCGAGCCGAAGCGGGTGATTCCCTGCTGAGGCTGCTTGTTGACGGTGGTGAAGTCGCCGCCCACCCACACGTGGCGGCCGTCGTTGTCCATGGAGCGGGGCCCCTGGCCGCCGTCGGGGCCGCTGTCGGTGTCTGGGAACCAATGCAGGATCGGCGGGGTGTCGTACCGAGCGGGATCTGGACGGGCGGGTTCGGCGAGCAGGCGCTGGTGGCCGTCGTTGGCCAGTTGAGGGAACCCGCCGGGCTGGGTGGAGCAGTCGTGGGCGTGTGAGCCGCTGTAGAGCACGCCGTCCAGGAGGGTGACGGCTTCGGTGCCGCCTTTGCAGCCGTCGATCCAGCGCAGGTGTCCGCCGTTCGGGTCGACGGCGAGGCGCCCGTCGAAGGTGCCGGTGCCGGCGGCGCTGACGTAGACGGTGTCGTCGTCTTTCACCAGGGCCGTCGCCCAGGACTGGCGGGAGTCGCTGACGTACTCCAGGCCGGTCTCCCAGGGGGCGCTGGTTCCGGTGGCGTCGGTGCGGACGGCGCCGAGCCCGTGGGGCGGGCTGCCGTTGAGCCTGTTGAACTTGCCGCCGATGACGACCTGGGAGCCGTCCGGCGAGAGCACCACGGACATGACGCGGCGGTCGGCGGTCGGCGCCCAGGCGGTGAGCGCGCCGGTGGCGGTGTCGAAGGCCGCGAGGCGCTCGCGGGGGACGCCGTCGACGGCGGCGAAGGAGCCGCCCGCGTACAGGGTGGTGCCGGACACGGCGAGGTCCTCGACGGCGGCGTCCGGGTCGTGCCGGAAGCCGGTGAGCGCTCCGTCCGGCAGGGAGAAGGCCCCGATCCGCGGCCGCGACAGCCCGTTGATCTTGGTGAAGATGCCGGCGACGTAGAGGCTCCGGCCGTCGGGGGAGGCCTCCAGATCGTTGACGACCACCTCCTTGCCCGGGTTGGACTCCACGCTGGGGTTCCAGGCGAGCGGCTCCCCGGTGGCGGCGTCGAAGGCGGCCACGTTGCCGCGCGGAAGCTCGCGCGGGTCGCCGGGAGCGGCGCCGGGCGGCCGGATCGCGGAGAAGGATCCGCCGGCGTAGACCGTTCCGCCGACGGTCGTGACCGTCCAGACGGTGCCGTTGGTCTGCCAGGTGGGCAGCGGATCGGCGGTGACGGTGGGCGGCTCCCCGGGCGGCGGCGCGGTGTCGGCGCTCGCCGGCGGCGCGGCGGTGAGGGTGAGTGCGGACGTGAACGTCGCGGTCAGTGCGGCGGCCAGCGTGGCGGCCGTTGTGGCAGAGCGCATCGGTGCCTCCCCGGGGTGCCGAGGTCTCGTCGCCGTGATCATGACATTCGGCCGCACCCCGGACAAGATCAGCCTGACCGATTTTGAAATTTTGGGTCATCTCTTTTGTTTTAGACCGTGACACTTGTTTTCCATTACCCGCGCGGACGCCTTTTCCGGGCGGCCGGTTGTCACCGTGTCCGAAAATGGTCTTGATCCTGCCGCCGACCTGCCGTCCCGTTCGCGGCGACGCATTGTGACCGAACGCGAATCTTGATCATTTTTGTCGCTGATCGCATCGTCGAGGGCGTTGACGGACTTCGGGTGCGTGATTCGCGCCCACTTCGCTGCGGAAGGTCTGGTGACGGGATGGGCAGGCGGCTGGTGCTGCACACGGGACGTCCGCTGCGTGTCGTGGCCGCCGGACTGGTGGTGGTCTTGGCGGCGGGATTGGCCACCGCTCCGGCCGCGCAGGCCGATCAGCCGCGTTCGGGGCGTCCGGAGGTCGCCGACCGCGAGCGCAAGGTCGACGGCAAGAGGGCGAAGGTCCGCCCCCGCACGCCGGATTCGTCCGCGCGACCGGACCCGGCGACCAGGGCCGCCTGGCCGAAGCCCGGGACGGTCGAGCTGGAGGCACTGGGCCGTCAGGCAGAACGTTCCGGCTCGTCGCAAGGGTTGGCACGCGCCAAGGGCTCACCGGTCGCGCTGGCGTCGCCGGGACCGGTCGCCAAGGGCGCGGCGGCTCGTCCGGTGCTGAAGGGCCCGGTGAAGGTCTCGGTCCTGGACCGCGAGACCGCCGGACGGGCCGGAGTCAACGGCCTGATGTTCACCGTGACCCCGGGCGAAACGGACGCTTCGGGTCGCGTCGGGGTCCGGGTGGACTACTCGGCGTTCACACAGGCGTTCGGCGGTTCCTACGGCACCCGGCTGCGTCTGGTCCAGTTGCCGTCCTGCGCCCTGACTACACCGGCCAAGGCCGAATGCCGGGCCTCGACGCCCGTCCCCACGAAGAACGACGGCGAGGCAGAGCTCCTCACCGCCGACGTCGACGCCGGCGGACGGACGGGCCCGGCGCTGCTGGCGGCGGTCGCGGCACCCGAAGGACCGCAGGGCGACTACGCGGCCACCAAGCTCGCCGCGTCCGCCACCTGGGCGACTTCCGGGAACACCGGGGACTTCACCTGGTCGTACCCGTTGAAGGTCGCGCCCGTCCCAGGGGGACTGGAGCCGGGGATTGGTCTCACCTACTCCTCGCAGAGCGTCGATGGGCGGACGGCCAACACCAACAGCCAGCCCTCCTGGGCCGGTGAAGGGTTCGACTACTGGCCCGGGTTCATCGAGCAGCGCTACAAGTCCTGCGCCGACGATGGCGCGCCCAAGAACGACCAGGGCGAATCGCCAGGGGACCTGTGCTGGGGATACGAGAACGCGACCGTCACCTGGAACGGCAAGGGCGGCGAGCTGATCAAGGCCGCCGACGGGACGTGGCGGCTGAAGAACGACGACGGGACCCGGTTCGAGAAGCTCAAGTCGGACGAGACCGGCAACGGCGACCACGAGAACGAGTACTGGAAGGTCACCACCACCGACGGGACTCAGTACTTCTTCGGCCGGAACCGGTTGCCCGGGTGGGGTTCGGGCGGCCCGGAGACCAACTCGACGTGGACGGTCCCGGTGTTCGGCGACGACGAGACCGAGCCCTGCCACAAGGACACCTTCGCCGAGTCGTGGTGCCAGCAGGCGTGGCGGTGGAACCTGGACATGGTCGTCGACCCCAACGACAACGCCGCCATCTACCTGTACGAGAAAGAGACCAACCACTACGGCCGCAACCTCAAGCCCGCCGACGCCACCCCCTACACCCGCGGCGGCCACCTGACGTCGATCGAGTACGGGCTGCGCGGCGACAACGTGTTCGCCGGGGCACCCCCGGCCCGCGTCCTGTTCGACAAGGCCGAGCGCTGCATCCCCACCGGCACCTTCGACTGCGCCCCCGCCAAGATCGACACCAGCCCGGAGCAGTGGCGGGACGTGCCGTGGGACATGAACTGCAAGGAGAGCACCCGGTGCGAGGACGGCCACGGCTCCACCACGCCCACCTTCTGGTCCCGGTACCGCCTCAAGAAGGTCACCACCCAGTACAACCGGGGCTCGGGCTGGGGCTACCGCCCGATCGACTCCTGGACGCTGGATCACCAGTGGGGCGCCGTCACCGACGAACGCGACCTGCTGCTCAAGGAGATCCAGCACACCGGCCTGGCGGGAGCGACCGCCGAGGATGACATCAAACTGCCCAGGGTGACGTTCAACCACGTCCCGAGGGACAACCGGGTCGACCAGGCCGGGGACGGTCTGCCGGCCTACACCCGGTACCGGGTCAGCAAGATCTTCGACGAGTCCGGCGGCGAACTCGACATCACCTACTCCGGGCAGGAATGCGCCCGGACGTCGCTTCCGAAGCCGGAGAGCAACACCAAGCGCTGCTATCCGCTGGTATGGCATCTCCCGGATGAGCCCGAACCGTTCACCGACTGGTTCAACACCTATGTCGTCACCGCGGTGGTGGAGAGGGACCGCACCGGCAAGTCCCCCGACATGGCCACGCGGTACGAGTACCTCGGGGGAGCCGCGTGGCACTACGACGATGACGACGGCCTGACCCGCGAGAAGAACAAGACCTGGTCGCAGTGGCGCGGCTACGGCCAAGTTCGGGTCACCACCGGCGCCCCGGACGCCCCGGCCACCCGGACCGACTCCCATTACCTGCGCGGCCTGGACGGCGACCGCGCCGGGCCCGACGGCGGCACCAAGAACGTCACCGTCCCCGACGGTGAGGGCGGCACGATCGTCGACCACGACGCCTGGGCCGGGTTCAAGTACCGCACGGTCAACTACAACGGGCCCAGCGGCGCCGTGGTCAGCAAGACGGTCGACACGCCGTGGCGGCACCAGACGGCGTCCCGGACGCGTTCCTGGGGGACGGTCACCGCCAACCTCTCCGAAACCGCGCGCCACCGCTCGTTCACCGCGATGGACGGCGGCGGCTGGCGCGAGACCCGCGTCGACAACACCTTCGACATCGACGGGAACGGGGGCACGGGCGTCACGGTCGGCCGGATCACGATGAGCGCCGACCACGGTGACGTGGCCGACCCCGCCGACGACCGCTGTACCAGGACGACCTACAAGGACAACGAGACCGGTTGGCTCCTGGCCTATCCCAACCGGGTCGACACCGTCGCCGTCAATTGCTCCACCACGCCGGACCGGAAGACCAAGGAGGACGGCCAGCCCGGCCAGGTGATCTCCGACGTCCGCACGTCCTACGACGGCAACGGCTGGAACGCCGCGCCGACGCGCGGAAACGGCACCGTGATCGAACGGCTCGTCGCCCACGACGGCACCGAACCCACCTACCAGCGGATGACGTCCACCGCCTACGACGGCTACGGGCGGCCGACCACGGTCACTGACGCCAAAGGCCAAGTGACCACCACCACCCACACCGACCAGGACGGGCTCACGCGCCGCACCAGGGTGACCAGCCCTCACACCAACCCGAACGACCCCGCTAGCGCGCAGACCACCATTACCGACTACGAACCGGCGACCGGCCGTCCGCTCACCAAGACCGACCCGGCGGGCAAGCGGACCGACATCGCCTACGACGCGCTCGGACGCGTCACCAAGGTGTGGTACCCCGACCGTCCCAAGGCCCGCTTCACACCCACCCTGGAGTACAGCTACCAGGTCGAGGACGGCAAGATCGTCGCGGTCGGCGCCCGGACGCTGAACGCGGCGGGCGAGCAGCGCCCGCCGACCTACACCCTGTACGACGGGCTGCTGCGGCCCCGCCAGACCCAGGTGCACGGCCCCGGCGGCGACCGGCTCATCTCCGAGACGCTCTACAACAGCATCGGCAAATCGCACCGCGCGTACGCCACCTACCACGCCGACGGCGCTCCCGGCCCGTCCCTGTTCGCCCCGTCGACGCCGTCCGACATCGAGTCACAGACCGAGTACACCTACGACGGCATGGGCCGCGTCACCAAGCAGGCCCTGATCGACGGCGGCGGCGACGGCCCGCAACTGTGGGCGACCACCACTTCCTACGGCGGCGGCCGCGTCACCGTCGACCCGCCGCAGGGCGGCACGCCCAGCACCACCTACGCCAACGCGCGCGGCCAGACCACCGAACTGCGGCAGTACCGCGCAGATGCCCCGACCGGCGACGACTACGACGTCACCCGCTATACCTACGCCCCCGGCGGCCAGACCAAGACGGTCACCGGCCCGGTGAACAGCAAGTCCGCCGGTGACCCCGCCGCCACCTGGACGAGCTACTACGACCAGGCCGGACGCAAGATCAAGACCGATGACCCCGACAAGGGCGTCTCCACCTACGCCTATGACGAGCTGGACCGGATCACCACCGCCACCGACGCGCGCGACCAGAAGATCACGACCCACTACGACCCGCTCGGCCGCGTCACGCAGACCACCGACGGCACCGGGAACGTCCTGACCAGCAACGTCTACGACACCCTTGCCAAGGGGCAGTTGACGTCCAGCACCCGCAAGGCCAAGGACCGCAACGGCGCCATCGCCGACTACACCTCGACCGTCGGCGGCTACGACGACCTGTACCGTCCGACCAGCAGCACCGTCACGATCCCGGCGTCGGAAGGTCTGGGCACCCGGTTCACCTACTCCAGCACCTACAACGCCGACGGCACCGTCAAGACCACCACGATGCCCGCCGCCGGGGACCTGCCCGCCGAGACGCTCACTCACGGGTACGACGACCTCGCCCGGCCGACCACGCTCACCGGCAACCTGTCCAGCTACGCCACCGGCAGCACCTACTCGCCGACCGGCAAGCCCCTCCAGTTCGAGTTGTCCGCCGGGCAGAAGAAGTCCTGGCTGTCGTATGAGTACCAGGACGTCACACAACGGGTCTCCAACTTCCAGGTCACCCGCCAGGACACCGCGGCCGCACCCGACATCGACGCCACCTACAGCTACGACGACGCCGGCAACATCCGCCAGATCGCCGACGCCGCACCGGCCGGGCAGGACACGCAGTGCTTCCGCTACGACCACATGCGCCGCCTGACCGACGCCTGGTCCCAGAGCGCGGCCGCCTGCCCGTCGGACGGCACCACGCCGACCATCGGCGGCCCCGCCCCCTACAGGTTCACCTACCAGTACGCCACCGACGGCAGCCGCACCGACGAGAAGCAGTACCACAAGGGCGCCGACGGAAACGTCCAGACCACGACCCGTGCCTACACCTACGCCTCCGACCCGGACGTCACCGGTTACACCGGCCACCAACTCGCCGACGTCACCCAGAACGGCGCCAGCCCCTTCAGCGGCGCCCCGGGCAAACAGACCTACACCTACGACAAGACGGGCAACACCACAGCCCGCACCTTCACAGAAGACGGCGGCTCAAAGACCCGCACCCAGACCTTCAAATACGACACCGAAGGCGAAATCAGCTCCATCACCCAGCAGCAGACCGGAAAACCCGACGAAAACCACAGCTTCGTCTATGACCCCGACGGGCAGCGCCTGATCAAACGCGACGCCACCGGCGCCACCCTTTACCTGCCCGGCATGGAGGTCAAACTCCCCACCGGCACGGCGCAACCCACGGCCACCCGCTACTACAGCCACGGCGGCCAGACGATCGCGACCCGCACCGCCACCGGCGTCACCTTCCTGGCCCCCGACCACCAGGGCACGAGCCTGCTCTCCTTCGGCGCCACCGGCCAGAACCTCTCACAACGCCGCACCACACCCTTCGGCCAAGAACGCGGCACCACCGGCACCTGGCCCACCGGCATGGACAAGGGCTTCGTCGGCGGCACCAAAGACAGCACCTCACTCACCCACCTGGGCGCCCGAGAATACGACCCCGACACCGGACGCTTCACGACCGTCGACCCCGAATTCGACATCAGCTGGCCGCAAAGCTGGAACGGCTACGCCTACGCCGACAACAACGTCCCCACCAGCGCCGACCCGACCGGGACCGACGGCCCGCTCACCGGCAACACCGAGTGCTACTACTCCGGCACGAACTGCGGCAGCAGCGCAGGCTCCTCCTCCTCCGGCGGTGGTGGCGGTACACCCCCGGCCCCGCCGCCGGTCAAGAAGAAGAAGTGGTGGCAGAAAGGCCCTGTCAAACACGTCGTCAACGGCTTCAACGGCTTCGTGGACGGCGCCGTCACCCAGGTCGTCGAAATAGCCCGCTTCCCCGGCCAACTCAGCAGATCCATGGCGGGCGCCGCCGCGGGCCCCTACTGCTCCATCGGCCAGCGCTCCGCCTGCGGAATCGTCGGCAAGGCCACGGAGGAACCGCCCCCGGTCCACGTCCCGATCGGCGGCGACCCCAAATCCAAGATGTACAAGGTCTCCAAGATCGTCGGCGAAGTCGTCGGCATCCCCGTCCCCACCGCCGGAGCCCTCCGCGCCCCCAGAGTCGTCGCCAAAGCCCCACGCCTGATCAGGACCCTCGCCAACGCCTTCCGCAAGAAGACCCCGCGGACCACTGTGCAAGAGTCCGGGGCTCCCCCTGCCCAGGTGTTCGAGCGCGGCGGCCCCAACCGCCCGGGCCCGGACGACTCGGAGCAGGCGTCGGTGCCCGCGTCCGCCGGGATCAAACCCGGCGAAACGCTCCGGCCAGGCGAGTACAACTATGTGGTCAAGCAGGACGGATCGCTTCGAGCGATGCATACGGATGACTTGTACCCATCCGGCGCAGGACACGCCAGCCTGGCCGAAAAGCAGCCAGTTATCATGGCGGGAACCTTTAAAGCCGACGAGGCGGGCGCGATCACGGGGTTCGACAATTTCTCGGGCCACTACTGGCCCATGGACAAGTCCGGATTCATGCCGCTGGAGGACATCGCACGAGCCGCCCTCGCCCAGCACGGTCTACCGGAACCCCCGGCGGGAGCTTGGAACCCCCACCCCTTCCCGGACGAGCCGTAAACGCCGGCCGGTCAGTGAGGACAAATGGATTTGCGTTCGATCGAAGCATGCGACAGCGCATCAGGGCGGCCGCGGCTGAGCGACGCCGATCGGCGTCAGCTGCTGTACCTCGACGCCGTCCGCCGGGGTGCCGCCGTCGCCGCCGACGACCTCGCGGGCGCCGGTCCCGGTGCCGCGCTCTGGCGGGCGGACTGGGCGACCGGCACGGACCTCGATCCGAGGTTGCTCCTGAAGCTGCACGTCGGGCCCGTCATGTCGGTCGCGTGGGGTGAGATCGGGGAGCGTCCGCTGGTGGCCGTCGGCACCCGCGAGCAGGATGAGGCGCTAGGCGGGGCGAGGTATCGGCTGCGGGTGTGGGACGTCCTGTCCCTGCGGTCGCGCGACCTGCCGTGCGCCGAGCCCGTCCGGTGCCTGGCGTTCGCGGTGACGGAAGAGGGTCCCGTCCTCGTCTCCGGGCACGACGGGGGACGGCTGAGAATCTGGGACGTCGCGGACGCGTCGCTACGGAAAGCCGTGGAAACGGGCGGGGACGATCTGCACGACCTGTACGTGGTCGACGACCAGTACGGGGCGGAGTCCGACCGTCGGACTCCGATGGTGACCCTGGACGCGCGCGGCCGCGTCCGGCTCTGGTCACTGCCGACCGGCGAGCAGGCAGGTGAGCTGGACGCGCCCGTGGCGTACACGATCCGCGGTGGCCGGCTGGCCGACGGGCGGCGGGTCCTGCTGACGGGCGGCCACGGCCTGTCGCTGTGGGATCTCGACGGCGGGGGCCGGCTGCCTCTGCCGGTGCCGCAGGAATCCAGGCGGGTCCGGGACGTCGTGCTGTTCACCTCGGACGGCCGCGACCGCGCGGTGATCATCAGCGACTACATCTCGATCTCCGCCTACGATCTCGCGACCGGTGCGCGGCTGAGCGACCCCATCGACGCCCATGTCAACCGCAGCCCGGACGGGCTGATGCGCGTCTGGAGCGATCCGGGCCCCTCCGTGAAGCTGGCCGCCGTGTCGGGGACACTGGCGGTGCCCACGCCGCAACGCGTGCACCTGTGGGATCTGGAGACGTCGCAGCAGCGGCACCCGCCGCTCGTGGGGCCGGTCGCGTGCTCCACGGTCCAGACGGTCAGATGGCAGGACCGCGACCTCCTGCTCACCGGGTCGTCCTATGACGGTGTCGTGGCCCTGTGGAACCTGGACCGGCCCGTCACCCGTGCACCGGGCCACGGCCGGCACATCAACGGCGTGACCTTGGCCGGCACCGCCGGCGTCGTGGTCAGCGCCGACGAGGGCGGCACGCTTGTCGCCCGCCACGCCGTGAGCGGGCGACCGGTGACCGCCCCGCTGGCGACCGGCGTCGAGCGCACACGCGGGCTCGCGGCGTGGGCCGACGGCCGCGAGATCTTCGCCGCGACCGGCGCCGGCTCGCGATACGTCCCGGACGGTCGGCTCCGACGATGGAACATGACCGCCGGCGTGCAGCACGGACGGCCGGTCCAGACGCATGGCACCTATCTGCACTGCCTGGCCCGCGTGCGGGTAGGGGGAGACGACGTCCTGGTCACGTTCGGTCCCGACAGGATGTTCAAGCTCTGGCGGCCCGCCGACGGTGCTCTGCTCGCCGAGACCATGACCGGGCTCTCGGCCATGGTCACCGGCTTCGCGACCGGGGCGGACGGCGGCAGGCCGCTCGCGGCGGTGTCCACCTACGGCCGGCCCATGACGCTGCACGCTCTGGACGACCTGACGCTGACGCCGATCATCATTCCCGAGGCCGGCGACGACATCGTCCTTGACGTCGCCGGTCCGCATGTCGTTGCCGGGCACGCCGTCCACGAACGCGGCGGCCCGACGACCGTCCGCGTCTGGAACGTCTCCGGCGGCCGGTTCGGAGCGGACGTCCGCGGCCCCGCCGAGGTCACGTCCGCGGCGGTGCGGGCATGGCCCACCGCGTACATCGGACGCGCGGACGGCACCGTCTCGCTGACCGATCTGGAGACCGGCGGCGATCTCTGCCCCCCGGTGTTGCTGCCCAGCAGACCGAACGCCATGACCGTGACCGGCGACGGGGACCTGATCGTCGGGTTCGGCGCCGACCTGGCGCGCCTCCGTCCGCCCGCCGCTTGAGGGCCACCCGCGTGGGCGGATCAAGGGTGGGTGAGGCGCTCTTCGAGGAGGCCCTGCCAGGCTGGGTTGGTCTTCTTGGTCGAAGAACCATCTACCGGAGGCCTCGCTGCTTATCGGTCAGTGACACACGACCAAACCGACCGCACCAGCACCCTTTTGAAACACGCCCTAGGGCCCGTTGGTCGGCGGCTTGGGCGGCGTCGGGTTTGTCCAAGGCGCGGAGGAATCGAGGGCGAGTGGGTGTTCAAGCCCGGCTCCTTTGAGATTATGAACCGGTATCGCGATACATGGGAATCATCAAGTTCGGCGAGTAGAGGCCTGACGAAGAATCCTCAAGCCAGCGATATATCGCGAGCAAGATCAAGGCGAGTTCCCTACCTCGGCCCTCGAAGGGTGGGGGAGTACTGGATCCATGAGTGGCGCGTTACAGTGCCCTCGGGTTCCGACTTGCGGGACTTTGATCCACCACCGCCATTTATCGACGTCAATGGCGTGGCCTTTCTTATCGGCAACGGAGCCGACCTCAGACTCAGATTGCTTGAGCGATCGGAAGTCGCGTCACCGGAGGGGCTCATCTTTGCCTCGCTGCTGGTCAATCGCCTGCGCGCCCAAGTACGGCGAGGATGTGGCCGTGGACGGGAAAAGACAACACCCTGTTCATGGTTGCAAGAGCAGGTGATCTCCCAGACTCCCGTGCCCGGGCCTGACGTGCCTCGGCCCCTGTGCGATGAGGGGCGTCAGGGGTGGGTGAGGCGCGCAGGGGATGGGCACCGCAGTGTTGGCACCGGTGAGACTGACCGTCCGCACCGCGACGTTCCTCGAAGGGCGGTGCCACACCCGCAACCGGCGATCTGGACGGTGGTGAGCCTGGCGGGCGGCGCGGCGGACAGCCTGACCGCGCTGTCCCGGCGCTGGATCCTGCTGGTCAACGTACCGATCAGGGCGGCGGTGATCTTCCTGGCCGCCTCCGTCCTAACCGCCGGCGCTCCGTCCGGACGGACGCGAGCCCGCCTCGATCTCCCGGTGCCACCTCCGTCACCGCCGACCGGGCGCTGCTCTCCTAGGGTGTTGCAGGCCGCCCCGCAGCGGCAGCATGCACCACACCACGTTGATCGCTGACCTTCCGGCCACGAGTAACGGTCGAGCGCGGGGAGAGCGCCGTGTGCAACGGCAGCACCACCCTACGGATACCCCGACGATCCGCCCCTCTGTTGAAGAGTGCCGGGACCACAGGCGGCGCCCGCTGCTTCTACGACTGCCCGACCGGTGGCGAGCCGCCGGTTGACTGACACGACGACATAACACCCCAGACCAGGAAGAACTTCTCATTGTCGAGATGGGATCTCGGTCTGGGTGGGTGACGCCTGAACCGCTCTGGAAGCCCTGGACGAGAGCACCGACCCGGCCGTCATCGCCGGATGGATCACCGAAACCCAGCAACAACGCGCCGCCGCAGCCCAGCTACGCCAAGGCCCGAGGCAGATACACGTGAACCAAGAGCAGCTCACTGACCTGATCGACCAACTCGGTGACAAAGCCAGGCGATCGCCACCGTGGACCCTGTCCTGCAGGCCGACCTGTACAGCAAACTCGGCCTGCACTTGATCTACCACCCCCCAACAGCAAAAAGTGCGGGTCGAGGCGCACCTCGAAACCCGCACTACGTGGGAGAAAGGTTTGTGTCCGAGGGGCAAGCGCAACCGTTTGCACATATATCCGGCATTCCGGTTGGTGAACCGATCCGAATCATGCTCCGGGAATAACAAAGCGCGCGTTGCGCGAACAGTACCCGGCAAGTTGTTCATCGTTAGCTCACCAGGCATCGTGATCGACGTCGACGGCCTTACCCGCACGTACTCCAAGGTCAAGTTTCACTCCAAGGACGCCGCTGCCGATCCCCTTCTCCGCATCGCGTCCGCTGGTTCACTCCTTCATGCAAAGGTCATCGAGCAGCGGCCGCGGGCGTTAGCCTGCAGGAACGAGAACGCGAGCGCTGTCTGCTCTGTGCAAGGTCGCGCCTGGCCAGACAACCGCCAGCGCGCCGGGCGCCCACGCAGTTTGAGATCAGGGGGCGTCGTGGGTGATGGACGGAAGCGATCTCGGGTCGGACGCGCCACGCGCGACCCTGGTCTGTCGGGTGGCGCGAGACCCGACAGAGGGGCGGTGCGGGATGCTGTGAGGTTGCAATTTGTGATTGGGGGTGGCGTTTGGGGGTTTGGCGCTGGGTGTGGATGATCACGGCTGTGGTGTTGGCTGTGGCTGGTGCTGTTGCGGCGAACCAGATCCTGAACGATGGGGTGTGGCGGTGGTGGCCGTGGGCGCCTGTGGCCGTGGGTGCCGCGCTGGTGAGTGTGGTGGTTGAGGATCGGCTGACGCGCCTGCCGCCTGCCGATCTTCCTGCCACGTCGGACTCGGACAGTGGGCAAGGGGGACGGCAAGCGGGCGATGCCCTTGCGCTACCGGGCTTGGGGCAGCCGCCCGGCGGGCTGAATTCTTGTGAGGCGGCGCAACCTTCGTCGGCATGGCCGGTGCGATTCGGCGCGGTTCCGCCGCTAGCAAGCTGCTTTCAGGACCGGGACCTCGCTGGTTCGCTGGCCCGGCATCTCGAGCAGGGTGACACCGTGGTGCTCACCGGGATCGACCTGTCCGGTACACAGGTGCTGGCCGGGTTGGGCGGGGTCGGTAAGACCCAGTTGGCCGCCGATCACGCCCACCGTCTGTGGACGCATCGGCGGTTGGATCTGCTCGCCTGGATCACGGCCGGTTCCCGCCGGGATATCCAGGTCGCCTATGCCGGGGTGGCCGCGCGGGTCCTTAGCCCCGACATGGACGATATCGACTCCGGCCCGCAGGGGACGCCGTTGCCCGGCTGCTGGATTGGTTGGCCATGACCCGTCGGCGGTGGCTGATCGTCTTGGACGATCTCATCGAACCGAATGACCTGCGTGGGCTATGGCCGCCGCACCAGTCTGGCCGGCGTACTGCCCACGGAGCGGGAACTTCCTGACGATCAGCATCACACGGTGGCGGCCACGCGGTCGCTGTCGATCGAGCGCGCCGACCAACTCGATCCCGTCGGATTGGCCAAGCCGATACTCGAGTTGATGTCCGTGCTGGATGCCGCCGGAATCCCTGCCGACCTGTTCGGCACCTCGGCGGTCAGCTCATATCTCGCGGGTCGGTTGGGGCGGCCGCTCGACCCCAGGGCAGACGAAGGACGCCATTGGGTGCCTGTATCGGCTCAGCCTGCTCTCGCTGGACACCGATCAGCCTGCTCGCGCAGTTCGCGTCCACGCACTCGTACAACGAGTCACCCGCGAGTCCCTGAGCACCGCCGATCTGGCCACGACCGCCGGTGTCGCAGGGGAGGCCATCCTGGAGGTCTGGCCCGACCGTGGGGCCGAGCTGAGTACTTCACTGCGATCAAATGCCAATGCCCTGCTCGACCACGCCCGAGCACTCCTGTGGACCTCCAATGCCCGTCGGCTGCTGCTGTTGGTCGGCGACGACCTGGTCGATCAACACCTGGACGCCGGTCCCTACTTCCAGGGATTGCTCGATGAGGCAGTACGGCATGTCGGGGCCGACCACCCTGACACCCTTGCTATCCGTGACCGCCTTGCCAGTTGTCACGCCGAGGCCGGTGAGTTCGACCGCGCCGTGACCCAGGGCAAGCACCTGTTGGCATGGCGCCTGCAACTGCTGGGCGACGAGCATGTCGACACACTAACCGCACGCCACAATGTCGCTCGTTGGCACACAAAGGCGGGGCACCCGAACGAGGCGCTGGCCGAACTGGAAGAGCTCGTGCCAGCCCAGACAAAGGTCTTCGGCAGCGCCGACCGGCGCACATTGAAGACCAGACTCGAGCGAGCGATTACACGATCCGAAGCCGGAGATCCGGCTACCGCCATAACGGAATTGGAACGGCTGCTGGCCGACCAGATCGAACTTTTTGGACCCGAACACGGGATTCTCTTTTATGCTCGCGCCTATCTGATCCACGTCCGCACAAAAGCAGAACAATATGTACTTGCAACAGCAGAATTCGAACAGCTCATCGCCGACCGCATGCAAATCCAGGCTCCCTGTGAGAGGATCATCCCCACCCTTGAATATTCCTACACGACACGCTACGAAAAGCAGGGGCAAGCGAGCGGATGGAATATACAGCGGATGGAGCTAATGATCGACGTAGTGGGCCTCCCATACCGCAGCAGTTACCGGTACCTGCTGGGGGAGATACGATGCTATCCACGGAAATGCCGCATACCGCACAGGGTATGCGATCAAGGAACTCACGGCTTTACTGGCTGATGCGATCTACGTCTGGGGAAGCGAAAGTCCGCTGACTCTGGCAATGCGGCACAACCTGGCAAAATGGCTAGAGTGGTCAGACGACACCGTCGGCGCAATAGTCGAATGGGAACTATTGATCATTGATCAGCTGCGCATACTGGGACCGATCATTCCGACACCAAGGCCACGCAACGGAGCCTTAGCGGACTGAGCCGAAAGAGTAAAGATTTGCGCCTCGTGCAACTTTGGCAAAAACGCCGATATCGACGGCTAGCGCTAAACAGTAAATCCAAAAGACCCAAAAGATGGCCCAACAGAGCGCCCATCGACGAAACGTTGGAGAACATGCGAACACAGACGCCACCTATCGATAATATTCACCACCCGACTACCTGAAGATCGTTGACAAGACTATCTGCCACAGCACGATGTCATCGGGATGAGAGGACGTTGCGCCTCGCTCGACTTTGTCCGGTGCGATGATGAGACTCTCCGGCCACCAAATACGGTGACGGACCCTTGGCCGAGCTGTTCGACGGAGACGGTGAGCTGGAGGTCGACCCGGGGTAGCGCCGGTGGTACCGGCCGAGCAGCGCGGGGACATCGGGGCGACAGCTTGGCGTGCACGCCGTGACCGCGCTCGCGACCGATGAGCCGGACCCTGTGCCAGGTCCGGTAGTCGCTTTCCCACTCCAAACCCTGTCCCAGATCGGGATAAGGCGTGGTGAAAGACATCAGACCAGTTCCTTCTTCACCGGCAGAATGGTGATCATGAGTGTTCGGGTGGGCGGACCCGCTCGGCTGGGTGCGGTCCGGTTGCCGGACGGCCGGTTGCTCGGGTGGGCCGAGTGGGGGCTGCCGGACGGTGTCCCGGTCCTGCTGTGCCCGGGCGCGGCGACCAGCCGATGGCTGGGCTTCGGCACAGATGCGGTGGAGGCGCTCGGAGTGCGTCTTGTCTCGGTGGACCGCCCGGGACTGGGCGTCTCGACACCCGCACCTGGCCGGACGTTCGGCGACTTCGCCGGCGACATCCGCCGGTTGGCCGTGCTGCGGGGGCTGGGGCGTCCACTCGTCGTCGGGAACTCGCAGGGTGCGCCTTTCGCGCTCGCATGCGCCGAGAAGGGAGTCGCGTCCGCGCTGGCTCTGGTGTCCGCCGCAGACGAGGTCGCCGCGCCGGAGTTCTCCGGCACCCTGGCGGCGGACCTGCGCGGGCTCGTCGAGAGGACCGCGTGCGATCCGGCCGGTGCCGAGGCGTTCTTCGCGGGCTTCAGCGCGGACACGATGTGGGACATAGTGATGGACACGAGCCCGGAATGCGACCTGGCCGTCTACCAGGATCCCGGATTCGCGGCCGCCTATCGCCGGGCTTTGGACGAGGGCTTCGCACAGGGTGGCGTCGGCTACGCCAGGGACACGGTTCTGGCCATGGGGCGATGGCCGTTCACTCTCGCGCAGATCACTGTTCCGGTCGATATCTGGTACGGCGAGCAGGACACCGCCCATTCGCCCGACAATGGAGCGTTTCTCAGCACACGCATTCCCGGCGCTGATCGCTGCGTCGTATCGGGGATCGGCGGTGCGCTGCTGTGGACACGTCCGAAGCAGATCCTCAGCTCGCTCCTTGAAAGGACCGCAGGCAACTGACATGCGGCTGACACCCGCCCGACCGGCTTTGCGCATAAGGAGGCCTGCGGGAGCTAAGCGGTCGCGGTGAACTCAACTCTCCGTTGGGGGAAGCGGGCGGGACCCCTCCCGCCTGTTGCGATAGAGGATAAGGCCCCTGGAAGGGTGATCGTCGCGGGCGGAGGCCCGCGATGCCGCCTGATTCCCGTCTTGCTGACCGTCGAACCGACGCAGCACTTGGAGGCTTCCGTGAGCATCGAACCGGGCCCGGATCTGCGTGAGTTGCTCGTACCCACCTCGCACGTGGCGATGCGGGCTCTCCCGGTCCCGCCGCTGGCCGATGATCGTGACCGTTACTTGCGTCTACACACCCTGGTCGTGCATGTCTTTCCCGCTGTCTCCGAGGCTGAGACGTTGGAGGAGCTCCACCAGATCGACCAGGAACCCGAGAATCAGGGCCGGATCCAGCTGTTGGAAGGGGCATGTGGCCTGGCCGAGGGCACGAGGTCTTGCGCGCCTCCCGCCGCAACGCCCCGGTCCTTGCCGCCGCAGTCCGGCGTGAGGAGGCGGTCTTGGACGGCTGGAGCGACGAAGGCCGCGCGCAGCTGGCGCGTGAACTGGGCCGCCGCACTGCTGGGGAAGACGTCTGGGAGCTGATCCTCATCGCCGCCGACTACCACCGCGGCCTGACCCGGCAGACCGCCCGGCGGCTGATGCGCGGCGGCCTGGCCACGGACAACTACAGCGATCATCTGTGGACCAGCGACGAGATCGACCACCAGGTGCTCAGCGCCTGGAATCCGGTCCCTTATCTGCAGCCGCCCGTCAAGAGCGGCGGATCCGGCGCGATCGGGTCGGCGGACGTCGACCACCTGTACGCCATAGCCGCCCTGCTGGGGGGCAGTCCGACATCCCACGACCCCGGTCGATTCACCGTGCTCGCCGAGTTCTTGACGGGCTTCGAGGAGATGACCCGGCAACGAACATTGCGGGTTGAGGAAGAAGACCACAAGGACCATCAAGTATCCAGGGAGCAGGCGAAAGATCAGCGAGAAGAGCTGGCCCGACTGCGTTTCCGCGAACGGCACGAACTGGCGCGCACGTTCAAAAGGGAAAACGCAAAGCTCGAACAGGGGCGGACCATACGCAACGAGCGCGAGCAACGTAACTGGGATGTGACGGTGCAGAACTACCTTGACCGGGCGTCCCTCCAACAGCGTGAGGAGTTTGCTCAGCTCACCCACGAACTGGAGACCGCCGTCTTCCTCCGTCAGGTCAAACAGCTCGTCGGAACGGAGACCCGGCTTGTGGACGGCGTGGTCTGGCGGCGCGAGCTTCGGTATTTCTGCGACTTGTGGGGCGCGGGCATTGATTACTCCATCGCCACCGAGCAGCGCACCGGCGTCATCATCACTCCCGCTCCCTAACCGGCGCCGCCCTCACGTAACGTCCCTGGCCGTTGGTCTGGGGATGTGAATGCCAGGCCATCGTGTCGATCACTAGGGGTTCGTGGACTGTTTCGACGAGTTCCTTGGTGATGGTCTGCAGGTCGCCCGGTTGCTCGGTCCCTCTCGGCTGATCTCTTAGCGGTTTCGGTGAAGTCAACTCTCCGCCGGGGCAGGAGTTCTGGCGGATGTGGCGGTGATGCCGAAGATCTTGCCGGTGGAGTTGACGCCCGAGCAGCAGGTCGGGATGCGGCGGCGGTTGGCCGGGGGGTGATCTGAGCTGGAATGAGCGTCGGCGGTTGGAGTGCATCCGGTTGCTGAGCCGGGGCATGACCGTGTCGCAGGTCGCCGACCTGGTTCCGTCGTCGCGGGTGTGCCTGACTACAATGGGCATATCAATACCCCCAATAGAGAAAAGAGCCGAGCCCGGGTATTTCCCGGAAGGTGAAGGAAGTTGCCTCAAGCTCTGCTCGCTCGGAATCGGGATATTGGGTTCGGAAGCCGTACCTGCGACTGGGCTTCGCGCCTGGGAGGCTGGACGAACCTTCTTTGGACGAGCCCTGTCTGAGGCGGTCATCGCAAAGGGGGTCGTGGCACCCGACATAGTCTCCCGTCTGCAACGGGAATCTTGATCTACCTACTGATCTGGAAGCCCCTCGCCGGGCGTCGTTGGAATGCAGCGCTCGAAGTTGAGGCTGAGGTCGTCCTCGCTCAAAGTGATGACGAAGCAGCGGTAACCGCGCTCGACAGCTGCGCGCAAATCATTGAGCAGACCTGATTCGATCACTTCCAGATACTCGCCGAAGTCGTCGCCGGGCAGCCCGGTGCGATTCCACCGGCTCCACCAGTCCCCAGATCGGGGATCGAAACCACTGGCATAACAGACCGGGAGGCGACCGTCGGCGTCCCTTGGTGCGTTCTTGTCGGTGGACATCAGGTGGACGCCGTCGTCGCGGGCCAGCACCAGGCAAGGACCAGCATCGACGCTGAAACCGGGGTGGTTCAGGACTGGCCCGGGTTCCCAGCGTGTGGTGTTTTCTCTGGCCGCGGCGGCGGCTTCAGCGAGCCGCAAGACAGCGGCCAGGTCGAAGCACAATTCTACCGAAGGTCTAGGCATGTCAATGCACCCTTTCATTCCATAAATTGCATCCCTGTCCGTCGACATAGGGCACGAAAGATGCGCGAACTGATTGGCCAGTCATCAACCGCTAGCAACATGATTGTGGAGGCGGAGCACCCATCATTCAATGGTCGGAATCAGGAATTGCGGGGTTGCCGGGTGGGGCTAACCTGGCCGGTCAGCGCGCTCGGAAAGCGATGAGCAGAACAGCGTTTACGATCTTCCGTCCGAAGGCGACGAAGCTGACGGCGGGTATTCGTAGACGAACACGGTCTTTATCTCATCGGCCATCTTGTTCCTGTGAGTCGAATCCCGTTGGAGAGGCATGCTCTAGTGGCTCCACGTGCCCAAGTTAGAGGATCGCGTATGGCGCGGCTAACGGCTCACGTTGGCACGCACAACGCCGAGATCATCGGTGAGGCTCGAATCGGAACCGACCGACAGCTCAACGGAGCTGATCGTGGTGCCGTCCGGCACGGCCGCATAGGACTCGGTTTCGCCGGTCATGCCAGGATTCGGTTGCAGGTTTTTGTCGCCAATCACGGGCGAAGAGTCGTACTGGCGACCGTGAGTATCTGTGAGGGTGAAAACCGACCCGTACACCGATGTCGGTGCGTTGTTGGTGAACTTGACCGTGACGACAGCAAAGCGGTTACCGGGGTCCAGAGTGAACCCACTGAATCGCTCAGAGATCTGAGCGCGCGTCAGGTACTCCACTCGCGCGCTAGCCACCTTCACAGGTGGGGTGGTGGCAGGTTGAGTGGCGGCCGGGGGGTTGTTCTGCTGAGGGGTCGGAGCCGGATCATTTCCGCACGCAGCGAGCGCGATTGACAGAGCAAGGGCCAGATTGGCAAGTTTGCGTTTCATGGCACCTATCTCCCTAGTAGGCGGGTTGCCAAGGCAGCCGATCCGGCGGAATCGGGTTGGTCCCCGCCTTGTGTGTGCCCTCCCCAGACGCGGGTGCCGTATGACTTTCGCGGGACGAATGGCGCCCGAGGGAAGGTGACCACGGCGCAGCGAGACTATTGGGTTACGTGCCTAGCTTGGCCGTCCCCTACTTTCTTTCTGTCTACCCACTGACCTGGTCGAACGGAGCCACCAGCAAGGTAGATCTTCTAGCGAGTGCCTCACCCTCGTCCCGCCCCGAGGGTGTGAATGGTGTGACTCCAAGAGATCTTGGACAGAACGAATCCAGTAGCTGTTTGACGGGTCCGGGAGATCGTTGACGGTCTCACGAGATCGTGGACGATGGCTCGCTGGGCCGCTCCAACTTAGTTGGTGAGCCCGTACGCCGGACTTTTGCGGTCTGCGTGACGAGATGGATGCAGTGGGTCACGCTTGTGCTCGCGGGTCAGTAGTGCCTGTGGCGTGCCCCAGAGGCTTCCTGTCTCTTCCTGGCTGGCGGAGACCGCCCGCGTCGAGGTCGGGCAAGGTCTGGCCTACTGGACTCTGCTCAGCGGCCCGACGCTGCTTCCGGTCCTGCCCGCTGATCATTACGTGCGGCATCTGCGGTTCGCGCGCAGTCGTGCCGAGTCGACCACCAAGTCCTACGCGGGGCACCTCAAGCGGTTCGAGCAATGGCGGTGCGTCCGTGGGCTGAGTTGGGAGGAGGCCGCCCGCGACATCGCTGGGCACTTCATCGAGCGCCGGATCACGCCACGCGCTGGGCCAGGTCGAGGTCAGGGACGGACGCCCAGCGACGCTGGGCTGGCGCCTGCGCTGGCCGCTATCCACGGTTTCTACCGGCACGCAGCCGACCTCGGTGAGGTGGACCGCAGCGTCTTGAGGGTGCTGGAAGAACAGGGTGCCGCGGCCGCGGCCGCGCCGGCACCATCCAGTACCGTGCCGCGCCACCGCCCCCCCCCCGCAGCGCCGAGTTGACCCGTCGGCCTGGAGGGCCTGCGCCTCACCGCCGCCGTGAGCGCGGCCAGCGGCTACGTCCACGGCTTCTTCGCCGAGGAACTGGCGTGGCGCTCCCGCTTCCGTGACCCGTCCGCCGAAACGTCCCTCCGCGCCCGCGCGGACGACCTCCTCCTCCGCCGCCACGCCGCCGACTATCCGACCTTGGCCGCGCACTTCCGCGCCAACGAAACCGACTTCGCCACCGGCTTCACCCTGGGCCTCGACATCGTCCTGGACGGAATCGAATCCCAGATCCCGCGCTAACGCATCCGGCTGGGTGGGCTGGTGGACTCGGACGTCGTCAGGCCGTTGGTCGCGATCACGCGGACGGTGACCTCGCCGCGCGCCGTGAAGTCGGCGATGGGCAGGTGGAAGGGCGGCTCCTTCAGGCCGACCCCGATGGTGCCCCAGGTGCGTCCGCCGTCCTCGCTCACCTGGAGCGCGAACGTGTCGCCCGGCTCGGCCGGACGGTCGAGCTCCACCCCGATCCGCACCTCGTCGCCCACGGGCGCGACCTCCACCGCGCCGACGCGGGGCGGCGGGCCGCCGAGCCGGAAGGTGTCCACGACCTGGCCGCCGACCAGCAGCTCGATCGCGGACGCACCGGCCGGGACGTCGGTGACGGCGTCCACGATCCCGGTGCGCTCGTCGCCGGGGCCGAGTTCGGAGTCGAGCTTGACGGGCACGGGGCGCTCGTCGAGCAACGCTCCGGACGGGTCGACGACGCGGACGGCGGCCTCGACGGTCTCGGCGGGAGGCGTCGCGCGCAGGTTCGGCACGGCGTTGACGTAGGAGATCTTCCCGTCCCGCCGGGTGATGTTGACGCGGGCAACGATGCTGGCCGTCGCCGCCTCCCGGGACGGCGCGCCGGCGCGGGCGGCCGCGGTGGGGAACCGCCGCTGGTCCGGACGGCCGCCGCCGCTCGGCACGGCGGGGCGCTGCGGTCCCGGGCTTCCGGATGGCAATGCGTCCTCCCCGCGAAGCCGTTCCCTGATTCCGAGATAGGTGTAGACGGACAGCCACTGGCGATTGCAATAAGTCATCACATCATGCCACTGGGTCCCGGGGAGGGCCTGCATGGGCAGGGCGTTCGCGGGGTCGCCGACGTCGAACCCGGCGAAGCCGTCGTCGGTGGCGGACAGCTGCCCGGCGGGGAACGGGTAGTTGTTCAGGTCGTCCTCGCTCTCCCCGCAGAAGCCGGGGTGCAGCCGTCCCATGGTGTGGCCGATCTCGTGGCCGCCGTACCAGTCGCCGTAGGACCCGTCGAAGTCCCAGCCCCAGTCGTTGGGCCCGGTCGGGCCGCTCGCCACGGTGGCGGGGTCGGGGGAGCCGGGGATTCCGGCGGCGCAGCCGCGCATGAAGAAGCCCACGTCGCTGACCATCCCGTAGTAGTGGGTGCGCGGGTCGGTGCCGGCGTTGACGTCGACCGCGCGGATCGCGGCGAGCTGGGCGTTCACGTCGCCGCAGCCGAACGGCGGCGCGGCCGCGGTGGCGACGGAGCCGCGGGTGCCGAGCACCCGGTCCGCCGGGTAGGCGCGGCCGAGCCAGGACATCAGCAGGTCGAAGTCGCGGTCCGTCGGGGAGATCGTCCGCGGCGGGGTGTCCCACTGGTAGGTGAAGCCGAGGATCCGCACGCGCAGCGGCGCGCCCGGGTGGAGGTACAGGACGGGACGCCGCTCGCCGCCGACGGACAGGGTCGTCCCCGCGACGGTGTCGGTCACCTTGCTCACGCGGAAGGTGATCTGTCCGGGCGGGTCGTCGCCGGGCAGCACGAAGTTGAGCGTGCGGGACGCGTCGGAGCGGCTGAGCCGGACGTTCCCGGCGTCCGCCGGGTTCAGCGTCGCCACGTTCTCCGACGGGACGATCCGCTCGGCGCCGCCGGCCCGCACGGTCAGCTCGCCGGAGACCGTGATCGGCGCGGCGCCACTGTAGCTCAGGTAGACGCGCACGACGGTGCGCCTGCCCGTGATGAGCGGCACGGAGTGGGACAGGTCCTGGACGGCCTGGGTCACCTCCATGGCGTCCATCTGCAACGGCTGGGCGGCGATCTCGGGCGCCGGGAGCTCGACGTCGAGGATCGACGCGGAGTCGTCGGGATGGGTCACCCTGACCTGCCGGCCGCCCATGACGGCCTCGACGAGCGAGTCGCCCATGCCGCTGTCGGCCGACTCCGGGGGGCCGAGCATCAGCAGTTCGGACTGGGCCGGGTCGTCCCCGACCCACACGCACGCCATGGGCCCGGACAGCCAGGACATCCGCTGGACGAAGCCGAGCGTGTCGGCCATCTCCGTCACCCCCTCCTAGACGGGCTCGAACTCAAGCGAGAGGACCTTGGCGCTGTCGTCGGCGTGCTGCGCCGACACCACCCGGTAGTTGGCGGCCGCCGCGGACAGCGTCTGGGCGTGGGTGGCGGCGAGCGCGATGTCGGCCGCGGTGCCGTCGTTGGTCACCGTGAGCAGCTCGACGTTGTTCGGTGTGGGCCCGATCCATGCGCAGGTGAACGCCGATGAGACGGACATCCGCTGGACGAGGCCGGTCGTCGTGGCCATGGGACGCTCCTTCCGGCGCGCTCAGAGCGGGGTCTTGAGCAGCCCGAGTTCGAGGGCCACGTCGCTGAAGTACCGCAGGTCGCCGCGAAGCCTGAGGCCGCCCTGAAGGAAGCGCTCGCGGGCGTCGACCTCGCCGTCGACGATCGCCCGCACGACCTCGGCGTCGCCCATCACCTCGACCAGCGGAGCCCCGCTGACCCCCTCGGCCGATTCGGCGACGGACACCTTGCGCTGGTGGCTGGACAGGGCGTACGTCCCGCCGCCCACGCCGGTCAGCCGCAGCACGACGTCGCCGTCGCGCGCGGCCCGCGCGTTCTCCAGCCTGCTCGCCAGGTTCTCCAGCGTCCGCCGGACGGCACGGCGCTCCTCGGATGCGTCACTCATCGTGGTCCCCCGTTCCGATGTGTTCGCAGGGCTGTCTCCCCGCCCTTTCACGGTAGGCACGGCCCCGCCGCCACACGAAAGGGTATTGTGGACTATTTGCGAAGAATAATGGTGGACGCGGTGTTCGGTGCCCGTCCGGCATGCCGGGCTTGGCGGGGTGGTGACGACGATCAAATGCCGCGCCCGCCACCGAAGATCGGCAATACAGCGCTTTTCTGGAATGCATCCATTTTGCCCGGGACGGAACCATCGCCGACTGAAAAGGTCTCACCCGAGCCGCGGGGCGAGGGATGTCGCGGAGGCTGCTGCGAGCCGGGGCGAGGATTGTGCCGACGCCGACGTCCAGGAGGTAGGGGCCGGGGGCGGCGAGCGCGCGTTCCATCACCGTGCGGACGGTCGGACGGGTTTTCTATCTGGGACGACTCGATTCCGATCGCCTTGGCAATGGCGGCGCAGTCGACCGGCTCGTGGTCGGTTTCGAAGACGGGGAAACCGACCACCAGCATTTCCAGCCGCACCGCGGTCACAGCCCTGTGCCTGCCGAAAACTACGTCTGTGCAGGCGGGATGTGCAGGGAGTGGGCTCCGGTGTGGGGCTTGATCAGTCGCAGGGACAGGCCGCGGCGAGGCGGTCGTCGCGATGAGCGGCTGTGCTGTTGCGACTGGCCTACTTGACGGTGACGAATACGTTCGCAGTGCTGCGTCTGCTTCCGATGACCGATCGGGACAAGGACACCGAGATCTTGGTGTTGCGGCATCAGATCGCTGTGCTGGAGCGCCAGCTGGGTGGGAGGAGGGTGCGGTTCACTGCGGCGGACCGGGCACTGCTGGCGGCGCTGCTGCACCGGTTGCCTCTCGTGGCGTTGCGGCGGATGCGGTTGCTGGTACGGCCGGACACGGCGCTGCGCTGGCACCGCGACCTGCTCGCCGGCCGGCACGCTGCCCGCTCGAAACCCAAGCGGCCGGGCCGCCCACCGACCGTCCGCTCCATCCGGCTGTTGGTACTTCGCCTGGTGCGGGAGAACCCGAGCTGGGGCTACCGGCGGGTGCACGGCGAGTTGCTGGTGCTCGGCGTCAAGGTGGCCGCCTCCACCGTCTGGGAGATCCTCAAGGACGCCGGTGTCGATCCGGCACCCGACCGCCTTGTGGGTGACCCAGGCGGCGCGGAACCTGGTCATGGATCTGGAGGACCCGGGCTGCCGGGCACGGTTCCTGATCCGCGACCGGGACGGCAAGTTCCCTGACCTGTTCGACGCCGTCCTGGCCGATGCCGGCATCGGGGTGGTGCTGACCGGGGCGCGGATGCCGAGGATGAACGCGGTGATGGAGCGGTGGGTGCAGACCTGCCGCCGTGAACTCCTGGACCGCACGCTGGTCTGGAACCAGCGGCATCTGCTCCATGCCCTCCGCGAGTTCGAGACCTTCTACAACGCACACCGCCCGCACCAAGGCGACGCCAACGCACGCCCGTTGAAGCCGTTGCCTCCGTCGATCACCGAACCAGGCCAGATCGCCCACCTGAACATTCGAAAAAGGCAATGTTTGGGCGGAATCCTCAACGAGTCCGAACATGCTGCTTGACCTGCGCGGACGAGGTTTTCGGCAGGAACAGGGCCTCAGGTGGGCCACGGTCGGGCCCCATACAAGATCAGCAGTGATCCCAGATCCGGGGGTTGTTGCTGGTGAGGGCGGGTGCGCCGTCAGGGACTTGAACCCCGAACCCGCGGATTAAGAGTCCGCTGCTCTGCCAATTGAGCTAACGGCGCCTGTCGGAGGGCCTCCGGCCCTTGCGACAGGAAGAACAGTATCAGGAGCTTGGGACCTGTGCGAACCGGTTAGTCCCTGGCGGGGAGGACGCTGACCATGCCGCGCCAGAGGGCGATGGCGGTGGCGCGGGAGCTGACGCCGAGCTTGGAGTAGATGCGGTTGACGTGGTTCTTGACGGTCTTCTCGCTGAGGAAGAGCTGGCGGGCGATCTCGCCGTTCGAGCGGCCGGTGGCGATGAGGTCCATGACCTCGGATTCGCGGGCGGACAGGCCGAGGGACGTGCGGGACGCGTCGCGGACGCCGCGGATCAGGTCGGGGACGGTGAAGGCGCCGGGGACGAGGTGGCCGCAGGCGCCGGCGCGGAGGGCGTCCTGGACGGCGGGGTTGTCCGCGCCGGCGAGGACGAAGACGCGGGACGTGTGGCTGAGAGGGGTGGCGTGACCGGCGGAGGCGGCGTCCAGCAGGACGATGTCGGGCCGCAGGCGCTCGGCGAGGGAGACGGCCGCGGCGGCGTCGGAGGTCTCGGCGACGACCGTGAGTTCGTCGCTGGCGTCGAGCAGGGTGGTCACGGCGGCCCGGACCTGGGGGTCGCCGTCCACGACGAGGACGCGGAGCGGGGCCGTCTCATCGACACTCATCCGTTGCCCTTGGGGTGTCGTTGGATGTATAGGGTGGGAGCATAACGGGCCGATCTTCCTGAGTCGACGCGTCGAGCATGAAGGAGGCCCGGCCGGGGTGGCCGGGGCTGCAGGGCCTGCGTCCGGGGTGGGTGAGGGGACTAGAACCCCGACATCTTGGACTATAGCGGGGCAGTGGGTCCCCGGCCCGCCTGCAACGATCAAGGTTGTGGCAGGTCAGGTCCTGGGGGTCGCCCGGCGTCGCCTGGGCTGACGGAATGCCTGGTGGCCGCGTCGCAGAGCCCTGATCAGCCGGCGGCGGGCTATGCGCCCACGTGGATGAACGCCGCCCAGATCTCGGGATGTCCGGGCCAGCGGTCGCGCAGCCGGTGCGTGGTCGCGTGCAGGGCCTGGGCGGTCATGTCCGTTCCCCGCGCGGCGATCGCCTTGTAGATCCCGCGTGCGAAATGAACGGCCGGACGGTCGGCGACCGGCCACAGGGTCCCGATGACGCTGCGGTAGCCGGCGAGCTGGAAGGCGGCGGCCAGGTGGATCGCCTCGTCGGCCAGGGCTCCGCCGGTATGGGCGGTCGAGCAGGCCGACAGGTAGGCGAGCTCGGCGTCCTCCAACCGCAGGCCCGCGATGTCCAGCACGGTCAGCGGCCGGTCCTCGTGGTCGCCGAGCAGCAGGTGGCTCGTGGACGGGTGATCGGAATCGCTGAAGGCGTGACAGGCGAAGTGCGCCACCTCGTGGCGGGGGAGTTCCGCCAGCACCCGGCCGCGGCGGGCGTCCGGCTCGGCGAGGACGGTCACCCGCTCGAACAAGGCGTCGAACAGAGCGGCCTCGTTCGCCGCTCCCGGCAGGTTCTGGGCCCCCGACGTGAACGGCATCGGCACGACGAGGGAGCTCACCGCACGCGCCGCCTTCGCGGCCTCGCGGGCGTCGCCGGAGCCGGAGGCCCGGTCCGCCCGGTCCCGGCGGGCGTGCAGCAGCGCCCGCACCGTGGGCGTGTAGGACGAGATCACCTGGTCGATCACCGTCGGCGCGTCCGCCGCGTCTGTGTGGTGGCCGGCCGCGTGGAGCGGCAGCAGTGACAGCGGCCCGGTCGGGCACCACCACATCCGGGACGGTGCGCCCGCCGCAGCGGTCAGGTCCAAGCGGTCCAGGACGGGCCCGGCGATCATCTCCCAGAGCCAGGTGAGGGTACGTGCGACCTGCCGTCCTCTCTCCGCGTCCGTCGCCGTGGACGGGCCGGCCGCGGGCTCGCCCATGGCGGTCAGGAAGCCGCGGACCTGCTCCTCGACGGCGGCGGGCGTGACGCCGGGCAGCGCGACCACGTCGAGGCCGTCGGCGGTGAGCAGGAGCGCGTCCGAGCGGTGCTCGCTGATCGAGACGACCACCACGGGCCGCCCCGGCCCGGCGGCCGCGAGCAGCTCCTCGACCGACGGGGGGAGTGCGAAGCGGGCGAAGCCCGGCAGCTTCCGGATCTCGGCGATCAGCAGGTCCCACTGCGCCGCCAGCGCGTGATGCTCGTCGGGGTCGTCCAGCGGGTCCGGCGGGGCGGCCAGCCGGGCGCGCAGATCGTCGAGCCGGTTCGCGATGGCTGGATGGCGATCCCGCAGTTCGGTGAAGTCGCTGCGGGTCTCCAGCAGCTGCGCGAAGAGGATGCCCCGGCCGTTCTCCAGCAGGGTGAGGGCGCGTCCGGGCTCCCCGGCCTGCAAGGCGCTGGCGCAGGCGTCCTGCGCCAGCCCGGCGATGTCCTTAAGCAGCCGTTCCTGGTCGCTCCGCGCCAGCCCGCGGGCGGCCAGCCGGGGCAGCAGCGAGATGGCACGGTCGAGCATGTCGGAGGCGGTGCGCCAGTCGCCGTCCCTCATGGCCACGGCCGCCGCCAACCTGCAGCAGACGATCTGGTTGGTCGGCGGGCCGTCGAGGAGCGCCGCGTCCCGGAACGACGACCCGGCCTCCCGCAGGCACGCCGGGTCGTTCACCTCGTCGTACCTGTGGCTCAGGAGCGCGCCGAGCGCCATCAGCAGTCCTTGCTGGTCACCGTGGCGGCGCTGCAGATTCTCCAGCCCGGCGCGGGCCATGGCGATGGCCTCGTCCAGCACCTCGGGCCGCCTGGTCTCCTGGTAGAGGCTTTCCAGCGCCATGGCGGCGAGGTGGAGGAAGTGCGGCCGGTCGGGGACGGTCTCCGGCAGCGCGGCGACGACCTCCCGGAGCAACCCGGCCGCCTCCTCCGGCGCGGACGGATCGCCGGTGCGCACATAACGCAGCCGCAGCCGGTGGCCGAGACGCGCCGCCGTCCCGCATCGCAGCCGGTCATAGGGCGGACGTGCGGAAAGAGCGGCCAATGCCCTGCGGCCGAGCGTGATCGATTCGTCGAGCGCCTCCAGGTCGCCGAACTGGACGTACCGATAGCCTTGCGCCTCGGCCAGGTTGGTCAGCCGGGCCGGTAGCTCGGGGTCCCGCTCCGGGGTCCCCTCCACGGCGCGTTCCAGCAGGTCGACGGCCTCGTCCAGGACGCGGCTGTCCCTGGTGCGGACGAACCGCTGCACCAGGGAGGAGCCGAGGTTGTTGAGCGTGCGCAGGGACTGGCGCGTGGAACCCTCCGCCTCAAGGGCCGCGCGACCGGCCGCGACCGCTTCGTTGTGCGTGCTCTCGTTCCCAGTGCGCTCGTACATGTAGTACAGAAATCCCGAAAGGTTGCCGAGCAGAGTGGCGTAATGCTCGTCGTCCGCCGGCATCCCGTCGCGGGCCTGGTGCACCGCCAGTATCGCTTGCTGCAGATCGTCGAGATCGCCGGTCCGCTCGTAACGGAGACGCCGTGCATTGCCCAATTCCAGCAGCACGTGCGCCCGCGCCACGACGGCTTCGTCCGGGCACTGCGCGAGACAGATGGCGTACTGTTCGATCGCCTCGTCCACCACCGCGACGTCGTTGTTCACCTCGTGCAGACACAGCAGGGCCTGGGCCAGGTGCGTCCGTGGCTGCCAGACGCCCGGCATTTGGCGCGCGTACCATCGGACGGCCCGCCGCGCCAGCGCGACGGCTTCCGCCAGTTCCGCCTCTTGGCCGGCGTCCCTGTACCGCTGCGTCAGCGTCTGCGCGGCGATCCCCAGGACGACGCCGAGCCGGGGATGATCGGCGCCCGTGGCTTCGATGGCCCTCCGGGTCCAGCGCATCGCCTCGGCTGTGAGCACCGGATCGGCGGCGGAGCCGTCGCATCGGTCGAGGAAGGCCGCCCCCAGCCGGGCCATGAGCTCGGCCGTCTCCGGATCGTCCGGCGCCATGAGCGGGACGAGTCTCAACCGGGCGTTGATGAGCGCGTCCAAGGCCGCGGCGCTGGGCGCCAGATCCATCCGGACCGTGGCGGCGTGCTCGGACAGGTAGTAGCCGAACCGCCGGAGCGGATGGCCTTCCGGGTGCCGTTCCGCCTCCGCCGACAGCACCGTGTCCGCGTCCGGCATCGCGGCGAGATCGCCGTCGCGCTCCACGAGGACGCCGAACGCGGAGGCGTAGTAGTGGACGAACCGCCGGCGGAGCGGATCCCGCGGCGCGGTCTCGTCCAACGCGAACTCCATGAGCCCGGCCACGACCAGCGCGGCCGGACGGCTCACCTCGGCGAAGTCCCCGGCGAACACCTGCTCCGCGATCAGGACCCAGTCGGCGGGCTCCGCGGTGATCCGCTCCAGCGCCCGCCTCGCGTCACCGGGCAGATCTCCGGCGCGGACCTCCGGGCCGAGCCGCGCCTCGGCCGCCGCCCGCGGACGGCGTGCCCGCGTCGCCTCGTCCATCCGACCCCCATCGCCAGGCGTCTGCCCCGCCTGGGCGGCCGGTCACACTCCGACGTGCAGGAAGGGCACCCAAGCACTCGGGTGATCGGGACGTCGGGCGCGTTCTTCGCGGACGGCGCGGTGCAGGGCACGCGCACTCTCCGACGGCCGAAGCCGCCCGCCGGCGGTGAGCTCACCGTATACCGACCGTGTGACGCGCACCGCACAGCTGTCCGGGACCGTCCACAAGATGCCCACGACCTCCTGGTAGCCCGCGAACTGCAACGCCGAGGTCAGGGTGATCGACTCGTCGGGCAGCCTGTCGCCGCCGACCGCGGTGGCGCAGGCGGCGACGAAGGCGAACTCGGCCGAGTCCCGCCGGTCGCCCGCGAGATCGGCCACGGTGAGGGTCCCGTCGTGCAGGACGAGCCCGCCTTGGGAGGGGTCGTCGAGGTCCTGCATGCCGTGGCAGTCGAACAGGGCCCACGCATGCCGCGCGAGTGCCGCCGTCACCGCCGTCCGGGTGGCCGCCGCTCCTTCGAGCGTGGTGCGGGCGTCCGCGGGGACGCGCTCCTCGATGTGCGCACGCGTGCGGGCGGCGCCCGGCAGGCCCACCCGGCCAGGGCCTTCGGTCACGATCACATGCAGAAGCCGGCGGCCGATGCCCTCGTTCACGGTCTTCGCGGCATCTCGATTCTTTCTGGCCCGGTTCAGGGCGAGGAGGGCGGGCGTGTACGACGGGACGACGCGGTCCAGGAGCGCCATGCCGGGCGAGTCCTGCTGCGGGAGCCGGGCGGCGGCGTGCAGCGGAAGCATCATCAGTGGTCCCGTGGGACACCACCACAGACGTGCCCGGATCTCCTCGGCGGACCGGCCGGACTCGGAGGAGGCTTCGGCGGACTCGGCGGGATGGGTGGATCCGGCGGGATGGGCGGGCCCGGTGGCGTCGGCGTCCGCGTGTTTCCGCTGGTCGAGTGCGTCCAGGACGGGAGCGGCGATGGTCCGCCACAGCCAGTCGAGGGTCGCGGTGACGACGCGCTCCCGCTCCCGCTCGTCCCCCTCGGACGACATCGCGGCGATGTAACGCTCCGCGCGGGCGTGGGCGTCCTCGTAGGTGAGCTCGGGAAGCTCGATCACCTCCGGCAGCTCCTCGCCCTCCTGGACGATCACCGCATGGCACCGCAAGCGGCTGACGTTGACGACGACGACCGGCCCTTCGGCACCGGCGGGCCGGAGGTCAGGACCCCAGCCGGGCATCGTGAAGACACCCTCGGGCACCGCCTTCTGCGCAAGTATCGCCAGGGAGTTCCACTCACGCTGCAGTTTCGCGTTCGCCCGACGCTCCATTCTGGACCAGCGGCGCACCAGGGCCAGCCGTTCGTCGGCGGGCACGCCGCGGCGGTCCTGCTCCAGGGCGGCGGCCACCCGGTCCATCCGCCTGGCGAGCCTCGGCTTGACCCGGCGCAACGCGGACCGGTCGTTACGAGTTCTCAGCAACTGCTGCCACAGCACGGCCCGGCCGCCTTCGAGCAGCTCCATCGCGCGATCGGGACGGCCGGCGGCTATCGCGCACGCCGCCGCATCGGTGGCCAGCCCGATGTTGTCGGCCAGCACACCTTCGCGGGTCTCACGACGGTGCCCCCACCATGCGGCCTGGGGCAGCAGCTCGACGGCGGTTTCCAGACCGGCCAAGCCCGAAGCGGCCCCTTCGGCGTCGGCGACCGCGTAGCCCCACGCGCGGGCGCTGGCCAGCCGCTTGTGGACGGGAGCCGAGGGCATGGTGCTCAGCTCACGCCGCAGGTCGTTCAGGTCCGGCAGGAGCAGGTCCCGCCGGGGCAGGGCGAGGCGGGCCTCGACCGCGGGGATGAGGTTCGCGAGCGCCCTGGCCCGGGCCGGACAGTCGCCGGGAAGCGCGTCCGCCGCCCTCCGCAGGTACTCGACGGCATCGTCGAGCGTGGTCGCCTTCCGCGTGTCCTGGTACTTCCGCGTGGCCTGGTATTCGTCGAGCAACGCGACACCGAGGTCGTTCGCGTACGCGGACCAGCGTGACCGGCCGGTCTTGACGTTGGCGAGTGCCCAGGCCCGTCCCCAGACCGCCGCGGACAGATCCCGAATGGCGTCATTGAGGTCGTCGAGGTCGCCTGTGGACTTCCAGCGCGCATACCGTCTGATGCCGCGCCGATGAAGGAAACGGGATCTGGAATTGCGCCAGCGGCGCCATCCCGTTTCGATTTCGTGATGCGGATCGGGCGTATGCCGCGAGGGACCGAACCGTTCTTGGTGAGAAACTACATAAACCATCCCCATGGTGAGGGACGCTAGCAGAGCCGTGTCGTCGACGGCACTGAAATGAATTTCCTCGTGGCTGCTGTCGCAAATATGCCGAATCGCTCTTATGGAGCCGTCCGGCGGAAATGAGCCGTCAGAATGGCACGGTCCCGGCTTTCCAGATCGTCCAGGCGATGCCCGGCGTTCGCGACCTCACGGACAGGCCAGCGGCCCATTGCTAAGATCGGTGGCATGCGATTGCCTGACGGCGCATTCGCCCCCCTCGGCCCCTCGCCCGCGACGATGGAGATCATTGAGGACGCTCTGGACGTTCTCGGGGATCTGCTGATGTGGAGGTTCCCCCTCGAACGCTGGGCCCGGATCGAGCCGGTCGCGGCTCGCATGCAGGAGGCGTGCGCCGCCGGTGATGAGGCGGCGCTCCGGAACGCGACCGCCGACCTGGAGCTGATGGGGCCCGACCGCATCACGCGGATCGGCGACACCCCGGTGGTCCCGCCTCCGCCGCGGATCAGGGAACGCGCGAACCAGCTGATCCATTCGCTCGGAGGGAACGCGGCTCAGCCCCCAGGCGGCTCCGGCACGGACGGCACGGACGGCACGGACGAGGCCGACGCCGGAGACACCGATGACACCGGAGACACCGGAGACACCGGAGACAGCGATGACATCGATGGCAGCGATGACCGGACCGCGGATCGCTGACCAGGAGTTCGTCGTCCACCTCTTCGCGCCGCTGGAGGGGCCGCACGCCGTCGAGTGCGAAAGGTGGATTCGCACGCTGTGGCGGGGTCTGCAACGCAGGCTGGGTCCCGCGGAGGCGATTCCGGGAACGCACCTGCCGACCGACCTTCCCGCCGCGTTCGACGCGACGGGTTATGCCATCGCCGCCTTCGAGGAGCCAGGGGCGAGAGTTCAGGCGATCATCCGGCGGGAGCATGACGTCCTGAATCTTTCCTGCGCATTCACCTCGACCGATGGGTCCAGAAAGGTCCGCCGCGAGGACGGGGAAAGGCCGCCTTTTCCACGTGGATGGGCCGAATTCGACCGGTGGTGGGACGAGCTTGCCGGTGATGTCCCTGATCCGTTGTTGGGCGTGGCACGCCTGTATCTCGCCAAAGTGCCCAGCCGCGGCGGCGGTGAATCTCGTCCTTCCGCCGAACTCGCCAGGGCCATTCGTCCGTCGCTTCCCTTCGCTACCGACGACAGTGACTGGTGGCACGATGCCTACCGCCCGCGTGACCAGCTGACCCTCTGGGAACCGTCCGCCCAAGACGACGAACGGATCGAACGCCGGATCGTCGTCGTGGCCCCCGATGACCAAGATCCACAGCTGAGCGCCTGGACGTGGTCGCGAGGCGACACGCGAACACCGCCCTTGGCGCGCTACCTCCTTCACGCCGCGAAAACCCGCTACCTGCTCCGGGTGTACGACGACGGCCGGCGAGTCCGCGAGCTTCACGAGCGTACGGACAGGTCCACGCGCGACTTGGCGGCGCCGGAGGAGCGGCTGACCCGGCTGCGCACGGACGAGGCCGAGCTGCTCGATGTGATCAGAAGGCTGGAGATCATGCGGCAGACCGTCGGCATCGCCGCGGCCAACATGGCCGAGGTCCTCGGCGAGGACGGCGCCGACCGCCTCTTCGCCGACGACAAGGCCCTGGCGACCTGGTTCGGAGAGCAGCTCAAGGACGACCTGGCGATCCTGGAGGCCGCGCGAAGCCACACGCGACGCCTCCGCGAAACCCTGAGCGACGACCCGCGGCTCCGCCCTGCGCCGGCCACCCGCTCTCCGCAGACCGCCTCGTTCGGGGGCGGGTCGGCGGTTGTGCGGGACGGGGGCGGTGCGTCCGGGGTGGACGTTCGGCGCAAGGTGTTCGTCGTTCATGGCCGTGACGAGACGGTGCGGGAGCGCATGTTCGACTTCCTGCGCGCCCTCAACCTCTGGCCCCTGGACTGGGAGCTGCTGGTGGCGGCCACCGGCAGCACGGCGCCGTTCCTCGGGGACGTCGTGCAGCGCGCCCCCGCCGACGCGCAGGCGGCCGTGGTGCTGATGACCCCGGACGACATCGTCCGGCTGCACCCCGACCTGCACGGCGAGCGGGAGCCGGGCCACGAGACCGGGCCGTCCGGGCAGGCGCGTCCCAACGTCCTGATCGAGCTCGGCATGGTGCTGATGGCCTATCCGGAACGGACGATCATCGTCCATTTCGGCGACCTGCGTCCCATCGCCGATCTGGCCGGGCGCAACTACATCCGCTTCGACGGATCGTCCGCGGCCGCCGGCAAGCTCGTGGAGCGGCTCAAGCTGGCCGGGTGCGCCGTCGTCGACCAGGGAGGCGACTGGCGGAACCCCGCGCGCTTCGCCGACCTGGACGTCTACGGCCGTGAACCCACGTCAGGCGATCCCGTCTAGACGGCCTTGAGACCGTCTAGACGGCCTTGAGAAAGGCGGCCACCTCCAGCAGGTCGATCTCGGCCAGATCGTCCGGGTGGATCACGATGAGCAGGTCGTCGCAGATGAGCGCCTGCCGGGAGCGGGCGACGAACGAGAGCAGGATCATCCGCAGCAGGCTCTCCCGGCTGAGCGCGTCGATGCGCGCCAGTCCGGAGCCGACGACGGGCATCGCCAGCCGGCGGCGCTGGCCCGCCTCGTAGACCGCGTCCCAGAGCCGGTCCAGGCTCGACCACAGGTCCTGGACCGAGGAGCGGGCGACGTTGTCCGGGTCCATCCGGCTGTAGGCCACGGCGAAGACGCGCTGGCCGGCCCGGCTGATCAGCGCCACCGTTCCCAGCGGGAAACGCAGCAGCTTGCCGTACGGCTTGCTCTGGCGGGTCTCCCGCCCGGTAGGGACGGCCCGCGACAAGGCGCCGTCTAGATCCTCGTCCAGCGGCCCGGGGTCACCGTCGTAGCGCCGCAGCACCAGCTGTCCCTGCACGGTGGACGTGCTGATCACGCGATCGTCGGCGACCGATGTGTCGAAGGTGTCGGTGAACCCCACGACGATGTCCGCGTCCTGCTCGAACAGGTCGCCGACGGCCACCGAGACTCGCGTCCGGAGTGCGGGGATCTCGTGAACCAGCCGCCGCCGCGGTGCGGCGCGGGCCGCACCCCACCCGAGGCACGCGAGGAAAACGGCCGGGACCGTTATCTCTGTGTCGGGCAATAGTTCGGGCGTCAACTGGCCGAAGAACTGGATGAATGTCGAGGCGAGGCCGAAGGCCGCCAGCGTGTTGGCACCGAGCGAGCGGCGTCCGCGTGCGCTACCGCCGAGAGTCCGCAGCGTGTAGCGAAGGCTCAGCATGTCGCGATCACCAGAGTGCGCACCTTCCAGACTCCGTGCCGCTTCCGGGGATCAGTATCCGCTAGTTGGCTGCGCTATGTCTGGTCTGGTGACGCAAACATGGCGTCCATCCGGGTTTGGCCCATGATCAGGTTCCAATGTCCGCGAGGTTTTGGAGAATAAGCGGGACGGGCCTCGGTGGCTGATGTCGGTCAAACGTTCCAATTTGGGAGCACGCTCGCGAAGGGGGCGGCGGATGGTTAGCATTTAAGGGTCGGTCCCAGAGGTACCTTGCGGGGGCGCGAAGATGCAGGATTCCGACGGCTCTGGGCGAACGCGACGGGAGCCGCACGCCACGTCGCTCGACCCGGACACCGGGACCGTATCGATGGACAAGGGGCCGGCAGGCGCCACGCGGCGAGAGGACGTCGTGGTCGCCGGCGAGGAATCGCTGATAGCGCTGCCGCCCGAGTTCGCCGCGCGTTTCGACGTCGTGACCGAGCTGGACGCGTCCGGAGCCGAGGCCGACATGCTGCGGGTGCGTGACCGGGCGGGGGAGGAACTGGTCCTCAAGCTCTACCGGCGAGGGATCACCCCGAACCGGGAGATGTGGGAGACGCTGCGCGGTGTGCGCTCGCCGCACATCGTGGGCCTGCGCGAGACCGGGCAGGCCGCCGGACGCGCATTCGAACTCATGGAGTACCTGGCCCACGGGACTCTGCGCGATTTCATCAACGATTTCAACGACGGGCCCGCCGACTTCAACGACGGGTCCGGCGACTTCAACGACGGGTCCGGCGACGATTCCGGAACCGCCCGGAACGGCATCTCACCGGAGGAGATCGTCGAAGTCGTCAGGCAGGTCGCCGGCGGGCTGACCGTCCTGCACGAATGCCGGATCATTCACCGCGACCTCAAGCCGGAGAACATCCTGCTCCGCTCTCGCGAGCCGTTCCGGTTGGCCCTAGCAGACTTCGGACTGAGCCGTTATGTCGAACAGACCGCGATGTTCTCCTCGGCCGGCCACACGCTCGCCTATTCGGCGCCGGAGACCTTCGCGGGATTCGTCTCGGTCATGCGCGACTGGTGGTCGCTCGGCATGATCGTGCGCGAGCTCGCGCTCGGCGAGCCGCCCTTTCCCGACCTGGTCCCCGAGGCGGTGATGCTGCACCTGGCCTCCCGTCCGATCGACGTGTCCGGGGTCGAGGACGAGCGCCTGCGGCTGCTCTGCCGCGGGCTGCTCGTCCGCGACCCGGAGGACCGGTGGGGCGGGCCGGAGGTGGCGGAATGGCTCTCCGGAGGTTCTCCCGCGGTTCACGACAGCGCCCTGCCGCCGCTCGCCGAGGCGGACGTCAAGCCTTTCCTGTTCGGCGACCGGCTCTACACCGACGGGGTCGCGCTGGCCTCAGCAATGGCGGAGCACTGGGACGAGGCGGCCCAGCGCTATTTCCTCCGCGACGGCGAGGCGCGCAGGACGCTGAAGACCTGGCTCCGGCAGTTCGACGACCCTCGGCTCCACGATGTCGAAGAGCGCGACGACATTCTGGACCAGCTGGACGGCCCGCTTCCCGCCGGCGTCCGATTGCTCAGGCTGTTGCGCTGGCTGAACCCGGAATTGCCGCCGGTGTACGCCGGAATCGCCATTTCCGTCGACAGCCTGCGGGCGCTGGCCGCCGCCGTCCTGGACCCCGGCGCCGAGGGGCACCGCAGAGCGGGACCCGTGGTGAGCGAGCTGGCCGAGCATCGCGTCCTCGCGACGCTGGCGGAGTGCCCGGGCGGCGCGGAGCTCGGCGCGGTGGACGCCAGGCTGCGTGCCGTCACCGACCGCTGGGAGCAGGTCACCGCGCGGGTCAGCGGACACTCCCCGAATCTGCCGCGGGCGCCGCGGCGAACCCCGGCCGCCGCGGCGGAGCTGCTGCTGATCGCGATCGACGCCGAACGGGCGGCGGCCCGGCTGGCGGAGCAGGTCATGGCGGGCCTGCGATCGCTGCCCGTCCCCGTCCCCTGGTTCGACGCGGTGTGGCGGGACGCCGGCGACGACGCGGTCGGCTCCCTGGTCGTACGCCAGGCGCTGCCCGTCGCGGCGGAGGAGGCCCAGCGGATCCACCGGGAGGTCACCGCGCGGCAGCGGCAGCAGGACGAACGCATGATGCGCTGGCAGCAACGGGAGGCACAGCGCCTCGCCGGACGCGGGGCAGCGGTCGCGCTGGCCGTCGCCGGCGCCGGTCTGATGACCGTGGTCTGGTTCGGTTTCTTCTTCCTGTCCTCGTTCTCCGGTAAGACCGATATCGCCTTGGTGGTCGCCGTCCCGGTGCTGCTGGGCCAGGTCGGCGTGGAGATCGCCTTGGCGGTCCAGATGGGAACGATGTATCACCCGCAGTATTCGCTCCTGCAGAAGGTCGGCGTTCTCGGCGGGCGCGCCGGCGAGCGCGTCAGGGACGCGGGAGGCTGCGGCGGCTGCCTGATCATCGCCCTGGCGATCGTCGCGCTCAGCGTCTTCACCTACGTGTTCCCGCCGATCGTGCCGCTGGTCGTCGCGGCGGTCTACGGCGTCTGGACGTATTCGCGCTGGTCGGCCTGGACTCGCTGGCACGAGGGCGAGACGCGCGAAGCGCTGGAGGGACGATGAGCGCCGCCGGTGTCTACGAGGTAGCGGTGGTGCTCGGCGGCGCCGCCGTCCTGGCCGCGGGCGGAACCGTGCTGGCGGCCAGGGCCGCCGGTGCCGTGACCGTGGCCGCGGGCGGCGCGATGGCGTCGCTCGGCGCGCACATGGAGGCCCGTCACGCGGCCTGGCTGCGGGAGCGGGAATGCGCGTCCGAATGGGAGAGCGCGGCGCTGCGCGTTCTCGACCGCAACGCGCGCATCGCGGTTCTGGCGGCCGACTGCGCCGCCGTGACGGCCGACACCGGGCTGGCCGCTCCGCGTCCGCTTCCCGACCCGATGGCGCTGGCCGGCCAGGTCGAGGACCTCACCTCCTGGTGCGCGGACGCGGACGCGGCGATCGCGGAGATCGAGCACTGGCTGGGCCGGGCCGCCGCGACCGAGATCGAGCGGCGCATGACCGAGGCCTGGCAGGTCGCCAGGCCCGGTGAGCCGCGACCCGAGGTCTTCTCCGCCGACAGGGTCGTCGAGGCGCTGCGCGCCGCGTCCAAGTCCGCCGCCCGGACGGCGGCCGCGCGTGCGGCCGATCCGGAGTCGCAGGCGGCCGACGTCGCCCGGATCGTGGCGCGTCTCGCCGTCGACGTCGACGCGGAGGATCTGGCCGCCGTCCAGCGGGCGGCCGGGAAGGCCCTGGTCCGCGACCTCGGCGAGGCGCGCACCCGCCTGGCCGATCTGCGGCAGCGGGTCGACGCGGCGAACGAGCACGCCGGCGTCCGGCGGGCGGACGCGGCCGACGCGGCGATCATGCTGCAGGCCCTCGCGGCCGCCGACGATCAGGAGGACGCGGCGCTCCGGCAGGCGCTCGGCGAGGTCGTGGCGCGGCGCCGCGAACTCGACCCGGCGCTGCGGGAACGGGCCGCGAGCCGGTGCGCGCGGATCCAGGCCGCCGCCGAACAGGACTATCTCCGCCAGGCCGTGCAGGCCGCCGCGGCCGACCTCGGCTTCGAGGTCTCCGCGGACGTGGAGACCCTGACCGGCGGAAACGGACGCCTGGAGCTGTCTCGCGACGACTGGCCCGAACACGCCGTCGCGCTCGTGGTCGACGACGGCGAACTGCGCTCCATGGTGTTCCGCACCGAGCAACGGGAGGGACAGGACGCCCAGCGCGTCGACGTCGAACGTGAGCAGGCCTGGTGCGACACGTTCGAGGAGGTGCGTGAGCGCCTGGCCGCCGGCGGCGTCGACGTCGACACGCGGATGGAGCTGCGGCCCGGGGAACGGGAGCGGGTTCCCGTCGCGAAGCCGCAGGCCGCGCGGCCCCGGAACCGTCCCAAGGCGCGGGAGCGGGAGCTGCCTGGATGACGGGTCTCCTGCTCAACCGGGTCCATTACCCGGTCACGACGCTCGGCCCCGGCCGCCGCGCCGGCATCTGGGTCCAGGGCTGCACGATCGGCTGCGACGGCTGCGTGGCCAGGGACACCTGGGACGGCGGTTCCGCCTCTCCCGTCGAGGTCGCCGAGGTGCTGGAATGGCTCGCCTCGGTGCGCGACGGCATGACCGGCGTCACCGTCTCAGGCGGCGAGCCGTTCCAGCAGCCGGAGGCGCTGGCCGAACTGCTTCGCGGGATCCGCGCGCGGCGCGCCGGACCGCCGATCGACGTTCTCGTCTACTCCGGGTATCCGATGAGCCGGCTGCGCCGGGACGCGGCGGCGCGCCGCGTCCTGGAACTGTGCGACGCGGTGATCGCGGGCCCGTACCTGGCGCGGCGTCCGACCGACCGGCCGTGGCTGGGGTCGGCCAACCAGCGCCTGGTGCCGCTCACGCCGCTCGGCGAGGAACGCTACGCCGCCCCGCCGCCTGACGCCCCGCGCATGCAGGTGGTCCAGAACGGGAACCGCGTCTGGTTCGTCGGCGTGCCGCGTGACGGCGAGATGGAACGCATGGCCGATCGGCTGAACGAGCTGGGCATCACCTTCGACGAGGCGACCTGGCGCGCTTGACACCCGGAACCCCGTTCAGGGGCTCCCTGGGGAACAGCATCTTCGCTCTCCGCGCCAAGCCCCGCAAAGGAACTTGACCTTGGGGTGAGTGAGGGGACTTGAACCCCCGACATCTTGGACCACAACCAAGTGCTCTGCCAGCTGAGCTACACCCACCGTGGCCGGGATCGATCCCGGCTCCCAGTAGTGTAGCGGCTCCGGGCGAGTGGGTCAGCCTGAGGCGACCCTGGCGGCGACGGCGCGGGCCGTCTCGGAGTCGGGGCCCGGCTGCGGGACGAAGACGGCGGCGCGGTAGTAGCGCAGTTCCTGGATGCTCTCGGTGATGTCGGCGAGGGCCCGGTGGCCGCCCTTCTTCTCTGGGCTGGCGAAGTAGACGCGCGGGTACCAGCGGCGGGCGAGCTCCTTGATGGACGACACGTCCACCATGCGGTAGTGGAGGTGGCCGTCGAGGGCGGGCATGTCGCGGGCGAGGAACGAGCGGTCGGTGGCGATGGAGTTGCCGCAGAGGGGCGCCTTGTTGGCCTCTTTGACGTGGCCCCTGACGTACTTGAGGACGATGTCCTCGGCCTCGGCGAGGGTGACGCCGGACGGCAGGGCTTCGAGCAGCCCGGACGCGGTGTGCATGTCCCGGACGACCTGCGTCATCTGGGCGATCGCCTCGGGCGGGGGCTTGATCACCACGTCGACGCCCTCGTCCAGGAGGTTGAGCTCGCTGTCGGTGACCAGTGCGGCTATCTCGATGAGTGCGTCGTTGCGCAGGTCGAGTCCCGTCATTTCGCAATCGATCCAGCAAAGCCGCTCGTTCATGGGTTCACCTTACGGCCATGAACGACCGTGCGGGCTACCGAGTTGGAACGAGTTAACTGGTCACGCGGCGGGCGATGTGGCCGGGGACGGGGATGCCGGGACGCAGGGCGGGGTCGGGTGAGGGCGTACCGAACGTCTGGTGGACGGGGAGGACGCCCGCCCATATGTCCAGCGCGTAGTCCTCGTCGTCGTCGCTCGGGCCGCCCTGGCGGATTTTGACGGACGCTTCGTCCAGGGATAGGGCCAGTACGGAGACGGCGGCCATTTCCTTGCGAGTGGGCCCGCGAGCCACGTCCCATTGGCCGGGTGTCAGGTTCTCGGTGACGACGCGAAGGCCGGTCAGTTTCTCGTCCGGGTCGGTGACGATTCGGGGCGTGCCGTAGACGACGGCGCTTCGGTAGTTGATGGAGTGGTGGAAAAGGGACCGGGCGAGGACGAGTCCGTCGACGTGGGTGACGGTGACGCACACCTCCTGGGACGGCCCGGCCCTGAGGCTGCTCGCCCCGGTGGAGCCGTGGAGGTAGAGGGTGTCGTCCAGGCGGCCGTAGGCGGTGGGGATGACGCGCGGCGAGCCGTCCACGATGACGCCGAGGTGGCAGATCATGCCGTCGTCCAGGATGCGGTGGAGGACGGAGCGGTCGTCGGCGGCGCGCTCCGGCAGCCTGCCGAGCCGGGTGCGGGCGGTCGATGAGAGTGCGGTCATGTCCGTTTAGTCTAGGAAGAGAGTGGCCTGGTCGGTAGGGCCACTTAGTGCCGATAGCGGGAGACCACTTTGTCGATCGACCTGCCCCTCGCCGTCGACCGGGACGGGGACGAGCCGATGAGCGCCCAGCTCGTCGGCCAGTTGCGCGCGGCGATGGGGGAGGGGCGGCTGGCGGCGGGCGAGCGGCTTCCCGCTAGCAGGGCGCTGGCCGGGCTGCTCGGGGTGAGCCGGACGGTGGTGACGGAGGCGTACGAGCAGCTGTACGCGGAGGGCTGGCTTGAAGGGCGGCACGGGTCGGGGACGTACGTGACCGACGGCGTAGCCGCTCCGCGTGGTGAGAGGCCGCCGCCGACGAAGACGAGGACGGTGCGCCGGACGGCGGCCCCGCACGAGATCGATCTGCGGCCAGGGCTCGCATGGGTCGGAGCGCTCGACACTCCCGCGTGGCGGCGTGCTTGGCGGCTCGCGTCCGGCATGCCGCCGCAGCAGCGCCAGGACCCGCACGGCCTGCCGGGGCTGCGCATCGCGCTGGCGGACTACATCAGGCGCAGCCGCGGCGTGCGGTGTCCCGTGGACGGGCTCCTCGTCACGCGGGGCGCGACGAACGGGCTGGATCTGCTGGCGGCGACCGTCCTGCGTCCGGGGGACCGGGTCGGGGTGGAGGAGCCCGGCTACCGGCGGGCGCGGGCGGTCCTGGCGGGACGCGGCGCCGAGCTGGTGCCGTGCCCGGTCGACGGGCACGGCCTCGTCGTCGACGGCCTCCCGGACGATCTGCGCCTCGTCTACACGACGCCGTCGCACCAGTTCCCGATGGGCGGCGTCCTGCCCGTCCCGCGCCGCCAGGCCCTGCTCGCGTGGGCGAGGCGCACGGGCGCGCTCGTCGCCGAGGACGACTACGACGGCGAGTTCCGGTACGACGTCGCGCCGCTGCCCGCGCTCTACGGGCTCGACCCGGACGTGGTCGTCTACCTCGGCACGACCGCCAAGATCCTCACCGCGGACATGGGGGTCGGGTGGCTGGTGGGCCGTCCCGACCTGGTCGCGGACGTCGCGCTGCGCCGCGAGGAGCTGAACGACCGGACGGCCGTCGTCCCGCAGGACGCGCTCCGCCTCCTGCTCGAACGCGGCGACCTGGACCGGCACGTCCGCCGGATGCGCGGGGAGTACGCGCGGCGGCGGGACGTGGTCGTCGAGACGCTGGACGGGCTGCCCCTGCGCGGCGACACGGCCGGGCTGCACCTCGTGGTGGACGTCCCGGCCGCGCTCGCGGGACGGGTCGTCCGCGCGGCGGCGGAGCGGGGCGTCCTCGTGGAGACGCTGGAACATCACCACACGGGTCCGCGGCGGGCGTCCGGCCTGGTCATCGGCTACGGGTCGGCGGCGGGCACGGCCGAGCTCCGCAAGGGCTGCGAGGTCGTCCACGAGCTGGTGGGAACGGGGGAGGCAGGGGAGGTCTGAGGCGCGAAGGGAGGCGCCGGGTGCTGCGGGCAGGGCGGCCGGGCGGTCAGTTGGACATGGCCGACTGGGCGACCGGTACGGGTTCGGCGGCAGGGGGCAACCGTCCGGGGGGCTGCGGGTCGTTCTGCGGCGGGCGGACGGGCTCGGACGTGCGCGGGCTCCGCGGCATGAGGCGCGGGGCGGGCGCGGCGTCCGGCAGGGGCGCGCGGGGCTTCGGGATGGGCGCGACCGGGGTGTCGGGTCCGGTGACGCGGCGGATGTCGATGCCGCCCGGGTCGGGCCGGTCCACGAGCGGGACCTGCGACGCCCCGTAGTGCCCGCCGCGGGCCCAGTCCTTGCGGCTGCGGTGCGCGTGGTAGGACTGCGGCGACGGCAGCGGGGGTCCGGCGGGCCAGCGACGCGCGACGCCCCACGCGTCCAGCCACTGGACGATCGCGTCGAGGCCGGTGAGCAGCGCCCCGGTGAACGGGGCCCGGGACTGGCCGACCACCATGATCTGCAGGCAGACGCGCCCCTCGCGGCCGACGCGCCCGCCGAGCAGCCGGGCGGCGCGGGTGGCGGGCAGGAGCTGGACGATCTCGCCGGTGCCGGGATGCCAGACCAGGTGCGCCGGGCGATCCTCCTTGATCAGGTCGGCGGCCACCGAGCGGGCGGACACCGTGCGCGGATCATGGTCGCCGGCGCACCACACGACCCGGGGAGCACCTCCTCGCAAAGCTCCGCCGTCCTGTCGCGCCGGCATGCGGCCGGCTCCCGGCAGCCATGCGTCTGCCACGGTGCGTCCCCCCAATCGGGCGGTCTAGCCCCGAATGGTCTAGTCCTGTGCGTGCGCCCGGCGGGACTTCGGTAGTCCAGCCCGCCGCCATGGGCCGGATATGACGGCTATTGACCTCCGCGCCGGGTAGAGACCACTCTGCTCGGGTGTCGTCGCAGATGCGTACCCCGCGTGTCCGCCGAATCCACCTGGCGTCCCTTTTTTCCTTTGAGACTCTCTGCAAATCGCCCGGCCGATAGTGGCCGCCGCCACGTTTCCGCAGGTCAGAGCGAACTCTGGAGGCCAGGTGAAGCCTTCCTGCAAGTCGGCCGGAAGTGGCCGGAAGGTTACGGACCGCAGGGGGCGGGCCCCGGTTCGCATCCCGCACCGAGCAGCGTTCTAATAGGAAGTCATGACCGTTGACGCAGAGCCGCCCGCGGAGCCCCCGTCCGGGGTCCCCGGGATCGACGTCCCGCGGCTCGCGGACTGGCTGGCCCGTGAGCTGCCCGGATCGGGACGCATCCGCGCGATCGACCTGATCGCGGGCGGGCGCTCCAACCTCACCTACGCGATCACTCTGGACGGCGGCGGCCGCGTCGTGCTGCGCAGGCCGCCGCTGGGGCACGTCCAGCCGACGGCCCACGACATGGGACGCGAACACCGGGTGCTGACCGCGCTCGGCGACGCGACGGCGGTGCCCGTGCCGCGGACGCTGGCGTTCTGCGCCGACGAGGACGTCATCGGCGCCCGCTTCTACCTCATGGACCACGTCGAGGGCCGCGTCCTGCGCACCCGCGAGGACGCCGCCGACCTCACCCCGGACCAGGCCCGCGGCCTCAGCGAGGCGCTCGCGGAGGCCCTCGCGGCGATCCACACCGTCGACGTGACGGCCGCCGGCCTGGACGACTTCGGCCGGCCGAGCGGCTACATGCGGCGCCAGCTCGACCGCTGGAGAAGGCAGTGGGACGGCTCGCAGGAGGCCATCCGCGCCGCCGGCCACGTCCGCGACCTGCCCGAATACGACCGGCTCGTCGAGCGGCTGGCCGAGCGGACGCCCGCGGACGCCCCGGGCCGTCCCGGGGGGTCGTCCTCGCAGGAGGGACGGGCGCGGCTCGTCCATGGGGACTTCCGGCTCGACAACGTCCTCGCCCGGCTGGAACCGCGTCCCGAGATCGCCGCCGTGGTCGACTGGGAGATGTCGACGCTCGGCGACCCGCTGTCCGACCTCGGGCTGACGCTCGTCTACTGGGCGGAGCCGGGCGACGCCGAGCGGCTCCCCGTCGGCGCCACGATCACCTCGGCGCCCGGCTTCTTCACCCGCCGGGAGTTCACCGACCGGTACGCGGAGCTGACCGGGTCCGACCTCGGCGACCTCGACTTCTACGTCGCGTTCGCGTGCTTCAAGCTCGCCGTCATCCTGGCGGGCATCCACGCCCGCTACCTGCAGAAGGCGACGGTCGGCGAGGGCTTCGACCAGATCGGCGACGGCGTCCCGCTCCTGCTCCGCCGCGCGCACCGCACCCTCGACACCGGCACCCTCTGACGGCTCCGGGGTTCGGCGTCCGGCGACGGGTCCGGCGTCAGCAGAAGTAGGACGCCGACGCGGAACCGCCGGGCGAGACCGTGACGGACCCGCTCTGGCCGCCGAGGCAGATGGTCGGCTCGTCGCGCGACACCCGGATGCCGCCGCTCTGACCCGCGTTGAGGTGCCCGGCGCCGCCCGCCCGGATGGGCCCGGACGTGCCGGTCACGCGCCAGTTCACCGGCCCGCCGACGGCGGTGATCGTGATCACGCAGGAGTCGCCTCTGCCCATCTCGCACCCCGACACCCGGAGGCTTCCCGGCTTCGGGGGCTTGGGGTCGTCGGTGTCCGGGGGAGGAGGCGACTTGGTCGTCGGGGTCTTCGACGGCGTCTTGGACGGGGACTTCGACGGCGACGTCGACTCGGTCGGAGACGCCGACGTGTCCGTCGGGGCCGGGCCGGACGACGACGGGTCGCCGCCCGAACTCGATCCGCCGCCCGGCACCGGGTCGTTCGACGCCGCGTTCGACCCGTCGCCGCCGCCGAGCCACGACATCGCGCCGACGAACAGCACGACGGCGCCGATCGCCACGGCGACCGCCGCGATCAAGGGCGCGCGGCGGCGTGGAGCGCGGTCGCGGGCGCGGGCGGGCGACGGCTCGTAGGGGAGCGGCCAGCCGTACTCGTCGAACGGCTCCGTCCACGCGGCGATGGCGCGGCGGTTTCCGGCGCGGTCCTCGGCGGTCGCGGCGGTCAGCACGTCCAGCCGCAGCTCGGCGGGGATCGCCGCGATCGGCAGGACGGACAGCAGCCGGTCCGGCGGCAGCGGCGGGGTCTCCCGCTCCCCGCACACCGGGCAGTTCTCCACATGCCGGACGAGCGCGGCGGACGTCTGCGGGGACAGCGGCCACGACTCGGTCAGCGCAGCGACGCTCGGGCAGTCCTTCCAGTGGTTCTGCGCGATGAGGGACGCGTGCAGCGCGGCGGCGAGGTCCTCGCGGGCCTTCTCCACGAGCGCGAGCGTCTCCTCCAGCGGCATGCCGAAGATGCCGGACAGGTCGACCTCGTCCAGCTCGTGCCGGACCGACAGGTCGATCGCCTCGCGCTGCCGCCCGTTGAGCGCGGCGAGCGCGCTGTGCGCGAGCAGGCGGCGCTCCTCGCGCCTGGCGAGCTGATCGTCCGTCAGGTCGTCGTCGGCCTCCGGCGCCTCCTGCCCGGTGTGCCGGTTCGGGCTGTCGCGGCGGCGCATGCACTCCTTGCGGGCGATCGCGTACAGCCAGCCGCGCAGCCGGTCCGGCTCGGTGAGCCGGTCGATGTGCTCGCGGGCGGCGATGACGACGTTGCGCAGCGCGCCGGCCGCCTCGACACGGTCGCGGAGCAGCCCATGGCAGTAGTCGTAGAGGAACGGCGCGTAGGTGTCGTAGACCTCGGTCAGCGCGATGACGTCCCCGGCTCGCAGCGAGTTCGCGAGCCTGAGGTCGTCGTCCCGCCCGGGCCCTGGCTCACCGGCCACAGGGAACCCTCCCAGTCGAATTCGGTGTGTTCTTGATCGAGCCCCCGTGAGCGCCGACACCCCGTCGGCCCACTCTTGGTTGCCTGATCTTGCCACCAAGTTGCTGAGATTTCTCCACTATGAGCGGATATCAGTGACCGAAGCGGTACACGCCGTGGCCGTCTCGCCTAGTGAGCAGGCCCCTCCGGCCACAAAATGTGATCTAGGTCACGTTTAGCTCAGCGGCCTCAGCCGCCACTCCGGTCGCCGCCCCCGTCGCCCGGGCACTGCCAGGAGACGGACCGGGACTGGCCGCCGGGGGAGAAGGACACGGCCGCGGAGCCCGAGCCGGCCTCGCGCCCTTCGCAGGAGAGGCTGACCGTCGCGCTGCTCGACCGGCCGTTCGGGAGCGTGCCGCCGCCGCCACCGGTGAGCGGAGATCCTGCGGACGCCGACCATCTGACCGTCCCGCCGGACGCGCTGACCGGGATCGTGCAGCTGTCGCCAGGGCCGAGGACGCCGCACTGGGCGCCGCCCACCGTGAGCCGTCCGGTCCTGGGCCTCGTGCGGGTGGGCGTGGGCGTGGGTGTGCGGCGTGTGCGGGTCGGCGTGGGAGTGGCGCTGGTGGGGGTGGGAGTGGGGGTTTCGCTTTCGGTGGGCGTCGGGGACTCTGACGGTTCCTCGGATTCGGACGGCAGGCTCGAATCGGGGGCGGACGCCGACGGTCCGGGCGGTGAGCCCTGTGCGCTCGTCCCTTTGCCGGGTGAGTCGGACATGACGAAGTAGGCGCCCACCACGATCACCACCACGGCGGTGACGGCGGCGAGCACCGGCCAGAGCGCGCGCGGGCCGTTCCGTTTCGACGCAGGGGGCGGGGCCGCGCGGTCGATGCTGACGGGCCAGCCCCAGGCGTCGAACGGTTCGGCCCGGTGCGCGATCGCGGCGAGGTCGGGGGCGAGCGCCGGGTCCGTGGCGGTGGCCATGACCAGGCCGCGCAGGTCGGTCGGCATCATCGCGACGGGCAGCACCTGCAGGAACCGCGCCGCCGATATCGTGCGGTCGCGCCGCGCGATGCACGCCGGGCACGTGTCGATGTGGTGGACGAGCTTGCGGACGGTCGGCGGCGGCAGCGGCCATCCGCCGTCGTCGGCGAGCGCGGCGACGCTGGGGCAGTCGCGTCCGTCGCGCGCGATGGCCGCGGCGGCGAGGGCGTCCTCAAGGCGGACACGGGCCTCGCCGGTCAGGTCCGTGGCGGCCTCCGCGTCGATGCCGAGGGCGCCGCCGATCTCCACGACGTCCAGGCCGTGCCGGAGCATGAGGTCGAGCGCCTCGCGTTCGCGTCCGCGCAGCCCGGACAGGGCGCCGTGGACGAACTGGCGGGCGTCCTGCCGCTGCGCCAGCTCGACGTCGTCCAGGAAGCCCTCTTCGACCTCGGGCGCCTCGTGGCGCTCGGCGGGACGGTTCGGGTCGCCGAGCCGCCGCATGCACTCGTTGCGGACGAGCGCGTACAGCCAGCCGCGGAACCGGTCCGGCTCGCGGAGGAGGGGAACGTGCGCGTAGGCGGCGATGAGGGCGTCGTGCAGCGCGCCGGCCGCCTGTTCCTGGTCGCGCAGCAGAGCGTGACAGTAGTCGTACAGGCGTGCCGCGTAACGATCCATGACCTGGATGAGGGCGCTTGGATCGCCTGCGGCCAGCGACCGCGCCAGGCGCTCGTCGTCGGCGCGGTCGAGAGTGGGCCATCCGGACACAAGGTCCTCCCGGGGCTGAGTCAGAATCCTCGTCCGCATCATCAGGGACGGGTTTGAAGATCCGCTGGGGGCGAACGCGCTCTCCCGGTCGGTCTTCCGGCCGGCGGCCTGGGAGCCGTCTCAACCGGTGGCCGGGGGTGCCGCCCCCGCCGGCCGCCCGGAATGAGGGCGGCTCACTCTCCCTGGACTCGGGCCAGAGGGGAAAGCGGGTCGGAGGCCCGACGGCCCCGCTCCCCGTCGGGCCTCCACCTAAATTGACGATCGACGCCCGCGCCCGGTTGACACGGATCGAGGGAAAAATCCGGAACTACCTGGCGCAATCAGATGATCACCGGATGGGGGTCATTGAATGCGGCGGGACAGCATCTGCAGAAAGATCTTCTTGATCTCCTGCGGCGTCATCGCGATCTGGACGCTGCCGTCCGTCGCCTGGGCGATCTGCTCCAGCTCGTTCCGGTCCACGCCCTTGCCGAATCCGATCATGTTGACCTGGATCGGCTTGTTCGGGTCCTGCATTTCCTTGAGCTGCTTCAGGGTCTGCTGCAGCGAGGGGCCGCCCGGGTCGTCGTTCTTCCCGTCCGTCAGCAGCAGGATGGAGTTGCCGAACTCCGGTTTGTACGACTTGTTCATCGCCTGGTAGGCGGCGAGCATCGTCCGGAAGAGGCCGGTGTCGCCGTCCGGCTTCGGCTTCATCTGCTGGAGCGTGGACAGGAAGAGCCCGCGCCGCGTGTTCGACCCGATCCGCTCGTTGAGCGGGCCGATCGAGATCATCTCCCGGTACGGGCTGTCGCCGTTCATCTTCGTCGAGAACAGCCACTGGCCGAGTTCGGTGTCGTCCGACATCATGCTCAGCCCGCCCTGCGACACCTGCGCGATGGCCTGCAGCCGGTTGACGTTGGGCCCGACCTGCTCGGCCATCGAGCCGGACACGTCGATCAGCGTGAGCATGCGCAGCCCGAGCGTCAGCTTCGACCACGCCTGCATGATCTTCGCGACGTCGGCGCTCTTCGGGGCGGGCAGCTGGCGCGGCCTGGCCGGGCTGACGCCGGCCTTGGCGTCGAAGCCGTTCGGCGCCTTGCCGTCCGGCGTGCGGAACCCCAGCGCGTGGACGTCGCTGCGCGTCGCCTCGGTGCTCATCGCCTTCTCCAGCAGGCGGGCGCCCTCGCGCCTGCCGTCGTCCTCGCTGGTGACGGTGAACGGGTAGTCCATCGACAGCGTGCCTTCGAGCGGGTACAGCGCGACCGCGGGCTCCTCCGGCCCGGCCTGGTTGTGCTTCCACAGCGCCTGCTCGGACGACAGCGAGATCGGCTGCTTGCCGGTGCGGCCCTTGCGGAAGTGCTTGAACTCCGCGGGCACGGTCGGGACGATGCTCTCCCTGACGGTGCGGACGATGCCGGTGAAGATCGAGTCCCGGTTCGGGTCGTTGGCCAGCAGTGTGCTGGTGATCATCAGCGAGCCCATGCCCGCCGCGTTCCGCATCGGGTCGGGCACGACCAGCCGCACCGAGCCCGCCGGGATCATCTGGTTCTTGGTCACCGCGCCGCCCGCGACGCCGCCCGCCGCCTTGAGCAGGTTGTCCCAGGACGGGCTCGCGGTGATGCCCTGCTGCTTGAGCTGCTGCGCGAGCGACTGCGGCAGCCCGACGACGATCGGGCTCGTCGCCACGGACGTCTTGGACGACACGGCACCGCCCTTACCGCCGCCCGCGCCGCCGCCCGCCTGCGCCAGCGACAGCCACAGCGACGAGTCGGGGATCCACACGTCCGGACGCTCGTTGGACGGGTTCGCCACGCCCTGCCCGGACAGCAGCGTCGACACCGTCGCCGGCTCGGTCTTCTTCACGGTGGCCTTGACGCACTTGCCGCCGGCCTTCTGCTTGGAGTCGTTGAAGCGTCCGGCGGCCTTCTCCACGACCGGCGCGATGTCGGGCGCCGCCGCGACCGTCAGGTTCATCGCGTCGTCGCCCGAGCAGCCGCCGCCGCTCTCGGCGAACGCGTACACGCCGACGCCCAGCAGCAGCGCCAGACCGACGGCACCCGCCATCGGCCCGATCAGCGCGGTCGCGCTCCGCTTGCGCTTGCGCCGCCCGGAGTCGTAGCCGCCCGATCCGCCGCCGTAGCCCCCCGACCCGCCATAGTCGCCGGACCCGCCGTAGTCACCGGACCCGCCGCCGTAACCGCCGCCACCGCCGGGCCCGCCGCCACCGCCGGGCCCGCCCGGACCGCCGCCGTAACCGCCGGAGTCACCCGCTCCGCCGGACGCGGCGCCGAAGAACCCCGCCTGCCCGCCGTCGGAGCTGCGGATGGAGTCGTAGTCGCTGTATCCGGTCCCGGCGAGCGGGGAGGAGCCCTCGGGCGGCGGGCCCTGCCGGCTCTCGGCGACGGTCTCGTCGAACCCGTAACCGCCGCCGCCTCCGGTCCCGTATCCGCCGGACCCGTACACGGGCTCCTCGCGCGACTGCCGTGGCGTGAACCACTCCGGCGTCTCGCCCGACGACGCTGGCGTTCCGGGCGGCGGACCGGACGGAGTTCCTGGCGGGGCTCCTGGCGGGGTTCCCTGCGGGCCCGCGGGCGGCTGGGCGACCGGCTGGCCTTGGCTGTCCCGCGTCCCGAACCAGTCGGAGGACCCGTCGTTGGCCGGGCCGAAGACGGGCGTGGACGGGTCGTACCCGCCCTCGCTCGCTCCCTCGGGGAAGTCATTGCGATGACGTCCGCTCATGCCCTGCCCTCGATTCACCAGAAACCCACCGATGTTCCACGGCACTGTAGTAGTACGAACTAGAGGTTACAAAGAACTCAAAAGTGATAATGACGCAGGTCATGAGCGTATGTCTCACCGATGTGGGAACCGCTCAGGGCCGTCACACCCTGCGAGCGCAGCGCCACGCTCGACTCAGGATCCGCCGTCCGCGCGGCGCGTGGGCCCCTGCCGTCCGGCCAGATCCGGCCTCGCGCCGTCCCCCGTCGTGTCGCGCGGCTCCTGTGCGTCCGGCGCCGGACGGTCACCTCGACGGAGCGCCTTCGCGACTCGAACGGGACCCGCGCCCCTCGCTCCACCGCGTGGCGTATTTCACTCCGGGGGTCGGCGTGCGTGCGTCGATGAACCTGTGGCGGTGCTCCGGCCAGCCCCGGCTTCCGCCATCCGGCATCCGGCATCGGATGCCTTGAGGCTGCTCGTCCGTCCCGGCTCACGAAGCCCCGGCCCGCACAAAGGCGTTCGATTACGCAGTGCATTCGCCGCATACCGCACTTCTCCGATGGGCCGACGCCGTTGTGCCGTCCCCAGTGCCCGCCCCGGAACGGTGAATGTCAAGGTCATCGCCTTACCGCTTCTGACAGAAGACGGAGACCGTTCCCGGCGACCGAATAACGTTCTTGACCGCCGAAGTCGGACGGTCCGCGGAAATGGACGCGCCGGACGCCGCCCATGGCGCGGTCGACGCCGCGTCCACGCCCCCTGACGCTCTGCGGGAGACTTGGGGGATGGCCAGCCTGGTTCCCGTCTCCGACCCCGCGGACCCGCGCCTCGCCGACTACGTGCGGCTCCGCGACGTGAACCTCCGCAAGAGCCTGGAGGCCGAGCACGGCCTGTTCGTCGCCGAAGGCGAGAAGGTGATCCGCCGAGCGGTCGCCGCGGGCCACCCCGTCCGCTCCCTGCTGATGGCCCGCCGCTGGTTCGAGCCGCTCGCCGACGTCCTCGACGGCCTGGACGCCCCCGTCTACGTCGCCGACGACGCGACCATGGAGTCGGTCGCCGGCTTCCAGGTCCACCGCGGCGCCCTGGCGTCGCTGGAACGGCTCCCGCTGCCCACCGTGGACGCCGTCCTCACCGGCGCACGCCGCGTCATCGTCTGCGAGGACATCGTCGACCACACCAACATCGGGGCCATCTTCCGGTGCGCGGCCGCCCTCGGCGTCGACGCCGCCGTCCTGGCGCCGCGCTGTGCCGACCCGCTTTACCGACGTTCGGTCAAGGTCTCCATGGGCGCGGTGTTCGCGCTGCCTTACGCCCGCATGACCGACTGGCACAACGGCCTTTCGACGCTGCGCGGACACGGCTTCCAGCTTCTGGCCCTGACGCCCGCGCCCGACGCCGTCCCGATCGACGACCTACGGACGGCCACCGGCCGCCGGGCGCTGCTGCTGGGTTCCGAAGGGGACGGGCTGTCGTCCCGCTGGCTGAACGAGGCCGACCACCGCGTCCGCATCCCGATGAGCGAGCACGCCCTCGCGCGCGGCGTCGACTCGCTGAACGTCGTGGCCGCCGCCGCGATCGCCTGCTACGGCCTCACCCGCTGATCACTTGCCGAACGCTGATCACTTGCCGAACGAGCCGTGGCGGGGACGCCGGTGCGTGCCCTTCGCCCGCTTCGCGGCCCCGGCCGACAGGCGCTTGCGGCCCAGCCGCGCCTGCGTCAGCAGCAGCGAGAACGCCACCATCAGCGCGGCCAGCCACGCGATCTGCGTGCTCGCCATCCGCTCGAACGTGAGGTCCTGCGCGACGGGCGCCTTGTTCCCCTGCAGGCGGCTCTGCGGCGACGAGATCTGCCCGGGCGCCACCGACGGGTTCGGCGCGTTCGGGCTCGTGATCGGCGGCAGCGCCACCTGCGGGTTCCGCGGATCGAACGACGAGTTCGGCGCGGGCGGAATGACACCGCCCGTCGTCCCGGTCCCGGACGAACCGCCACTGCCGGACCCACCGGACCCGGACCCGGACCCGCCAGAACCGCCGGAGCCGCCCGAACCACTGGAAGTGCTCCCCGAACCGCCGGAACCGCCGCTCTTGGACGGCGTGGCCGAAGGCTTCGGATCCTTCGTCGGCTTGGGCACGGTGAAGGTGACCTTGGCGGGCGGCGCGGCCTTCTTCTCCACATCGGTCGCGCTCACGGTGACCGTGATCGTCAGCGTGACCGCCTTCTTGGTGGACCTGGGGACGCTGACGCCGAAGTCGATCTCGTCGAACTTGGTCTCACCGGCGCTGTCGAGATCCTTGAGGGCGCAGCCCTGGCCGGTGAACGGCTCCTTGCATTCGCCGGTGATCGCCGCCTTGGCGGTGGTCGGGCTGGCCGCGATGTCCGTCACCTTGACGCCCTTCAGGATTCCGCCGTCGGCTTCGATGCGCACGCGGAACTTGGCTTCCGTGCCCACCAGCACCGACTTGTGTACGGCAGGGGTGACGGTCATCTTGAGCGCGCCGACCACCGGCGCCGACGTCCCCGTACCGGTCCCGGAGCCTGACGGGGTGGGGGACGGCGAGTCGGTCCCGGCGATGGCGGTCGCACCACCGGCGGCCAGTACGGCCGCGGCGCCGAGACCGATGAAGGCGGGTATGACCGCTGATCGGCAGATCACTGCCGCAGCACCTCCGTTGCGTCGCCGTTGAGCGCATGTGTCATCGCGAGGGTTCGCCTCGGGACACATGCGAACACGGATCTAAGGGTCAAATCAACCCCATCCAGAATCATGTGAACTCTTCACGAACATCTTCGACTTCTGTTTTCGGGGCCCATGTCTGCCAGATCCCCTGGTCGATGCGGTCCAGCCCGAGACTTTCAGCGACCGGGGCGCGTCCCCCTGAATATTCGACCCGCAGCCAAGTCTCGTGCTCGCCGACGACGACGAAGCGTTCACCGCGCCAGCGGCAGGTGGTCCGGACGTAGCGGAGATCCTCGATCTCGGACGCGGGGACGACGCGGCGGTACCGTCCGGGGCGCAGCTCCTCGAAACCGTCCGTCGGCGCGGGCGCGTACAGCCGGATCTCGCCGTCGGCGCCGGGCGCGGCCTCGAAGTCGCGGCCCAGCCAGCGCGCGACGTACCCGTCGCGGATCACTGCGCGGCCTCCGTCCGTCCTCCGCCCGAGGCGTCGGCGGACGCGTCCGGGCGGAGCCAGGCGAGCCGGTCGGGGTCGTACATGGCCACGAACCGCTCGGACCGGTCGACGCCCAGGTAGTACATCTCCGCCCCGAACGGCAGCCGGACGCTGTCCACCTTGTACTCGCGGATGGAACCGGCGCTGCCCGGCGCGAAACCGCCGCCGAGGAACGGCGGACGTTCGATCACCCATCCGGCGTCGCCCCAGGCGGCCAGCTCCTCCTCGTCCCGTCCGCCGAACGGGATCCGGTACAGGCCGGGACAGTAGGCGGGCCACCGGATCACGTACACGCCCTCGTCGCCGGGCGAGAACGACGAACCCTCGTACAGGAGACCCAGCGCCTCGTACAGCTGGACGGGCGCCTGCAACTCCGCCACGTCGTTCGTCAGATGCACGAAGCCGCCGACCCTGTCGTAGCCCTGTTCCAGGTACCAGGCGACATGGCCGTGCGGCACGACCTTCTGCATGATGGCCGGGGAAGCGCCGCGGTCGTCGAGGTCGGGCGCCGGCTGCTGCGGCGCCGGTTCGCGCCGCGGCGGCGGGAGCGTCCGCTGGACGGGCGGGACCTCGGGCCGCGCCGGGACGAGCCCGACCCGCGCCGCCCACTCGCTGAGCTCCCGCACCTGGTCGCCGCGCAGGGACGCGCCGATGTGCGTGCCCGGGTTGAGCAGCATCGCCCAGTCGTCCCGGGGCCACGCGCCGATCAGCTCCCGGAAGTCGGCGTACACGAACCGCGACTTCAGCAGTACTTCACGAAGCCGCACCAGCGACGTGAACACCTGCACCGACGACTCGGTGCGCAGCGCCGCGTCCCAGCGGAACTCGCGCTGCGTCGGCGTCACTTCGAGCGGCGCGTCGTCCGGGATCGGGACCAGCACGTTCGCGTTCAGCAGGACCCGCAGGAACGCGCCGGAATCGCCGGTCGACGCCGACTCGTACAACTCCTGGTCGATCCGGTTCCCGGCCTCGAACGCGGCGGCCTCGGGCTCCCGGACCGCCCGCAACGGCCGTCCGCCCGGCTCGGCGGCCTCGGGCCGTCCGGTGCCGGGGTGCCCGGTACCGGGGTGCCCGCCGTCCTCGCTCGCGTCGGCGCGGCCGCTCGGCCCTGCCGGATCGGACGCGTCCGCACCGCCGTGCGCGGCTTCACGCGCGAACCCCGGTTCGCCGGACGCTCCCGCACGCTCGGCGGCCGCGACCCCCGGCTCCTGCACGACTCCGAAGGGGCCGCCGAATCCTTCGGAAGCGCCGACGTCCGGCTCCTCGCGGGGCTGTGGCAGGCCGTTCCGCGCGTCGCCGGTGAACTTGGCCTGCTCTTGGTCGCCCGGCGGCGTCGGCGCCGGGGGTACGTTTTGCGCATCCCTGGGGTCGGCTGGCGGCGGCGAGCCGGCGGCGTGCCTGCCGCCCGGCGTTCCGCTCATGTCCGGCAGCGGGGACGGGCCTGTGGGGCTCTCTGCCGCTTCGTCCGTCCCGCCGCCCGGCATGCCGGACGAGCCCGGACCTTCCTGCGCGCCCGCCCCAAGCGCGGCGGAAATGTCGGACTTGGCCGGGCCTTCCCGTCCGGTTCGGGCGTCTTCGTCCCGCCTCGCGTCCGGAGCGTCCCGCCCGGTTTCGCCAGGCTGAGGGGCCGCACCAGATGCGGCGGGACCATGGTCTGCGGCAGGCACAGCCGGCATGTTCGGGCCGGGCTCCCCGAGCCCGCTCGGCTCAACGGACATACCCGGGAACCCGGACGCACCCGGAACACCGGACGCGCTCAGGTCGCCAGGCGCACCGGGATCGCTGGGCGCAGCCGGATCGCTCGGGGCGGTGGATGCCGTCTCATCGGCCGGGCCTGCTGATGCGGCGGGCGTCGTGGACACGGCGGGGTCGCGTCCGGTCTCGCCAGTCCCTGCGCCGGGCATCGCCGGTGCGGCGGGTTGCGCGGGGGTGGCGGGCTGCGCAGGGACGTTGGGTTGTGCGGGGGTGCTAGGGATCGCGGGGGTGTTGGGCTGTGCGGGCTCATCGAGGGGTTCGGGTGGGCCGGCGTGGCGGCCGCGTGGACGGTCCGGCCCCGCATCGCCTGGGACGCCGACGCCCGGGCCCTGCGCGGCCGGTGCGTCGGGCTCGGCAGGGACGGCGGGCGCCACCGGCACGGCAGGGGTCTCCGGCGGCGGAGGTGTGGACGCGGACGGAGGCGTCGCCGCGGTGTCCGGGCCGCGCAGCGAGCGGACCTGGTCGCCGGGCATGGTCGCGTCGATGGGCGTGCCGGGGTTGAGGACGAGCGTCCAGCCATTGTCCGGCCAGGCGGCGACCATGTCGTTCAGGCTCGGCATGACGAACCGGGACGAGCCGATGGCCTCGTTCATCCACTTCAGCGACGTGAAGATCTGGATGGAGGTGCGGCCGTGGACGGGCACGGGCCGCCACGGGAACCCGGGGTCGCCCGGGTCGATGCCCCACGGGGTGTCGGGCTCTGCCGGGACGAGGACCTGCGCGCCGAGCAGGATCGAGAAGAAGGTGTCGGTGTCGCGGCGGCGGGCGGTGTCGAAGAGGCGCTGCTCGATGTCGTTCTGCGGGTCGAAGCCGTCCGTCATGCGCTGCGCGGCGCGCTGGTCGGCCCAGGTGGCGAGGCCGGGGAGCTGCTGGGCGAGGACGGTGCCTCCGGCGGGGGAGCCGGAGTTGATGGCGAGCAGCCAGTCGTGGTCGGGCCAGTAGCGCAGCGCGACGGTGAACGGCAGCTTGATGTACTCGGTGCCGGTCCCGGCGGCGTGGGCGGCCTCGATGAGGCGTTCCGGGGACGTGAAGACGGGCACGACGGTGGAGCCGTCCACCTCCCGGGTCTGCCAGGGGAAACCGGGACGTCCAGGACGCAGCGTGTAGTCGGTGTCGTCCGGGACGGGCAGCAGCACGTCCGTGGCGGCGAGGGTCTGCAGGAAGAGGTCGTGGTCGTTGTTGGCCGCGGCGCGGAGCAGTTCGCGTTCCACGTCGTTGGCGGGCTGGAACTCCGTCCGGGACGACGACGATTCGCGGGGCAGGTCGCGGTGCTGGTCGCGGAGCTCCTCCCAGGGCGCGGCCGCGCGGCCGACCTGCGGCGGGCGCCCGTCGCCCCCGGCGACCTGCCGGACGAACCAGGACGGCAGCCGCGACTCGATCGGCAGCGCGGCCCCGACGCCGCGGGCCGGGACGTCGACGGCGAGCCACCAGCGGTCGTCGGGCCACGTCTCGGCGATGTCGCCGAACCTGACCGTCATGAAGTGCTGGTAGGTCTGGCCGAGGCAGGCGCGCATCGCCGCCGCCGACGTGTAGACCAGCACGTGGACCCGGCCGTCCTCCTCCTGGGTCGGCCAGGACGGCTGCGTCTCGTTGGCGAGCACGCCGTCCACGACGTCCGGCGGGACGGGGACGACGAGCTCGCTGTCCGCGAGGAGGCGGAAGTAGCTCTCCTGGTCTCCGGCCCGTACGGTCTCCTCCAGTCGGTGCTCCAGATCCGACGTGGGTCGCCACGCGTCGGCCACGGTCGCCACCCCCTGTTTCTTCCGTGCTCGTCCCCGCGCGACTGTCTACGCTACATGGGCGAACAGGACCAAAGAGCCTCTTCGCCCGACCGTGCGGGAGTGTGCGCTGGTCAGCGCGCTGTCAGGTCGGCGAGGGCGGTGCAGAGGCGGTCGACGTGTTCCTCACTCGTACCAATGCCGAGGCTCGCGCGGACGGCGGTGTCCCGGCCCGAGGCGCAGTCCGCGTCGTTCCCACCCAGCAGGTGACTGACGAAGGGGTGGGCGCAGAACTTCCCGTCCCGGACGCCGATGCCGTACTCCTCGGACAGCGTGAGCGCCACGTCCCGCGCGTTCCAGCCGTCGACGACGAACGACACGATCCCGACGCGCGGCGCCCGGTCGCCCCACAGGCTCAGCTCGCGGACGGACGGCACCGCCGCCAACCCCGACCGCAGCCGCCTCACCAGCGCCTCTTCGTGGGCGGCGACCGGTTCCCACGCGTCCGACAGGGTTTCGCAGGCGGCGGCGAGCGCGATGGCGCCCAGCACGTTCGGGGACCCGGCCTCGTGCCGCTGCTCGGCGGACGCCGCCCACCTGGTCGTCCGTCCGACGGACGCGCTGGCGCCGCCGCCCTTGAGGTAGGGCGCGGCGGCGCGGAGCCAGTCGGCGCGCCCGGCGAGGACGCCCGCGCCGAACGGCGCGTACAGCTTTTGCCCGGAGAACGCGACGTAGTCGAGGCCGAGCGCCGTCATGTCGATCGGCCCGTGCGGGACGAGCTGCGCCGCGTCCACGGCGATGCGGGCGCCGTTCCGGTGCGCGACCTGCGCGAGCTCTTCGATCGGCCACAGCTCGCCGGTGACGTTGGACGCGGCCGTGACGACGAGCAGCCGCGACCCGATGGGGGATTCGCGCAGCGCCCGGTCGGCGGCGGCGATGGCCTCGGCGGGGGTGGCGGGCGCGGGCAGCCGCAGGGCGCGCTTCCACGGCAGCAGGCTCGCGTGATGCTCGGTCTCGAAGACGACGACGCTCGTCCCGGCGGGCACGGCGTGCGCGAGCAGGTTCATCGCGTCGGTGGTGTTGCGGGTGAACACGACGGCGGAGCGTCGCCAGGCCCCGACGAACGAGCGGACGGTCTCCCGCGCCTCCTCGTACGCCCCGGTCGTGACCTGCGACGCGTAACCCGCGCCGCGGTGCACGCTGCTGTAGTACGGCAGTGCGCGGGTGACCGCCTCGTGCACCGCCTCCAGACAGGGCGCGCTCGCGGCGTAGTCGAGGTTGGCGTACGGGACGCGACGGCCGTCCCGCACCGGGACCGGGACGTCCGCGCCGATGACACGCGGAACCTGGTGAACCCCGACCCCCTCACCGCGCGTCACAGCAGTCGTGATCGCGGCGCGAGCGGACGGAGCGGTGCGGGTGGCGTCGGTGGCGTGGCTGGTGGGGGCGGAGCTGGCGAGCAGCGTCGGCATGCCGGAACCTTCCGGGTCAAGGACCCCGGAAGTCCACCGGGATCCGCGCTTGCCGGAACGCGGTGCCGCGTCCGGCCAGGTCTTCACCCGGGGCACCCCATCGCGGACGAAGGGTTGCCGGCCAGCGAGCCGGGGCTTGGCGCTGGCGCTCATGACCTCATGCGGAAGTATATGCGGGGCCGAAGCGGGATCAAGCAGGAGGATGCGATGCGACACGGGGTGGTTCGGACGCTGGCCGCGGGCGCGGTGGCGCTCGGCGCGTCCGGTCTGCTGGGCGGCTGCGGGGCGCTGGGCGGTGACACCGGCCAGGTCTGCGCCGACACCAAGAAGGCGTTCCAGCAGTACATCACCCAGGTGCGGACCGTCCCGGCGGCCGAGCCCGCGCGGTGGCGGCAGGCGACCGAACAGCTCGCCGGACGCCTGGAGGCGCTCGCGAAGAAGACCGGCGACGACGACCTGAAGAAGGCGCTCAAGGCCGAGGCGGGCAGGCTCCGCGCCGCCGCCCCGGCCGTCGGCACCGGAGACGTCGCCCAGCTCGACACCGTGATGGAACAGACCCCGTCCAGCATCGGCAAGGCCTGCGAGTAGCCGAGCAGGCGTCGACCTCGCGGGTCGGGGGTCAGCCGATGGCGCCTGGGCGGCCTCCGCCGCCTCCGCCTCCGCCGCCGGGATCCCCGCCACCGCCGTCGTCGCCTCCGCCGCCGTCGTCACCGCCCCCGCCGCCGTCGTCGGGCGGGAGGATGGTCGGCAGGTCGGTCGGCGGCGTCGGCAGGTCCGGCTCGTCGGTGGACGGCGGCGGCTCGGACTCCCCGCCCGTGTCCGGCGGCTCCGTCGACGGCCCGACCCCGTCCGGCGGCCTGGTCCAGCCGCCGCCCGGCCTGGACGACGGCGACCCGAACGACTCCGGCTCGAAGCCCTTGATGTTCACGGCGTCGCTCATGTACGTCCGCCAGATCTGCGCGGGCAGCTGCCCGCCGTACGCGCCGTACCCGGGGATGTTCAGCGGTTTGCCGTCGCTGCGGAACATCGCCACCGACGTCGCCATCTGCGGGATGAAGCCGTTGAACCAGATCGCGCGGCCCTCGTCGGTCGTGCCGGTCTTGCCGGCGACGTCGCGGCCGTCGGGCAACTGCGCGCCCGTCCCGGTCCCGCCGCGGACGACCTGCTGCATCGCGTACGTCGCGTCCCGCGCGTTCTGCTGGCTGAGCGCCCGCTCGCCCTTCTCGGTGAACGTGCGCTTGTGGTCGTCGTTGTCGGTGACGGACTTCACCACGAACGGCTCCCGGTGCACGCCCTCGGACGCGAACGTCGCGTACACGCCCGCCTGCTGGACGGGATGCAACGACACGATGCCGAGCGGGAGCGTGGCGGCGCTCCGCTGCGCCGGCTTCATCTGCGAGGCCGGGATGCCCATCTTCTCGGCCATCTCGACGATCTTCTTGTTGCCGATGTCCTTGCCGAGGTTCACGTAGGCGGTGTTGACGGAGTGCTGGGTGGCGGTGACGAGGTTCACCGTCCCGAAGCTCTCGCCGCTGTCGTTCTCGATGGACGACCCGCTGAAGTACTGCGGGGAGCTCCCGTCGTAGGTGGAGTTGAGGGACTTGCCGTCCTCCAGCGCGGCGGCCAGCGCGATCGGCTTGAACCCGGACCCGGCCTGCGCCCAGTCGCCGAACGTGCTGCTCAGCGCCTCCTCCAGGTACCCACGGCCGCCGTAGAACGCGAGGACCTGCCCGGTGGCCGGGTCGATGGACACGGCGCCCGTGCGGATCTTCTTGTTCATCCCGTCCGGGGTGCTCTGGTTCACGGACCGCTTCAGCGCGTCCATCAGCCGCCTGTCGAAGGTCGTGGTGATCTTCAGGCCGCTGCGGTTGATCTCGTCCTCGCTGTAGCCGCGGCGCTCGGTGAGCTCCTTCTTGGCCACGTTGACCATGTAGCCCTTCTGGCCCTTGAGGACGTCGGTGATGTGCGCCTTCCGCGGCGCCGGGAACTTCATCGACGCCGCCTCGGCGGGGTTCAGCGCCCCGTCCCGCACCATGTTGTCGAGGACGGACCGCCAGCGCTGCTCGGCGTGGACGCGGTTCGCGCCGGACGGGTCGGCGAAGCGGCTGGGCTGCTGGATCGCGGCGGCGAGGTAGGCGCCCTCGGCGGCGGTCAGCTCCGAGACGTCCTTGCCGTAGTAGGCCTTGGCGGCGGCCTGCACCCCGTAGGCGTCGCGGCCGAAGTAGATGGTGTTGAGGTACTGCTCCAGGATCCAGTCCTTGGACTTCTCCCGGCCGACCTTCAGCGACACCATGACCTCTTTGAGCTTGCGGGTGACCGACACCTCCTTGCCGATCCCGCCGTAGTAGTTGCGGACCATCTGCTGCGTGATCGTCGACCCGCCCTGCAGCTGCTGCCCGGACACCGTCGACCAGAACGCCCGCGCCGTGCCCGACACGGACACGCCCGGGTCGCCGTAGAAGCTGCGGTTCTCCGCCGCGATCACCGCGTCGCGGGTGCTCTTCGGGATGCGGTCGAGCTTGACCGCGTCCCGGTTGACGCCGGTCTTCGCGATCTGCGTCTTGCCGTCGGAGTAGTAGAACGTCGGGCCCTGCGCGATCGCCTGCTCCTGCGGCGACGGCACGGGCGTGAACAGGTAGGCGACGGCGAACGCGGCGATGAAGAACCCGATGAACCCGAGCAGGACGAACAGCGCCCGCCGCAGGTAGCGCGACCGGCGGCTCCGGGGCTTGCGCGGCCCCTTCCCGCCGCCGCGTCCGGGGCCGGGCCCGCGCCCTGGCGGCCCTCCTTGCTTGGACGTGGCGGCAGGCATGGTCTTGGTATCTCCGCTCGCGGACTCCCCGACACCCCCGGCCTCCGCCGTTCCGTTCGCGCGGGGCGCCGCTGTGTTTTCGGCGTCGCCGGTGATATCGGCGCCGGAGGATTCGGTCTCGTCCCCGGGCGGGACGGCGTCGTCGTCGCTCTTGTCACCGTTCTGAGATATGTCGTCCTCGTAGACGAATTCCGTGTCTTGGGCGGATTCTCCGGTGTGCACGGTCAGCGTGGCGGTCGTTGGACCGTCCCCGCCGACCGGCGGCCCGACCTCGGCGTCAGGCCGGTCCGCTTCGCCCGGCCCGGTGCGCTCCTCGCCCTCCGGACCCTTTCTGCCGTTGCTCACAAGCCCCCCGTGATTAATGCGTTACCGACGATACCTGAGGGGATCAGTGGGATGGGCCGCCCAATGCACAGTCCCGTGGTTCCCAATAGGAGGACGGGCAATGCGCCGCTCCGGTTGTCGTGGCGGATGCGGCGCCGCGGACTTTCTCCGGAAACGCCGAGGGGCGGGACCCGTGCGGGTCTCCGCCCCTCTCAGGTGGCACGGCCGGGGCCGTGCGCGCCTCACTTCTTCTGGATCTTGGCGAGGACGTCGATGACGAACACCAGGGTGTCGTCGCCCTTGATCTTCGGCGGGCTGCCCTTCGAGCCGTAGCCCTCCTTCGGCGGCAGGATCAGCAGCAGGCGGCTGCCGATCTTCGCGCCGGTGAGGCCCTTGTCGAAGCCCGGGACGGTGGCGCCGGTGCCGACCGCGAACTTGGCCGGCGCGCCCTCGGCGCCCCAGCTGGTGTCGAACTCCTGGCCGGTCTTCCAGATCTTGCCCTGGTAGTTGACGACCGCCTCGTCGCCCTTGGCGAGCGCCGGGCCCGTCCCCTCGACGAGGGTCTTGACCTGGAGCTTGTCGGGCGCGTCCTCGCCCTTGGGCATCGTCACCTTGGGCGCCTTGCCGGGGCCCTGGTCCTCGACCTTCGGGAGCTTCTTGTCGGCGAGTTCCTTCTTCGTTCCCTGCGGGGCGGCGTTCTTGGGGACGACCGCCTGGACGTCCACGATGAACACCACCCAGTCCTTCTCGCCGAGCCCGAGCTGCTGACCGTCCTTGCCGAAGCCCTGCGACGGCGGGATCTGCAGGACGACCCGGCTCCCGGCGGTCTGGCCGACCATGCCCTGGTCGAAGCCCTTGATGCCGCTCTTGCCGACGACCAGCGGGCGCGTGGGCTGGCCCTGCGCCTCCTGCTTGTAGGACGAGCCGAGCTGCTTGCTCGTGCTCTTCTTCGAGCTGTCCTCTTCGTCCTTGTCCTTGGACCACTGGTAGAAGGAGTACTGGACGAACAGCGTGTCGCCGCTGGCGATCTTGGGACCGGTGCCCTTGATCGAGGCGGTCGCCTTGCGCTTGCCCTCGGGAGCGAGGTCGGTGGGGATCTTGACCTTGGGCTCGGCCGCGAACTTCCCGGTCACCTCGATCTCCGGCCCGGGCCGGCTGATCCAGTATCCGATGCCGCCCGCGATCGCCAGCGCGACGGCGACCAGGCCCGCGATCATCAGGGTCCGCCGCTTGCGCGCCTGCTTGGCGGTCAGCGCGGACGGCGCGGACGGCCGGTTGAGACCGCTGCCGCGCCCGGCGCTGATGCCGTGCGGGGTGAACTCCGGGCTGCGGATGTTCTTGGCGTTCGGGATCTTCGCCTTCGCCTTGATCGCCGGCTTGCCCCCGGGCTTGTCATCCTCGGACATGATTCCTCACTTGCTCCGGGTTCGACGACATCACGGAAGTGACCACCCTTCCAGGGTCGGTCTAAGCACAGCGTGAAAACCGCGCAAAGAAGGCCGACCCGCAATGTACCGGTCACGCGGGCCTGTGTGGCCCCCGGCAACAGGGACGGGCAACCCGCAACCTATCGGTCACGCGGCCTTGCGTGGCGCCGTGCGACTGGGACGGGGCCAACCCGCAATGTACCGTTCACGCGGCCTGAACGGGCGCCGCGTAACAGGGACGGGGCCGACTCGCAATCTACCGGTCACCCGGCCCCCGTGGGGCCGTGCGCCGAGAGGCGGGGGAGCCGCAAGGATACCCCGCCCGCCGCGACGCTCACACCCGTGCGCCGCCGCGGGGTGGCAGGCTTGGAGGATGCGCCTCGCGACGTGGAACGTCAACTCCGTCAAGGCCCGCCTGCCGCGCCTGCTCGGCTGGCTGGCGGAGACCGGGCCGGACGTCGTCTGCCTCCAGGAGACCAAGTGCCGCGCGGACCAGTTCCCGGCCGCCGAGGTCGAGGAACTCGGGTACGCCACCGCGGCGCACGGCGACGGACGGTGGAACGGTGTCGCCATCCTGTCCAGGGTCGGGATCGAGGACGTCTCCAACAGCTTCCCCGGCGAGCCGGCGTACGAGGGCGAGGTCGACGACGCGCAGATCACGCTGACCGAGCCCGTCCTGCAGCGGGCGCCGGAGGCCCGCGCGGTGGGCGCCACGTGCGGCGGCGTACGGGTCTGGTCCCTGTACGCGCCGAACGGCCGCACACCCGACTCGGCCCACTACGCCTACAAGCTCGAATGGTTCGCGGCGCTCCGCGAAGCCTTGGCCGCCGAGCTGGCCGCGGGGACGCAGCTGGTGGCGTGCGGCGACTACAACGTGGCCCCCACGGACGACGACGTCTGGGACCCGGCCGTGTTCGTCGGCTCCACGCACGTCACCCCGTCGGAGCGCCAGGCGCTCGCCGAGCTCCGGGCGCTGGGCCTCCACGACGTGGTCCCGACCCCGATGAAGGGCCCGCACCCCTATACCTACTGGGATTACCGGGCCGGGATGTTCCACAAGAACATGGGGATGCGCATCGACCTGTTCTATGCGAGCGAGGCCGTGGCCGGACGCGTCCGCTCCGCGTATGTCGACCGGGAGGCACGCAAGGGGAAGGGGCCGTCCGACCACGCTCCCGTCGTCGTGGACCTCGACTAGGCCGCGCGGCGGGCGGGGGTGGGCGGCGGGCGTGGAGGCGGCTAGGTCGCGTGGCGGGTGAGGAGGCGGCGTTTGCCGGTCGCCGGGACGTCGGCCTGCTGGAGGACGGTGAAGCCGCGGGGGAGCAGCGAGGCGGGCTCTCCGGCGCGCAGGCACCATTCGGCGGGCAGGCCCGGGCGGTCGCGGCGCGCGTCCTCGGAGAACGCCTCCCAGGCCAGCGCGCCGCCGTCCAGGACGGCCCGCGCCGCGCGCTCGAACACGGCGCGGTCCCAGAAGCCGGTGCACAGCACGAGCGCGTACCCCGGCGGATCCGGACGCCACAGGCCCAGATCAGCCTGGACGAGCGTGATCAGCGAGCCGAGCCCGCGGCGCCCGGCCTCGGCGGCGAGGCGTCCGAGCGCGAGGTCGGAGATGTCCACGGCCGTGACGGACCGGCCGGTCCCGGCGGCGAGCAGGGCGCCGCCGGACGGCCCGGACGCCAGGTCGAGCACGCCGCCGTCCGGCAGGTCGAGCGCCAGCGCCCGCTCCGCCAGCGGATGGACGGGCGAGAGGGCCGGAGCGTCCCCGTATTTGGCGTTCCACCGGAGCCTGTCCGGGTGCCCGGCCAGGTCCGGTGGCACGTCCTCCATGCGGCCGACTCTACGCCCGGCCCTCCCGCCTCGCGCTCACGCTGCCGGGCGGCGCTCCCGCCTGCCCGCTCCCGCCTGCCCGCTCGCGGTCCCGCGGCTAGCGGAGCTCCGCGATGAGGAGGAGGAACATCGCCGTCGGGAAGCCTCTGCTCCACCACGGGTCGTCGCGCATCTGCTCTTCCGTGGGGTGCGGTTCGCGGAGGTCCGCGATGACGAATCCGGCGTCTCGGAGCGTTCCAGCGTAGAACTCCAGCGGCCGGAGCCATGATGTGACCATCGATGGGGATTCGAGCCCGTCCACCAGGAACCGCTGGTCGATGCCGCGGGACGCGAAGTACTGCGCCGCCGGGATGCTGGCCGCCGCGCCCCGCTCGGCGTGCTCCACGTAGAAGCAGGGGTGCAGGGTCAGCAGGATCAGCCGCCCGCCGCTCTTCAGGACCCGGCCGATCTCGCGGAGCGCGTCGGTCGGGTCCGGCAGGTGGCTGAACAGGTGGTTGCAGACCACCAGGTCGAACGTGCCGTCCTCGAAGGGCAGGTCGTCGACGCTGGCGTAGGCGAACCGCGCCGCGCCGTCCGGCGAGGGGTGCGAGGCCGCCGCGTCGACCAGGCTCTGGCAGGCGTCGATGCCGTCGACGTCCGCGCCCGCGGCGGCCAGCGTGCGGGAGAGATAGCCCTCGCCGCAGCCCGCGTCGAGGACGCGCAGCCCCGCGCAGGGGCCGATGGCGTCGAGGACGGCGGCGTCGGTCAGTTCCGTCCGGTACCGGTCGCGGCGCTCCCTGATGACCTTGACCCAGTACTCCGCGTTGGCCTCCCATCGTTCCTGCGTCAGATTGGCAATGGCCTGCGCCGTGTCCTCCACCGGCTCCCCATTCTCCAGAAGCTGGTTCAGACGATGCCCTTGAGCTGCCGAACCAGCGCGTTGCACGTCTGTCTGATCCTTCTGTCCCGGCAATCGACCCCGCGGAGTTCCACGGCCTGGATCAGCTCGACGATCTTGCCGCCGAACGCGGGGTCGCGTTTCAGCGCGAGCGGAATGTACGTCGACACCAGGTAGTAGAAGTAGGCGTCGTTGTACACGGCGATCTCGCGTAACACCTCGGTCGCCGTATTGCGCAGTGATAGGGAGCTCGGAAGGGTGAAATCGCTGCTCAGGCGGCTGTCACGGGCGTAGGTCGGGAACGCCCATTCCTCCAGTGCCGCGTACACGGGCGTCGTCTCCAGCTCTCTGCGGTACCGCTCCGCGAGCTCGACGTCGTCGGTGTTGATCAGGATGCCCATGACGACGCCGCGCGTCGTCCACGCGGTCTGCCGGGCGGGGTCGTTGAAGCCGAGATCGGCGCCCAGCGCGTCGGTCACCTTGCTGGCCTGGTGCGCGATGACGTTGTGCGCCAGGATCGAATGGAACGAGTAGGCCTTGCGGTGCAGCCGGGGAGCCAGGTCGACCGAGGAGTCGCGGAGGATTTTCGGATCTTGCAGGATGCCCCGGCCCGGCTCGTCGGAGTAGACCAGTTCAAGGGCGCGGTCAGGCTCGCTGCCCCAGAAACGGGCGATGAACGACGACGTCTTCTGCGTCGGCTCGCCCCGGACGATGCACAGCGCCGCCTCAAGCGCGTTCAGCAGATTCTGCTGCGGGACGGGCGCGTTCTCCAGCGCGGCGAGGTCGACGGAGAGACCGACGTCGTGCAGGTCGCCGATGAGGATGTCGCGCCTTTTGTGGACGGCGTGCGACATCGAGTACTCGGCGATTCCCGGGATGGACGACATCAGGCTCTGCAGGGACCGCCCGCTGACCCGGTCGAGCCATTCGACGTTGTCCCACAGCCGGAAGACCGTGCTTTCGTCGAGCCCGGAGAAGGCCGCGACGTCGGACATGTTGAGGCCCATGTCCTTGGTGATCTCGGAGAGTGACTTCGGCTCGCCGTCCGCGGTCATCGCTCGCCCTAGATGTGGCACTTGTTGGCGGTTCGATCGTACCGAAGCGCGGGGCGCGGCGTGCGAGGTGACGGCGGTTGTGTTCGTTCTGTCATCGACGACGGCGAGCATGGCGGGCGGTCACCCCGTCCGCACGGCGTCGCCGAGGTCCAGCACGGTGCGGCTGAGGTTGAGCGTGGTGCGGCTGAGGTCGAGCGTGGCGTGGCCGAGGGTGGGCGTGGTTCGGCCTACGTCGAGCGTGGTGTGGCCGAGGTTGACGGGCGCGGGGAGCCCGCCACCAAGGTCCGGGAACTGCCGCGGCCCGGTGGCCCGGGGGAGCGGCGCGGCGGCATGGTCCAGGAAGCCCCTGTTCGCCTGGAAGGTCCGGCCCGCGACCGGGCACCTGAGCGGTGCCCGGTCGCCGAGTTCCCGGCCGGCGGCGCGGTCGCCCGCGCCGCCGAGGAAATGGTCGTGCCGAGGAGCGACGCCGGGGGCCGGCGCGGTGAGCAGCGGCCCGCGGGCGTCCGCCTCGTCCTCCCGCGGGTCGAGTTCTGACCGTCGGGTCAGGCTCGGCGCCGGCCCCTGCGTCACGGCAGTCGCCATCCTTCCCGGACGCCCACCCCGAACCAGAACGTCGCCCCGTTCTTGCTCCGATGGGTGCCGAAGTCGGTGGCGAGCGCCTTCATCAGGAGGAGCCCCCGCCCGTGTACTGGCAAGGGCTCCTTCGGCGCGCGCGGCTGCCCGGGCGCGGCGCCGCCGTCGGTGACCTCGACGCGGACGTACCGGTCGAGGTGCATGACGGACAGCGTGATCGTCCCGTCCGGGCGGGGCCGCGCGTGCAGCACCGAGTTGGTCATGGCCTCGCTGGTGAGCAGTTCGAGGTCGCCGAGCTCGGACCGGTCGGCGCCGAAGTGCTGCCCGACGAGTTCCCTGACATAGGATCTCGCGAGCCGCACGGCGGCCGGGGTCGCGGCAAGGTCGATCTCGCCGATGAGCCGCCCGCAGGACTTGCCGTTGTTCCAGGCGGACGGGATTCCGAGTTCCAGCGACGGTGCGGGCGCCGGGACGAGTACGGGCGTTCCGGACCACGCGTCAGATGCGTTCATGGCGGCGTTGGCTTCACGTCTCCGTGTCGGGCTGTATGCGAACATGTGTTCTTCGGCCTGGTCGAAGTGAGCATTTCCAGCCGGCCCGTTCGCGGGAGCCGTGGCCTGTGCGGACCTGCCGGGTTGAAAAGTGCTCAGTGGACGTGGGGAGTGGAACAACACACACTCTTACGCACCGCGCACCTGCCAGTCACCGACTCTTGCGCGCATGCAAGAGACTTGCCGCACGCTGGGGATCCTTACCATCCGTCCAAGATCCGCCACACTGGCGGCGGGCGGACCTCGCCTGCCGGGCGGGTTTTTCAGGCGGCGTTCAGTGATCACCGAGGGCCGTTATGGAATGAGCCGCTGAAGGAGGGTGTCGCGGAGGCGGGCCAAGGTCATGTTCTCGGCCGCGGCGGCCTCTACTCGGCTGGCCAGGGGTTTTACGAAATCGTTGAATACGCGGGCGCGGGCGTCGTCCGGCCATGGCACCTCGTGGACGGCGAGGTCCGGCCATTTGGCGCGCGGCATTCGGGTGCCCTCGCCGACCGCGGACGCGTGGGCCACGACCCCGTCGCTCGACAGCGCCGCGAGGAGCCAGCCGCGATAGGCGTCCTGTTTCGGACGGACGACGAGAATGTCGGTCGAGGCGACGCCGTCGACGAAGGCCAGGCCGACCTTGTGGAAATAGGGGCGGAGCTTGCCGAACAGCACATCGCCGGGCGCGAATCGTCTCTTCGCGCTGATCACGGCGGACGAATCCGTCCAAGAAGTGAGCCACATGTGGCGTTTCGGCATGTGTTCGAGGGCGATGTAGTTCTCGTCCCGGTGCATCCGCGCGGCCTGAATGTTCGACCGCACCAGCGAGCCGAGGCGCTCTATCCGGATCGTGGTCGCCGACGCGGCGGCCAGCTCCTCGAAGCGTGCGCGGACGAGTTCGTCCGCCAGCGCCGCGATGCGGCGGTTCACGGCGATCTTCTCGTCGAGGGCGGCGAGGACGGACGCCGCCGAATCCTGTTCCGCGCGGGTCGTCCGGGCGACGGCGAGACGGCTCAGAATGCCCTGGGTGAGCAGCGGCTGGCCCGATCCGATGCGGTACCGGTTCAGGTCGAGCCTTTTGAGGAGGTAGTAGACGTAGCGCGGGTTCACGCCGTCCTTCGGCGTGGCGATGATGGCGTTGTCGGTGACCCAGCAGCGGTCCGGGCTGTAATGGACGGCGCCGCAGTACGATCCGACGCGTCCGATAATGGTGGCGTGGGCGCCGGCGTTGAAAAGTTCGGACGCGCCTATGACGCCGTTGGCGCCGTAGGTGCGGTAGGCCGGTCCCTTGCCGGCTCGCTTGCCCGACGCCTGTGACCTGCCATTCGAGAAGGCGACGATTTCGCCCAGGCGTATCTGCTCGTCACTCATCCAGGCGCCCCAGTTCCGTGCGGACGACCTGGTCGAGCCGCGCCGACTCCTCGAACTGCGTGAACAGTTCCTTGGTGAGGCGCTCGACCTTGTCAGCAATGGGCTCGTCGCCCGCGGCGGCCGTCGCGGCGCCGACATAGCGTCCCGGGGTGAGAACGTGGTCATGGGAACGGATCTCGTCCAGGCCGGCGGCGTAGCAGAACCCGGGGACATCGGAGTGTGCGCCGTCCCGCCAGGAATGGTGGGCACCGGCTATCCTGCCGATATCGGCGCTGGTGAGGACGCGTTCGGTGCGATCGATCAACGTGCCCATGGCGCGTGCGTCGATGAACAGCACCTGATTTCGCATTGTCTTGCTCTTGTCGAAGAACCAGAGGCATGCCGGGATGGGCGTGCTCCGGAAGAGCTGCCCAGGCAATGCGATGACGCACGAGACCAGGTCGGCCTCCACCATCGCCGCGCGGATGCCGTGCTCGGCCGACTGCCGTGACGACATCGACCCGTTCGCCATCACCACGCCCGCGGCGCCCTGCGGGCCCAGCTTGGCGACGATGTGCTGAATCCAAGCGAAATTGGCGTTCCCCGCGGGCGGGACGCCGAATCGCCAGCGCGGGTCGCCGGTGTCGCGGTACCAGTCCGACATGTTGAACGGCGGATTGGCCAGCACGTAGTCGGCGTGCAGCTCCGGATGCGCGTCCTCGTAGAAGGTGTCGGACCACCGGCCGGAAAGGTCGCCGGCGATCCCGTGGACGGCCAGGTTCATCTTCGCCAGCCGCCACGTCCGCTCGTTCGCCTCCTGCCCGTAGACGGCGATGTCGTCCAGCCGTCCCCGATGGCTGAGGACGAACTTCTCCGCCTGCACGAACATGCCGCCCGAGCCGCAGCACGGGTCGTACACGCGTCCTTTGAACGGTTCGAGGATCTCGACCAGTACCTTCACCACGCTGGGCGGCGTGTAGAACTCGCCGCCGCGCTTTCCCTCGGCGCGCGCGAACCTTTCCAGAAAGTATTCGTAGACCTCGCCGAGCACATCACGGGCGGATTTGCCGCCAGGCCCGCCAGGCCCGCCGTGTCCGTCGAACCGTACGTCGCCTATCAGCCCGACCAGTTCGCCGAGGCGGCGCTGGTCGACTTCGTCCCGTCCGAAAAGCTTCGGAAGGACACCGGCGAGCGGGGGATTGGCGTGCATGACCGCGTCCATGGCCGCGTCGACCGCCGCACCGATCGTCTCCGGCCGCGCCTGCGCGGCGACCTCCTCCCAACGGGCCCCGGCCGGTACCCGGAAAGGACCCTCGCCGGACGAGTCGGACACATACTTCAGGAACACCAGCCCGAGTACGAAGTCCCTGTAATGGGCCGCGTCGACGGACCCGCGCAGCTTGTCGGCCGCCTTCCAGAGAATCTCCTTGAGGTCCGGGTCAGGTCTCATAAGCCGATTCTCCCGCGTCGAGCCCACCGCCCACGCCCGCCGCGCGGCATTTCCCTGGACGCGCCTGTTGGCCGGCCGCGCCTGTTGGACGGCCGCCCGTTACGGTGCGAGGCTGCCGTGCGTGGTGGTCGTGGGCGTTCTGGCACTGGCCGCGCTGGCGGGATGGCTGTACCTGGCATTCGGCCACGGCGGTTTCTGGAAGACCGGCCCGCGCCTTTCCTCGGGCGCGGACCCGCCCGAATGGCCGGACGTCGTGGCCGTGATCCCCGCCCGCGACGAGGCCGCCGTCCTCCCGGAGACCCTGCCGACCCTGCTGGCACAGCGCTATCCAGGCGATTTCAGCGTCCTCCTGGTCGACGACGGAAGCACCGACGGCACCGCCGAGACCGCCGACCGCCTCGCCGCCGAGACCGTGCGCCGCCTCGCCGCCGAGCCCGTAAGCCAGCTCTCCGGGGAGTCCGCCGAGTCCGCGGAGGGCGTCCGCGGCGGCCCGGCGGGTTTCCGCGTCGTGCGCGCGAGGGACCGTCCCGAAGGCTGGGCGGGCAAGGTCTGGGCGATGTCGGAGGGCGTCCGGGCGGCGGGCGGGCCCGAGTTCCTCCTGTTCACCGACGCCGACATCGCCTACGCGCCCGGAACCGTGACGGACCTCGTCCGCGCCGCCACGTCCGGCGGGCGCGACCTCGTGTCGCGGATGGCGACGCTCAGCACCCGCACCGGCTGGGAACGCGTGATCGTCCCCGCCTTCGTGTACTTCTTCGCGCAGCTGTACCCGTTCCGCCGCGTCGCCCGCGACGGGTCGCGCACCGCCGCCGCGGCGGGCGGCTGCATGCTCGTCCGCCGTGCCGCCCTCGCGCGCGCGGGCGGGCTCACGGAGATCAGGGGCGCGCTGATCGACGACGTGGCGCTCGGACGCCTGCTCAAGCGCGCCGGCGGCCGCTGCCGCCTCGACCTGAGCCGCGACGTCGTCAGCCGCCGCCCCTACCCGCGCCTCGCCGACCTGTGGACGATGGTCGCCCGCAGCGCCTACCACCAGCTCCGCTACTCGCCGGTCCTGCTGGCGGGCACCGTCCTGACCCTCGTCCTGATGTACGCGGTCCCGCCCGCCGCGGCCGTCGCGGGCCTGACCGGCCTCGCCCTCGGCGCGGACGCCGCCGCGCTCCCCGCCGCCGCGGGCCTCCTCGCCTGGACGATCACGACCGCCACCTACACGCCCATGCTCCGCTTCTACCGCCTGTCGCCGCTGCGCGCCCCGGCCCTGCCCCTCGTGGCCCTCATGTACGCGGCCATGACCGTCGATTCGGCCCGCAGGCACTACGCGGGCAAAGGCGGCGCCTGGAAGGGCAGGACGGCCCCGTGAAAGGGTTCTCGCGCGGCAATTATTGGTGCTATCTGTAGTAGTCCGTACCTTTTTGACAGGGGTGGGCGATGGCGGCCGGCGGATCGGCGGGGGAACGGGCGCGCCGCATTCGCGAGGAGGCGATGAGGTTGCAGCGCCTCTCCCGGGAGGCGCACCGGCAGGCGGGCCGCTGGGAGGCCGCGGGGGAGGCCGAGCGGCAGGTGGCCGCCACGCTGATGGCCCTCACCGCCACCGGCTGGCAGCTGCTCGTCGACCGGAGGTGGCCCGGGACCCCGGCCGCGAACGTCGACATGATCCTCATCGGGCCGCCGGGCGTGTTCGTCATCGACGTCAAGCGGTGGCGCGACCCGCCGGGCGTCGGCGGCGGCCGGCTGCTGTCCGGCGCGGAGCCCCGCGACGGCGAGGTCGCCAAGCTCCTTAACCTCACCCGGACGGTCGAGGAGCACGCGGCCGAGCTGGGCATGTCGCCGGTCGCGGTGCGGCCTCTGATGATCTTCGCCGGGCACCGGCTCGACACGCGGGCCGGACGCGTCCGCCTGCTGGGCCGCGACGACGCCGTCCCCGCCCTGTTCGGGGAGCAGGACCTGCTCAGACCGGCGATGGTCCGCGCGATGTCCGGGCATCTGGCGGACCGCTTCCCCGAATACGACACGACGTCCCTCGACGAGCCCGCCGCGTCCGCCGCGTCCGCGTCCCCAGGCCCGGCGGCGGGGGACGACGCGTTGTTCGACGCCGAGGAAGTGGAGCGCGTCGCGGCGGAGTCGATGCTCCAGGCGCCCATCGAGCGGTGGATGACGTTCCTGCACCCGGACCAGGTGTCGATCGTCCGGCGCGACTGGAGCGGGCCGGCGCGCGTCAGCGGGCCCGCAGGCACCGGCAAGACCGTCGTCGGCCTGCACCGGGCCGCGCACCTGGCCGGACGCACGACCGGCCGCATCCTGTACGTCACGTTCGCCAACAACCTGCCGCGGGTGCAGTGCCGCCTGTTCGGGACGATGGCGGGCGCGTTCGCCGGGCGCGTCGAGTTCACCAGCCTCCACACCTGGGCCAGGACGTTCCTGGACGGCCGCGGCGTCCACCTCAACCTGGTCGGGAGCCGCGCGGACGACGCCTTCTCCCGCGCCTGGGTGAGCGCGGGCCGCGACAGCGTCCTCCCGGAGATCGAGGCCACGCCCGGCTACTGGCGGGACGAGATCAACTACGTGATCAAGGGCCGCGGCCTGACCTCGCTGGAGGAGTACCGCACGGTCGCGCGGCCGGGCCGCCGCACCGCCCTGCGGACCGCGCACCGCGAGGCCGTCTGGCTGCTGTACGAGGAGTACGAGCTGCTCCTCGCCGAACGCGGCGTCTGCGACTTCAACGACGTCCTGCTGGCGGCGCTCGCGGAACTGGCCGAGCGTCCGGTCGAGCCGCCCTACGCGGCGGTGATCGTCGACGAGGTCCAGGACCTCACGCTCACCGGCGTCAGGCTTCTGCACGCCCTGGTCGGGGACGGCCCCAACGGCCTGCTGCTCATCGGCGACGGCCAGCAGGCGGTGTACCCGGGCGGGTTCAGGCTCGCCGACGCCGGAATCCGGGTCAAGGGCCGCGGGGCCGTGCTGCGCACGAACTACCGCAACGCCGCGACGATCCTGGAGGCCGCGCTGGAGCTGGTCTCCGGCGACCCGTTCGACGACCTGGACGGGCCGAGCCCGAACGGCCGCCGCACGGTCGACGCGACCTACCACGACGGCCGGGTCCTCCGCGAGGACGCCGCCGACGCCGCGGACCACGACCGCCGCCTCATCGCCGCGATCAACGACCTGACCGCCCCGGACGGGACGTCCTCGCTGGCAGGCGCGGCGGTCCTGTGCCGGTCGCGCCGCGACATCGACCACTACCACCGCTGCCTGAGCCGCGCCGGGATCCCCGTCCTGCGGCTGGAGCGCTACGACGGGCGTCCCGTCGAGGCCGTCAAGCTCGGCACCTACCGCCGTGCCAAGGGCCTTGAGTTCAAGCAGGTTTTCCTCCCGCACCATGACGCCGACGCCGCCGCGGCCACCCCGAACGGCCAGGGCGAGCCGGGCGAGGCGGGTGATCCGGCCGGTCGGGAGCGCGCGGAGCTGGCGCGGCGCCAGCTGTTCGTCGCGATGACCCGGGCCCGCGACCTGCTCTGGCTCGGCTCGGTCGCGGGCCCTCGCTGACACCCCGGCCTCCCGCCGGGCAGGATGGCCCCATGGACTTGGTGGAGTTCCTCCGCGACCGGCTGGCCAGGGACGAGCAGATCGCCCAGGCGTGCGCGGGCGCACCCTGGAAGGCCGAACCGTCCGGAACGATCAACACCGACGCCGCGGACCAGGACGGCGGGCCCGCCTTCGTGGCGACGGCGGAGAACGGCGCGTACGCCGAGCACATCGCCCGCCACGACCCGTCCAGGACGCTGCGCGAGGTGGCCGCCGCGCGACAGATCATCGACGACCACGAGAAGGGGACCTGGCTTCTCGGCCAGGGCCACGGCACCCCCGAACTGGACGCGGCCCACGCCGTCCGCGAGTCCGTCCTCCGCCTGCTCGCCCTCCCTTATGCCGCGCACCCGGCCTACCGCGAGGAATGGCGCCCTTGAGGTCAGGAATGGCGGCCTTGAGGCGGCCTTGAGGCGGCCTTGAGGCGGCGCGTCCCGGCGACGACGATGATCAATGTGGGGCGCGCCTGACACAACGGACCCGGTGCCTGTAACCTCGATGGGGAGCCGAGAGGCGCTGCAACGGGCAACGGCCCGCCACGCTCGGCTCCATCTCACCGGATCGACAAGGGCGCCTCCCACGTGAACTGGGAGGTGCTTGGAAATGACCGAGAACAAGCTTCGCGAACTTCTGGACCAGCGGATCGCCGTTCTCGACGGCGCGTGGGGCACGATGCTCCAGGGCGCGGGCCTCACCCCTGGCGACTACCGCGGCGACCTCATCGGCGGCGACCATCCGAAGGACGTCACCGGCGATCCCGACGTGCTGAACCTGACCCGTCCCGACGTGATCCTGGACGTCCACCGGCAGTACCTCGACGCCGGCGCCGACATCACCACCACCAACACGTTCACCGCGACGAGCATCGGCCAGGCCGACTACGGCCTTGAGGGCCTCGTCCACGACATGAACGTGCAGGGCGCGCGGCTGGCCCGCCAGGCCGCCGACGAGGCGGGCGGCCGCCTCGTCGCCGGTTCCGTCGGCCCCCTGAACGTCACCCTCTCCATCTCGCCCGACGTCGACGACCCGGCCTTCCGCGCCGTCACGTTCGACCAGGTCAAGGACGCCTACGCCGAGCAGATCGGCGGGCTCGCCGAGGGCGGCGCCGACCTCCTCCTCATCGAGACGATCTTCGACACGCTGAACGCGAAGGCCGCGATCGCCGCCGCCCGCGAGGTCGCCCCGCACCTGCCGCTGTGGATCTCGCTGTTCGTGGACGTGTCCAGGCGGACGCTCTCCGGCCAGACCGTCGAGGCATTCTGGCGGTCCGTCGAGCACGCCGAGCCGCTCGTCGTCGGCCTGAACTGCTCGCTCGGCGCCGACGAGATGCGTCCCCACGTCGAGGAACTGGCCCGCATCGCCGGGACCTACACCGCGAGCTATCCGAACGCGGGCCTGCCGAACGCGTTCGGCGGCTACGACCAGACGCCCGACGAGACCGGGGCCAAGCTCGGCGAGTTCGCCGCGTCCGGCCTGGTCAACGCGGTCGGCGGCTGCTGCGGGACGACCCCGGACCACATCGCCCGCGTCGCCCAGGCCGTCCGGGAGAAGGCGCCCCGCGAACTCGCCAGGCCCGGCCGCGCGGCCCGCTTCAGCGGCCTGGAACCGTTCGAGATCGGCCCGGACACCGGCTTCGTCATGATCGGCGAGCGCACCAACGTCACCGGCTCCAAGCGGTTCCGGAAGCTGATCGAGGCGGGCGACCACCAGGCCGCGGTGGACGTGGCGCTCGAACAGGTCCGCGGCGGCGCGAACCTCCTCGACGTCAACATGGACGCCGACCTGCTCGACAGCGAGCGGGAGATGACGACGTTCCTGAACCTGATCGCGACCGAGCCCGAGGTCGCCCGCATCCCGATCATGGTGGACAGCTCGCGGTGGAGCGTGCTGGAGGCGGGGCTGAAGACCGTCCAGGGCAAGGGCGTCGTCAACTCGATCAGCCTGAAGGAGGGCGAGGGCCCGTTCCTGGAGCAGGCCAGCCGCGTCCGCGACTTCGGCGCCGGAGTCGTCGTCATGGCGTTCGACGAGACGGGCCAGGCCGACACCACCGAGCGCAAGGTTGCGATCTGCGGCCGTGCCTACGACCTCCTCACCCAGAAGGCCGGGTTCCCCGCCGAGGACATCATCTTCGACCCGAACGTCCTCGCCGTCGCGACCGGCATCTCCGAGCACAACGGCTACGCGAAGGCGTTCATCGACGCGCTGCCCCTGATCAAGGAGCGCTGCCCCGGCGCCCGCACCAGCGGCGGCATCTCCAACCTGTCGTTCTCGTTCCGCGGCAACGATGTCGTCCGCGAGGCGATGCACTCGGCGTTCCTGCTCCACGCCGTCCGCGCCGGGCTCGACATGGGCATCGTCAACGCCGGGCAACTCGCCGTCTACGAGGACATCCCCGCCGACCTGCTCGAACTCGTCGAGGACGTGCTGTTCGACCGCCGTCCCGACGCGACCGACCGGCTCGTCTCGTTCGCCGAGAACGTCAAGGGCAAGGGCACGAAGCGGGAGGTCGACCTGTCCTGGCGGGACGCGCCCGTCGCGCAGCGCCTCTCGCACGCCCTCGTCCACGGCATCATCGACTTCATCGAGGACGACACCGAGGAGGCCCGCGCGCAGGCCGCCCGCCCCCTCGACGTCATCGAGGGCCCGCTGATGGACGGCATGAAGGTCGTCGGCGACCTGTTCGGGTCCGGCAAGATGTTCCTGCCGCAGGTGGTCAAGAGCGCCCGCGTGATGAAGCGCTCGGTCGCCTACCTGGAGCCGTTCATGGAGCGGGAGAAGCAGGAGGCGCTGCGCGCCGGGCGGATCACGTCCGACCGCGGCCAGGGCAAGATCGTCCTCGCGACGGTCAAGGGCGACGTGCACGACATCGGCAAGAACATCGTCGGCGTCGTGCTCGGCTGCAACAACTACGACGTCGTCGACCTCGGCGTCATGGTCCCCGCCGCCAAGATCCTCGACACGGCCGTCGCGGAGGGCGCCGACGCCGTCGGCCTGTCCGGCCTGATCACGCCGTCGCTGGACGAGATGGTGTCCGTCGCGTCCGAGATGGAGCGCCGCGGGCTGCGGCTGCCGCTGCTGATCGGCGGCGCGACGACGTCCAGGCAGCACACCGCCGTGAAGATCGCGCCCGCCTACGACGCGACGACCGTGCACGTCCTGGACGCGTCCCGCGTCGTCGGCGTCGTGTCCGACCTCCTCGACGAGGGCCGCGCCGAGACGCTCGACGCCGCCAACCGCGCCGAGCAGGCCAGGCTCCGCGAGCTGCACGAGAACAAGCAACGCACCCCGCTCCTCACCATCGGGAAGGCGCGCGCGAACCCGGAGAAGGTCGCCTTCGACGACCTTCCGACCCCCGACTTCACGGGCGTGCGCGTCGTCCAGCCGGACCTGACCGCCGTCCGCGAGATGATCGACTGGCAGTTCTTCTTCCTCGCCTGGGAGCTGAAGGGCAAGTACCCGGCGATCCTCGACCAACCCGTCGCCCGCGAGCTGTTCGACGAGGGCAACGAGCTCCTCGACCAGATCGTCGCGGACGAGGCGTTCGAGGCCCACGGCGCCTACGGGTTCTGGCCCGCGCACTCCGACGGCGACGACATCGTCCTGCCGCAGGCCCGCTTCCCGATGCTCCGCCAGCAGACCGCCAAGCCGGCGGGCCGCCCGAACCGCTGCCTCGCCGACTACATCGCCCCGTCCGGCGACCACCTGGGCGGCTTCGCCGTGACGATCCTCGGCGCCGAGGACCTCGCCGCCAAGTACGAGGAGGACAACGACGACTACAAGGCCATCATGGTCAAGGCCCTCGCCGACCGGATGGCCGAGGCGTTCGCCGAGTACGTCCACCTGGAGGCCCGCCGCGCCTGGTTCGAGCCCGGCGCCGACCCCGCCCTGGAAGACCTGCACGCCGAGCGCTTCCGCGGCATCCGCCCCGCGCTCGGCTACCCGGCGAGCCCCGACCACAGCCTGAAGCAGACCCTGTTCGACCTGCTGGACGCGGGCCGCCTCGGCATGAAGCTCACCGAGTCGTACGCGATGACCCCCGCCGCCAGCGTCAGCGGCCTCATCTTCGCCCACCCCTCGTCCCGCTACTTCACGGTCGGGCGCGTGGGCAAGGACCAGGTCGACGACTACGCCGTCCGCTGCGGCCTCCCCGTCCCGGAGGTCGAGCGCTGGCTGGCCCCCAACCTCGCCTACGACCCGTCCTGACCGGATCAGCACATTTCTGGGTGGCCGGGATACGGCCCCCCAGATCGTGTTTTTTCGGGTCGAACATTGATCGCGTTCGCTGCGTCGGTAAGGGGCAGGGTCATCGACGAGGGGGCTGTGATGCTGAACGTCCACGGGTGGGAAGCGATCGACGGGGCGTTGAAGGCGCGGTACGGGGACGCCGACCGCCTCGAATGGGACGCGCCGATGCCCTACCGCCCGATGGGCGGCCCCATCCCGATGGGCCAGTTCGTCACCAACACCATCGCGATCTACCCGCGCGACGAGCCCGTCCCGCACTGGCACCTCATCGGCTACGCGCTGACCGCCCCGTACGAGGAGCGCGGCTACGAGTTCACGCTCCGCGTGCCCCGCCTCCCGGACGAGCCCGCCCCGCCGAACTGGGCCATGGCCCACCTGGAGAACCTCGCGTCGTACGTGGCCAAGAGCGGCAACGACTTCAAGCCGGGCCACTACATCGAGTTCCCGAACCCCCTCGACCCCGACCGTCCCGGCTCCCTGGTCAAGGCGGGCGCCCTCGTCCTCGACCCGGAGCTCGGCCGCGCGGACACGCCCCTCGGCGAGGTCGCGTTCCTCCAGTTCGTCGGCATCACCACGGACGAACTCCACGCGGCCCAGTCATGGAACGTCGACGGCCTGATCGAGGCCCTCGCCCCGCACCTGCCCGTCCTCGTCACCGACCTGGACCGCTCCTCCCTGGCCGACGTCCCCGCCGTCGCCCGGACGGTCAGCGAGGGCTCCCGGCGGGACGGGTCCGGCACCGGCTTCCTCTTCTTCCACCAGCTGGACGCGGACACGTCCGACGGCGTCACCCTGGAGATCGGCGCGCAGCATGTCCCGCAGCTCACCCGCGTCCTCCCGGCCCGCGTCCCGCACGGCAACCCGCTCATCCTGCGCGGCCCCGGCACACCGGTCGTCCTCGTCCCCGGCCAGGTCTTCGCCCACCACGAGACCGACGAGGCCCTGGAGATCACCGTCCCGAACGCCGTCTGCACCGCCGTGGCCGAAACAGTGCGCCCCACCCCCGGCACCTACACCATCGACGCCCTGACCATAGAAGTGGTCCCCTAACCCGCAGTCTTCGGGCAGGATCAACCGATCTCCCGGACGAAGTCGGTGAGTGCGCGGGGTCGGCGACCCGTCACCTGTGCGATGTCGTCGGTGATGGCCGACGCGTGGCCGGCAGCGATGCTGCGGAACAGGCCGGAGAGGCTGTCCACGTAGTCCGGGTGCCATCCCAGCTCTGCCGCGTTCTGACGGAAACGAGCATCCGACACGGGCTCGTAGGCGTGGAGTGGGAGGCGTGAGTCGCGACAGGCCTGGGCGACCTCGGTGAATGTCAGGCTCGCCGGGCCGGTCAGCGCGTACTCTTCACCCTTGCCCGTGCCGAGCAAGGCTTCGACCGCGACCGCGGCGATGTCGCGGGTGTCGATGAAACTCACCGCCGCATCGCCCGCCGGCAGCCTAAGCACTCCGTCGCCGGCTTCCGCGAGTACCTGCAGGGGCCCGTGGCGGAGGTTCTGGAAGAACCAGTTCGGCCGCAGGATCGTCCAGGCCGGCCCGCCGGCCTGAAGATGAATTTCGACGGCGCGCTGTTCGACCTCGGGCGGGGCGAAGTCCATGCCCAGAGCGGTCATCAGCACCACCCGGGATACGCCGGTCGACGCGGCGAGGTCGAGGAACTCGCAGACCCGTGGGCCCAGGCCGGTGACCGACCGATGGCCGTCGTCTCCACCCGGCACCACCAGGAAGATCCGGTCGACACCGTCCAACGCGTTCGGCCAGCTCGTGGCGTCGGTCCAGTCCAGAGGGATCGTGCTCCGCCGCGTGGCGGGGCGCACGTCCACGTCCCTGGCCTCGAGTTGCGCGACGACCTCGCGGCCGACCTTCCCGCTTGCCGCGGTCACCAGCACGGTCATGCGTCCGCCCCGAGCGCGAAGGCGAGCTGGGCGAGAACCACGTCGCGATAGTCGGCCTCGGAGGACGCGCGGTGATCCAGCACGACGGGATACAGCAGGCCGTCCATCGTGCCCACGACCACGTCCACGATCGCGGTCACCTCGAATCGCGGCGTGAAGACGCCTGAGTCCACACCCCGATTCACGGCCTCCGCGAAGGGCCGGCGGTACAGCTCGGCCAGGGACGCGGAATGGTCGCGCAGCTCGGAATCGTGGGCGGCCGCCGTCCAGAACTCCATCAGCGTCCGCCACGTCTCCACACTCGTCGACAGGCCACGATCGACCAACGCCACGAGTTGCCGCCACGGGTCGTCGAATCCCGCCGCGATCCGCTGCAAAGCCTCGACCTCGCCGCGAGTCGCCGTCTGGAGCGCTTCGATCAGCATGTCCTCCCGGGACCCGAAGTAGCCCTGCAACGTGCTGACCGCGACCCCCGAGGCCGCGGAGACATCAGAGAACCGGGTACCGGCGAAGCCGCGCTCGGACAGTACGGACACCACCTGATCCACGACCGCCGCCCGTCGAGCGCCACCGGCACGACGAGCGCGTCTGCTTCCCACAACGCTCATGGCTATACCGTATCACCATACGTATCCTGATAAGCAAACGACCTTCGTAGCCTCGTCATGCCATGCCCGGAGGAGGGTGAGATCGCCCGGCTTGGAGGGAAGTCCACAACGCGGACGAGACCTTGGCGACGGTGACCGTGCCCCAGGACTTCTGCGGTTCGGGGAGGATCTGCGCGTAGCCGGTGTCCCACATGACCGCGACGGTGTGCTGGAACACCGTGCGTTCGTCACGCCATCTGTAGCCGTCCTCAGCCACCGTGCCGACAGCGAGGACTTCCTTGGTGCCCTTGTTGGCCACCACCAAATCACCCGGTTCGAGCTGGTAGAGCCGCCAAAGCTCATTCGCCTTCGCCGAGATCTTGCTCTTGTTGCCCCTGTACGTGGCGTAGTACGCCTCCTCGAACGCGACCCGGAACTCCTCCTTCGAGCCGAACTCGGTCAGATCGCCGACGTCTTCCCAGCCGATGCAGATGTATCCGCCTGCCAGACACTCGTCCCAGTACGCGGCGTTCTCTCCGGGCGCGACCTTGAGGACGGTGGTGGCCTTTGGACGCGGGTCGGCCCATGAATACAGGAACAACGTGATCTCCTGTGGATGCGATTTCCGGATTGTACGTTCCGGAGACGCCGGAGTGATCGGGTCGGCGCGACGGACGTGATGTCGGCGTCTCTGGGTAGCGGGGTGGTATGCGGACCTTTATCAATGCGGTTATCGCTGGAGCCGCGGGGACCAGTGCGCTCAATGCCGTTACCTATCTCGATATGGCGGTGCGGGGGCGGGGGGCCAGTAGTACGCCGCAGGAGACTCTGGAGAGGCTGGCGGACGATGTGCACGTCGACCTCGGTGAAGGGGAGAAGGCGGAGAATCGTCAGGAGGCGCTGGGGGCGCTGCTCGGGTTCGGTGCGGGGGTCGGGGCGGCGCTCTGCTACGCGCCGCTCGCGCGGCGGCGGGTGCCGTGGCCGGTCGGGGTGGTCGCGCTCGGGGCGCTGGCGATGGCCGGGGCGAACGTTCCGATGACCGTGCTGGGCGTGACGGATCCGCGGGAGTGGTCCGCGGAGGGCTGGGTGTCGGACGTGGTGCCGCACCTGGTGTACGGGGCCGCGGCCTATGCCGCGTTCGAGCGGTTGTGCTGAGTGTGGTGTGGGCGGGGTCCTAGGTCGATTGGACGTGGCGGTCTGGGTCCGGTGGCCGAAGCGGGCGGGAGTGGAGCAGGGGCAGCCTTTAGGGCATGACCACGACCCATGAGCCCGATGTCGCCGGCAGATCAGCGGAACGTTCGTCGACGCCCGGGTGGGCGGCGCTGCTCGCCGCGTCCATCGGGCAGTTCCTCGTCGTCCTGGACATTTCCGTCGTCAACGTCGCGCTGCCCGACATGCGCGCCGGGCTCGGCCTCGGCGCGACCGGCCTGCAATGGGTCGTCAACGCGTACTCGCTGACGTTCGCCGGGTTCCTGCTGCTCGGCGGGCGGGCCGCCGACCTGTTCGGGCGCAAGCGCGTCTTCGTCGCGGGGCTCGGGCTGTTCACCGTGGCGAGCCTCGCGGGCGGGTTCGCGCAGGACGCCGGCATGCTCATCGCCGCCCGCGCCGTGCAGGGGCTCGGCGCCGCGATCCTCGCGCCGGTCACGCTGTCGCTGATCACCGCGACGTTCCCGGACGGGCCCGCCCGGACCCGGGCGATCGCGATGTGGACGGCCGTCGGCACGGCGGGCGGCGCGACGGGCGGGCTGGTCGGCGGGCTGCTCACCGACTATCTGAGCTGGCGCTGGGTGTTCCTGATCAACGTTCCGGTCGGCGTGGTCGTGGGGTTCGTCGCCGTCCGGTGGCTGCGCGCGGAGCGCCTCGCGGGCGGGCGGCAGCGCCTCGACCTGCCCGGCGCGGTGCTCGTCACGGCGGGCGTGGGGCTGCTGGCGTTCGGCATCGGCGAGACCGAGAAGCACGGGTGGACGGCGCTGTACCCGCTGGTGGCGGGGCTCGCGCTGCTGGCGGCGTTCGTCGGGGTCGAGGCGCGGACCGTGCAGCCGCTCGTGCGGTTGGGGCTGTTCCGGCTGCGGAGTGTGGCGGTCGGGAACCTCGCCACGCTCGTCGGGACGATGGCGGGCTTCGCGCTCTGGTACTTCCTGTCGCTCTACATGCAGAACGTCCTGCACTACAGCGCGGTGCGTACCGGGCTGTCGTTCCTGCCGCACACGGCGGGCATCATCATCGGCTCCAGGCTCGCGCCGACGCTCATGGCCCGGATGGACGCGCGGCTCCTCGCCGGTGTGGGCGGGCTGCTGGCGGCGGTGGGCTTCGCGTGGCAGAGCGTGGTGCTGGACGCCGACGGGACGTTCCTCGGCTCGATCCTCGGCCCCGGCGCGACCATGGCGCTCGGGTTCGGGCTGCTGATGACGCCCCTGGTGGAGGCGTCCACGGCGGGTGCTCCGTCGTCGGAGTCGGGGGCGGTGGCGGGCGTCGTCAACACGTCCCGGACCATCGGCGGCGCCATCGGCCTGACGGTGCTCGGCACGGCCGCGGCCCGCTCAGGCGCCGACCTGGTGGACGGATACTCGACGGCATTCGTGGTCGCCGCCGTCATCACGGCCGTCGGAACGGCGCTCGTCGCGTTCCTGCCTCGCCCGGCACCCCGTCCGGGGGCCCTGCCGGAAACTCTTCTGGAAACCCGTTCACAAAAGCGAACCTGAGGGCGCCTGCCGGAAGGAACGGACGCCCTCAGGTCGCGTCGAGGGGCGGCGGGGATCAGTGAGCCCTTTTCATCCGGCCCGTCCGCGACGGCATGACCTGCGCGGATCGGCCGGGGAGAAAGGCGCTCAGTGGCGGGCCAGGGCCGGCGCCTCGCTCAGGACGGCGCCGGGCTTGACGCCCATGCGGCCGAACTGGAAGTTGCGCTCGACCTCGGCGATCTCCGCCGCGTTGGGGTTGGGGTTCTTGCAGGACGTGCCGGCGCTGGCGCCGGACATCAGGTCCGTGCACAGACCGGTGCGCCGGTCCGGCAGGCCAAGGATGTGACCCAGCTCGTGGGACGCGATCCGGATCACGTAGTGACCCTCGTTGGTGGCCTGGCGGCCCATCCAGACGGTGCCGCGGCCGAGGCTCGTCACCTGGGCGCGGGGCCAGCCGTTGTCGGCGAGGATGCGGACGTCGGCGGGCGTGCCCGCGACGAACTGGACGTTCTTGACGCGCTCGTTCCAGATCTTCGCGCCCTCGTCCCACGCCTCCTTGAACTCGGCGGCCTGGCTGGTGTCGTACCGGACCGTACGGACGTTGGACTGCGGCGCCTCGGGCGCCGCCGAAGCCGGCACGCCGGTGCCGACGAGGAAGGCGAGGCCGAGCAGCAGCGCGGCGCAGACCCTCAGGAACTTGCTTGCGACCATGGATACCTCACAGTGTGGGAGCGGATGAGGCGCCCCCCGCCGGGCACCGCGCTCCGGCGGAGGGCACGTTCATTCCTGAAGGGTCAGCGGGCCGCGCTCGCGGCGCCGCCGATGATCTGGAGGATCTGGCTGCGGTAGGCGGCCGTGTCGCTGTAGATGGCCGGGGCCTGCGCGCAGGTCTGGCCGCCACGGCTGGTGGCGCCGACGAGCTCCCACGCACCGGGTCCGCCGGTCACGGCCGGTCCGCCGGAGTCGCCGTAGCAGGCGCCCTTGCCGTTGCCGCCGTCGGTGCAGATCTCGGTGGCTCCCGTGATACCGGAGCACCGGCTGTCCGCGACGATGGTCGTGTCGAGCTGCTGGAGGTTGATGGGAGCTCCGCCGCAGCCGCGCGTCGGACAGGTCTGGCCCCAGCCGATCAGGCGGGTGGCCGAGCCGACCGGTGCGCTCTGCGCGATCGGGATGGGCTTGGACGTGGCCGCGCTGGCCAGGCGGAGGATGGCGAGGTCGCCGCCGATGACCTGGCGGCTCGCGACGCGGACGACTTCGCCGCCCGCGTTGTAGGTCTTCGTGCCGATCCTGACCTGGGCGGGCTGACCGCAGTGCGTCGCGGTGATGACCCACTGCGGCGCGACGAGGGAGCCGCCGCAGCTGTGCGAGCCGCTGCTGCCCTGCAGCGAGGCCATGAACGTGTAGGTCTCCGTGGCGGGCACGCCGCCGACGATGTTCGTCCTGGGCGGCGGCGACGGCGCCGTCGCCGCGTCCGCCACGGACGTACCGGTCAGTGTCAGAACCGCGATCGGTACCGCGGCCAACAGTCTGCGCTTCCTCATGAGCGGGGGGTCCTTTCACGGGGGTGGAAGAAGAAACGTGGTGACCGCCTGGCCCTGCCGGTCCCCGGCCGGCGTCACGGAAGCGTTCGCGGCGCCGACCCCATGCCCCCCGACTATTGACCACTCATGCAGAAATCACCAATTCCAGATTCCGCGTCCGGCACCCGGATAGAACGCCTTCTGCGGAAATAGCGGGGACGACCTGCGAATCTTCGACCGGTACGGCGCGTGACTGAACGCCGACCCATTTTTTCAATCCAGCCGCTGAGCTGTGAAAACAACGTCCCGGCCGCGTGGCGGGCGGCACGGGCTGTGAACACGTCCGCGGCCGCCCCAACCCGCATTGCGACGGGATGCGCGGACGCGGGGTGGGGGAGGGTGAGCGGAACCGCACGGCACCTGGAGGTCGGGATTGGACGGGGACGCGCGCATCACCTGTGTCGGATTCAGCATCGGCGGATGGTGGCGGCTGACCACGCCGGAGCGGATCCGGGCGCGGGTGGAGTCGGTCGAGAGCGTGCGGCGGTCCGGCCGCGGCGACGTCGAGGCGGTGTTCGCCGCCGGTGAGGTCATCGTGCTCGTGCTCCGGGCCGAGCCCGCGGGCACGGTGGCCGCGCTGATGGACGTCCTGCGCCGCCACGATAGGGAACACGATAGGGAAAAGGCGGGGCGCACCGGTACGCGCATCCGAGCGCATGCCGGAACGCGCATCGGTACGCGTATCGGCGTCGCGGGCGGCTCGACGGGGCCGAGGTCGGGTGCGGAGGTGGTCGCCGAGTCCGTCCGGCTGCTTGGACGCGGGCGGCGGCACCGGGCGGACGCGCCGTTCGCCGTCCTGCTGAGCGACCTGCTGCACTGGCATGTGCAGGGCGCCTTCGCGCCGTTCACGCCGCCGTTCCAGCGGGTCGCGGGCGACGCGTTCGGACCTGGCTGCTGGATCTGGTCGCCGGACGTCCCCGTCCAGCCGGACCCAGCACCGGACACGGAACCCGAACCAGACCCGGACGCGGGGCCAAGGCCGGAGCCGGACGAAGCGGGTCCGGACGGGGCGCGGGCGGACGGGGCGCGGGTGACGGCGCGGGCCGAGGTGCGGGCGACGGCGTTGCTGCGGCGGGCGCGGACGCAGATGCGCGCCGGCGACCACGGTGCGGCGGCGGAGTCGCTGCGGCGGATCCTGCGCATCCGGCCCGGTCCCGAGCCGCTGCTCGCGCTCGGCGAGTGCCATCTGCGGCTCGGCGAGCGGCGCGCCGCGGTCGAGACGTGGCGGTACCTGCTGCGGCGGCATCCGCTGACGCCCGCCGCCTATCCGCTGATGGACCTGGCCGAGCCGGACGACGTGGCGCGCGCGTACCTGGAGGACGGCCTGCGCATCGTCCAGGCGGAGCCGGGCCTCGCGGCGGAGCCGGAGCGGCTGGAGCACGACCTGCTGCTGGCGCTGGCCGCGCGCGCGTACCGGCGGGGCGAGCAGCGGGCGGGCGACCGGATGGTGAACGCGGCGGCCGACGTCCATCCGGCGGGCGGCGGGCCGCTGCGGGTGCTGGCCGTGGAGGCGCTCAGGCGCGGGGATCGGGCGGGCGCGAGCCGGTTGCTTTCCGCCGCGCTCGCATGGGAACCGGAGGGAAGGTAGATATGTGTCGTGTGACCCGGTTCGGCCGTGGGGAAGCTGCCATACTTGGTCCCCGTCCAGGCGGCGTCCGATCCGGGCGGGTCGGTGCGGCGAGATGCGCGTGCGCTGAGGAGACGTCCCGTGACGAGCTCCGGTTGGCATGACCTTTCCTATCTGGGGCGGCTGTCCCCGCCGGTTCAGCGGACCGTGCTGAGGCTCGGCAGGCCGAAGACGGTGCAGCGGGGCGAGCTGCTCATGCGCCAGGGTGAGCCGGGCACGGCGGTGTACGTGCTGCTCTCCGGCCGCGTCGGGGTGACCAGGATCGTGGAGAACGGGTCGCTGTCGCTGCTCGGCATCCGCCACGCGGGCGATCTCGTCGGCGAGATGGCGGTGCTCAACGAGGACGTGCGCAGCGCCACGGTCACCGCGCTGGACCGGTGCGTCGCCTCCATCATCCCGGCGCGCGACTTCATGCGGTGCCTCGCGGAGTGCCCGGAGGCGATGCTCGCGCTGAACCGCATGACCGGCGACCGGCTCACGCAGGCCAACACCTACCGCGCCGACGCCGCCGGCTACGACGTCGAGGCGCGGCTCGCGCGGGCGCTGCTCTACCAGGCGCGACGCTCGCAGGACTGGGAACGCGACCATCCCGTCGTCAAGCTCAGGCAGAAGCATCTCGCGATGCTCATCGGCGCGCAGGAGGGGACCGTCCAGAAGGCGCTGAACGGCCCGGCGCTGCGCGAGCTGGTCGAGTGCGGCCGCGGCCGCGTGGTGCTCCGGGACGTGCCCGGCCTGGCCCGGCTCGCCGACATGGACCCGCCCCCCGAGCTCTGCCGCTGACGACACCCACCGCGGCCCGCACCCCCGGATGGGGCCGCCGTGGATGTGTGCCGCGACGACTTCTGAGCCGAAATCGCTCTTCCCGTACTGATGCGGGTTGTGGCGTCCCCAGGGCCGTGAGACTTCAAGCCGAGGCCCGGGAGGGGGCCCGGAAGGGGGACGCATGGGGGCCCGGTCGCGTCGTTCGCTGTGCGCGGGATTGGACATCAAGGGGTGGAGCAGCCGGCTCGTCCCGGAGCAGATCCGTGCCCAGCAGGCGCTGGTGGGAGTGGCGCTGACGGCGTGCAGGGAGGCGGGGCTGCCCGAGGAGATCGTGCAGAGCAGCGGCGACGGCGTGCTGATCATGCCGCCGAGCGACATCGACGAGAGCGCGGTGATCCCGGCGCTGGTCTCGGAGCTGGAGGTCGCGCTCTGGCAGGAGAACCGGCTGCTGGCGGACGCCGCGCGGATCCGGCTGCGGCTCGCGCTGACCAGCGGCCTGGTCACGCCGGGCCCGGCCGGGTTCAACGGCACCGCGGTGATCGACTGCTTCCGGCTGCTGGACAGCCCGCCGGTCAAGGCCGCCCTGGACGACTTCCCGCGCGCGCAGCTCGCGGTGATCGTCTCCGACCACCTCTTCCAGGACGTGATCCGCAACGGCTTCCGGTCGCTGCGCGCCGAGGACTTCTGGCAGGTGCGCAGCTCCCTCCCCGGCAAGGGGTTCTCCATGGACGCCTGGCTCTACGTCTCGGACCGCGCCGGCGGTCCGGCGGTCGCGTCGTCTGGCTCCACGGGGGCGCCGGACGCCGCGCCTCACACGAGCCACGCCGAGAACCAACCCGCCGGGTCGCCCGCAACACAGACCGCAGGGCTGCCCGCAGGCCCGACAGCCGGGCCGACCGCAGGGCGGGCCGCCGAGCCGTCCGGGCGCGTCGCGCAGGCGCGGGCGCTCCTGGCGGAGGCGCGCCCGCAGGACGCGATGCACCTGCTCGACGACGTCTCGCCCGACGGCCGCGAGGAATGGTCGGCGCTGCTGGACGTCCGCGCCGAGACGCTGATGCGGCTCGGCGAGTACGAGCGCGCCCGGCTGGACCTGGAGGAACTGCTCGGCATGGGCGACGATCCGGTGTCGCCGCCCGGGCCGTCGGCGCTGCTGCGGCTCGGCCGCTGCCAGGCCGCGCTGGGGGCCGTCCAGGAGGCGCGGCAGACCTGGCTGTTCCTGCTGGAGCACCGGCCCTCGTCGGTCGAGGCGTATCTGGAGCTCGGCCGGCTGGAGCGGCGTGCCGGGCGGTACGCGACGGCGCAGAGCTTCCTGGTGGAGGGCCTGCGGCTGGTCCGGGGGGAGCCGCGCGGGATGGACCCCGCGACGGCGGACCGGCTGCTGGACGGCTTCCTGCGCGAGCTGGCGGCCCTCCCGGTCCTCGACGACACGGACACGGAGGACGATGCGACCGTCTAGTTCGGACAACTCTAAAAACCGATTCTAATCACGCATTCTAGCGACGTGCGCCGGGGCCCGCCGTCAAATAGGTCGATCCCTCATATAAACGAAAAAATCGGACACGAATCCGTTCTTGATCGTTAAAAGCGGGCGCCGCGGCCGAATTCGTAACAGTCGGATAACTGATACTGACTCCCATGTCGCGGTTGAGTAATCATCGGAAAAGTTGAGGCCGTACGGGGTGGACATTGCACAGGGGTTCAGGAGAATGATGCGAAGAACGGGCCGCGTATTCGCGCGCCCAACGGGGAGGGCCGCCTTGGCGGCGGCGTTCCTGGCCGTCCAAATGTGGCCATCGGCCATCGCCGCGAACGCGGCGCCGGAGAGCGCGCCTTCCGCTACGGCGGACGCGAAGGCGCCGAGCACCGTTCCCGAACCGACGCTGATGGACGTGTCCATCCTGGTGGACGAGTCGGGCAGCCTCTCGGACGCCGACGTCCGCGAGGAGATCAAATCCGCCACCACCATCGCGCTCGGCGGCCTGAATTCCCGCAGCCGGGTCTCGATCTACGGATTCGGCAGCCAGAACCAGCCGGGGCAGAACGCGATCACCGAAGCGTGCCCGCCCGTAATTCTGGACAGTTCCGTAAAGAAGGACTCGCTCGGCGCGTGCGTCCGAAAACTGCACCGCCGCGCCGACTCCGAAGGAAATGACACCGACCACGCCGCGGCACTGGCCAAGGCGCTCGGCACCCTGAGCCAGGGCGGGCCGAAAGACGCCCTGAAGGTGGTGTTCCTGCTCACCGACGGGCGGCTCGACGTCCACCGCAGCCCCAATTACGGACGCATTGAAAGCGACCGAAACAGCGAGGCGCGGAAGCAGGTGGAGACCCAGCTCGCGCTCGCCCGCACCAACGGCACGCAGGTGTGGCCGCTCGGCTTCGGCGACCAGATCGACCGGCCCGCCCTGGACGGGTTCGCCGCCGGCGGCTCCCAGGGCGCGTGCGACAAGCGCGCCGACTCCAAGCCGCGGGCCCGCGTCGTGCGCGACTCCGGTGACGTGCTCCGCTCGCTCGCCGAGGCGTTCGCCGCGGCCGGGTGCGCGGGCGTCAGCCGCAGCGACGAGACGACGCTCGGCGCCGGCGAGACCCGCGAGCTGAAGATCGACATTCCGATCATCGCGACCGACGGCAACATCACCGTGGCCAAGGGCGACCCGCGGGTCCGCGTCGACTACGTCGACCCGTCCGGCCGGACCGTGCCCGCCGAGGGCAAGATCGGCGACAGCGAGTTCCGGCGCGCCGGCGAGAACGCGACGGTCGAGACGCTGAGCGTCGTCAACCCGCAGAACGGCGGCTGGAAGATCCGGCTCACCGCGCCCGACAGGCTGTCGAAGCAGCTCGTCAGCGCGACCGCGATCTGGCAGGGCGCGGTGAGCACCTCCCTGGTCGTCGAGCCGCCGAGCGCCCGCACCGGCCAGCCGCTCACCGTCCGGCTGTCGCTGGTCACCCGCAAGGGTGCGATCACCGACGCGAAGGCGCTCGCGGAGCTGACGTTCGCCGTCCAGGCCGCCGGGCCCTCGCTCGGCGCGGCCCGCAGCATCGTCATCCGCGACGACGGCAAGGCCCCCGACGACCGCGCCGGAGACGGCCGCTACGCCGGCACCTTCGACGCGCCGCCGCAGCCCGGCGACGTCACCCTCACCGGGGTCGTCAGCGGCTACGGCATCCGGGCGGAGCAGGTCCCGGTGACCGTCGCGGTCAGCGCGCAGGGCCCGGCCCTGCAGGGCCGGGTGGCGTTCTCGTCCGACCCGGTCGTGCACCCGGGCGACGAGGTCACCGGCAAGGTCACGATGGAGAACGGCGCGGCGCCGGTGCGCGGCCGCCTCGTGCTGGACGGCTCCGGAAGCGCGCGCGCGTCGCTCACCGGCCCGGTCGACCTGGCGATCCCCCAAGGCAGGACGACGCATCCGTTCACCGTGCGGATCCCGGCGGACGCCGGTCTCGGCGGCACGTCGCTGACCGTGAAGGTCGTCGACGCCGCCGACCTGTCCAAGGTGTACGCCGTCAATCAGCTCACGGTCACGGTCGAGAACCCGCCCGGCTGGTTCGAGCGGCACCGGTACGAGATCGCCGCCGCGGTGGTCGCGCTGCTGCTGCTGGCACTGCTGCTCTACCTGCGGCGCCGCGCCCGCCGCGCCCGCGTCGGCGTGCGCGGGCTGCGCGCCCTGCTGCGGCGGGACGGCGACGAGCTCGCCGTCCTCAAGGCCCCGGGCAAATGGGCGCCCGAGTTCCGGTTCGTCGTCCACGACGCCGCGGACGGCCGCGATCCCGGCCTCGACTACCCGCATCCGGGCGACCGGCCCGTCCGCGCCCGCCGGGGCGCGCCGGGCAAGGTCGTCGTGCAGCTCCCGGACGGCCCGCGCTACGAGATCGAGATCGGCGGCGAAGGCGAGCCGTTCGAGGAGACCGGCCTGACGCTGGCCTTCACCGACACCCGCCCCCGCCGCGCCGCCGGACGGACCGCCCCCCGGCGCACCACGGCGGAGCGCGGCTCCCCGGCGCCGGACGGCGGCGCCGGAGCCCGGAACGGATCCGGTCCCGGCACGGACCACGCGGAGCAGCCCCCCGCCCCCGCATCGCCGACCTACGACGACCCCTGGCTGTAGCGGCCGGTCAAGAAAGAAGTCCCCCCATGAAGCTTTACCAGCCAGTCCTGTTCGTGGGGCTCGGCGGCACCGGCTGCCTGATCGGGGCGGAGCTGGAGCGCCGGCTCAGAGAGGAACTCTGCGGCCCGGACGGCACCGCGTTCCAGCGGCTCCGCGAGGACGCGCTGCCCTACCAGCTGCCCGACTGCATGCAGTTCGTGTACGCCGACGTCAACCAGGCCGACCTCGACCGGTTGCAGACCAACGTGGTGCCCGGCGCGCAGCACGCCCCGGCCGTCCAGCGGACGGCGCACTACGTCCGCGGGCTGGTGCCGCAGGTGGACACCTATCCGGAGGTGGCGCGCAACCTGCGGCTGACCGCCGGACGGGAGGTGGCGTCGTGGCTGCCGCCTGAGCAGGGCGAGCCGAGGGTGACGCCGTTGCAGCGCGGCGCGGGCCAGCTGCCGACCATCGGGCGGGCGGCGCTGTTCGAGACGTTCCGCAACGGCATGGGCCAGGCCACCGCCGACCTGAACGCCGCGATCGGCGGCCTGTCGGGCCCGCAGGCCGCCACCGACCTGTACAAGCTCGGCGGCAAGTCCAGCAACAAGAACGCGGTGGACGTGTTCGTCGCGTTCTCGGTGGCGGGCGGCACCGGCGCCGGCGTCTTCTACGACTACCTGCATCTGATCGGCGAGCTGTTCGAGCGCACGGACCTGCGGCCGAAGATCTATCCGCTGGTGCTGATGCCGTCGGCGTTCGTCGAGGGCCTCGGCGGCGGGCGTCCGGCGCAGCTGAACGCGGGCCGCGCGCTGCTGGACCTGTTCCGGCTCGTCGACCAGCAGAACGGCGGCGGCGCCCGGCGCGACCTGCGCGGATACACCGCCCGCGCCGACATCGACCCCGACGAGGTCGCCGTCCACTACCCCGTGGACGGACGGATCACGCTGCGTCCCGGCACCGCCCAGACGGGCTTCCTGTTCTGCCGGCCGGTCGGCGCCGAGCCGGGCGACCTGCGCCGCTCGGTGGTGTCGCTGATGCTGTCGCTGCTGGGCACCGAGCTCGACCAGCGCACCAGGTCCGACGGCGAGCAGCACCAGTCGTTCGCCGACAGCTTCATCAACGCCAGCGTCGACCGGCAGATCCCCGCCGAGAACGGCATCGGCAACCGCGGGGCGTCCACGGCGCTGGTGGCGTCGCTGACGGTCCCGGTGGACGAGCTCGCCGACCTGGTCGCCGGGCGGCTGCTGCGCGCCGGCATCGAGGACCTGCGCGGGTCGCTGCCCGGAGTGGAGTCGAACCGGTCGCTGATCCAGGAGTTCTTCGCCGTCGCGAACATCTCCGAGATCTTCAGCCGGCCGGCGCAGGACCACGCCGAGCCCGACCCGGTCACCGGCGCGAAGGAGGTCACGACCGCGCTCAACGACCGGGCCGAGGCGATGCGCGCGGCGCTGGCCCGGCTGCGCGCCCGGCTGGATCGCGACATCCCCGAGCGGGTGAGCGCGTTCGACCCGCGCGACGCCGTCCCCCGGATGCTCGGCGGCGTCGACCCGTTCCGGCTGACGCGCGCGCTGTTCGGCAACCCCGAGTCCGCCGACGAGGTGGAGCGCGGCGGCGCGGTCGGGCTGATGCAGCGCCGCCGGGTCGAGCCGCCGGCGCCGGAGGGGCTCGGCCCGAACCCGCCGCCGCTGCCGACGCTGCGCGACCGCAGCCTCGGCATGGTCAAGGTCAAGTGGGCCGACCCGGACCCGGTCGACGCCCGGCAGCGCCAGGACCAGTGGTACCGGTGGCGGACCAACGTCGCCTGGACCGAGCCGTGGTCGCAGCTCGCGCCGCGCTGGCGCAAGCCGCTGGACCAGGTCGAGGCGGTGCTGCGCGCGATGACGCGGGCGCTCGCCGACCACGCCGCGCAGGACCGCGACCGGTTCCGGGACCGTGCCGCCGACCTGTCCAAGTCCCGCGTCGGCGTGTCGTACCTGCTGCCGCCGGGCGGCGACCTGGAGCGGTTCTACACCCGGGTGGTCCGCCGGATGACCGACGACCTGACCGGCAAGGGCCAGCTCCAGCCGAGCGCGACCGGCGCGGACCTGCTCGGCGTCCTGCTCGGCGGCGACGCGTGGCGGGAGGCGTACCGGACGGCCTGGGAGACCAACCCCGAAGCGGCCGTCACCGAGCTGCGCGAACGGGTGAAGGCCGAGGTCAAGGTGTACTTCCGGATGGCCGAGCAGGGCCGCACGCCGCTGCTGCCGACCCTGCACGACCTGGTCGCGCAGGCCGCCGGGCAGGCGCCCGCCGAGTTCGGCGAGGCGGAGCTGGAGGAGTTCCGCGGCAAGCTCGCCGGGCTGGTGCCGGCGAACTTCAGCCCGCAGGGCACCGGACGGCTGAAGGTCCTGGTGTCCTACCCGGCGGGCGCGGACGACCCGGGCATCGAGTCCTACCTGCGCGACGCCGTCAACCTGCCCGCCGGGCCCGACATCGTCTACGACTTCACCCACACCACCGCCGAGTCGATCGCGGTCGTGCTGTTCCGCTCGTCGATGGGCATCACCGACGTCCGCGAGGTCCGCGACGTCCTGCGCACCTGGGCCGACGCGATCGACCGCCCGCAGCGGCAGGACTATCTGAAGTGGCGGCAGCGGCTCGGCTACGACTTCGGTTACCTCGCCACCCACGAGGAGCACCGCGTGCAGATCCTGCACCGGATCCTGTGCGCGATGTGGAACGACAAGGTCACGGTCGACGGCGACCCCGCCTCGCCGATCAGCGTGTCCGTCGAGCTGGCCGGCGGTGTGTCGATGACGCTGGAGCTGACGCCGCTGGAGCACGCGTCGTCCTGGGGCAGCCTGCTCCAGGCCTACGAGCTGTGGACGTTCGCCGACAACGCCGGAATCCGCCGCGACTTCTGCGCGCAGCTCATGCAGGAGGCGCCCGACGGGGTCGGCAGCATGCCCAAACCCCCCGGAGACCTCTACCTGGTGCTGCGCGACATGGCGGACGCCCAGCTCCGCCGGATCGACGAGATGCTCGGTGAGCTCCACTCCTCAAGCCGCTCCCGCGCCAAACAGCTGCGCGACTTCTGGGCCCGCACCTATCCGGCCGCGCTGGACGCCGAGTTCACCGACGTGTCCGCGGTGCGCGCCAACCTGCGCGCGCTGGAGCGGCCCGCCATGGAGACGCCGGGGGAGGGACGGTGAGCACCCGCGTCGTCCGGCTCGACCTGAAGGGCTGCGACGCGGGCGAGGCCGCGTCCCGGGTCAGGGAGCTGCTGCACACGCCGCAGGACCTCGGCATGCTCCTCGTCGAGGACACCGCCGCCGCGGTCGTGCGGCACCGCGCAGCGTTCGAGGCGCTCGACGGGTCCCGGCAGGTGACGCAGCTGCTGTGCCTGGTCGTGGGCCGTCAGCCCGGCGCGGGCCGGGGCCCGGGCGACGGGCTCCGGCTGCCCGGCAACATCCAGCGGCGCACGCTGTGGGTGATCGAGGAGACCGGGGTGGACTGGCCGCTCAGGCCGGGCGCCCGCGCCCGCCGCCGCGACGGCCGCGACGGCGACGGCCTCGGCCGCCTGTCGGAGCTGCTGCGGCTGCCCGGCGTGTTCGAGCGCACCCACCGGCTGCTCGCCGACGTGCCGTTCGGCGCGGCCGTGCCAGGACTCCACATCGCCGGGGCCGCGGGCACCGGGCAGGAGGACTTCCTGTACGCGCTGCGGTCGGCGATCCGCCGCCTGCTCGACCCGGCCTCGCCCGCGCCCGCGCCGCGCGACGACGACGCCCCGTCCGCACGGGTCCCGCTGCGGCTGGCGAAGGACGGCGTCCTGCAGCGCGCCGTCGACGCCGCCGACCTCGCGCTCGACGAGGCGCAGGAGGCCGCGGCCGAGCTGCCGGGCGTGGGGGCGCTCATCCGGGAGCTTCCGGCGGACGTGCCCGTCGAGGCCGCCGGCGAGCGCCTCGCCGAGCTGCGGGACCGGGTCGCCGACCTGTTCCAGGCGGTGCCGGGCGACGACCGGGTCACCGAGGACCGGCGGGTCGCGATCGCCGCCCGGGGCGTCCACCCGCCGGAGCCTGAGCCGTTCGACGCCGAGCGGTTCCGCGAGAAGCTGCGCACGTGGCTGCGCGACAGCCTCGCCCGCGGCGCCTCGCTGACCCGTCTCGAACTGGACCTGCGCGACTGGACGGACACGCTGGAGCGGCGCGGCGGGCACGCCCGCCGCCTCGGGCAGGTCTGCGCCGACCCGATGCTGCACCGGCTGCGGAACCCGCCGCCGCTGCCGCCGCCGCAGGGCTGGCTGCCGCTGCCCGGCGCCGCGTGCGCCGCGCTGGCGGGCCTGTCCCCGCTCGGCGTCGCGGGCGGGCTGGTGATGGCGCTGCTGTGGACGGCGCTGGTCGTGCTGACCGTGATCCGCGGCCCCGGCGGCCGGATGGACGCCCACTCCCGCGCGCTGGCGGTCAACGCGCTCGCCGCGCTCGCCGGCGCGATCGGGGGCGGTCTCGGCGGCGACGCCGCCGCGCTGCCGGCCGGGGCCTGGGCGGCGGCGGTGTTCGCGGCCGTCGCCGGGGCGCTGGCCGCGATCGTCCAGTCGTGGCGGTCCCGGGCCATGCGCTGGGTGGACGACGCCGGGCTCGACCTCGCCGAGCGGGCGCTCCAGGACGTGCAGCACCTGCTCGGCCAGGCCGTGACCGGCTGGTCCCGCCTCAACCGGAGGCTCGACACCGTCGACGCGCTGAACCTGCTGCGCCAGGGGCTCGGCGGGGTGCGGGACGAGCTGGAGGAGCGATCCAGGGAACTGGACGGGGAGACGCTTCCCCGTCCGGCGAGCCCCTTGGCGGGCTACGGCGACGCCGTGCACTTCTGGCTCGCCGAACTGGTGCTGGGGGCGGTGCGGCCCGCGCAGCAGGCCGCGCCGGACGGCGAGGCCGCCCGGCTCGCCCGCAAGGAGACCAGCCAGTACGTCGACGCGTGGGAGAGCGTGGTGGAGCAGGGACTCCCCGTCGACACGCTCCCGTTCGTCACCGACGCCCGTCCCGCGACCCGCATCGGCGGGGACGACCTGGCGTTCCTCACCGAGCACGTCACCTACGACCCGGCCGGTGAGATGTGGCAGCTGTGCGCGCCGGGGGACCTCGGGCTCCTGGACGTCGCGGCCGGGCCGCGCACCGTCCGGTTCGGGCCCGTCACGCGCGGCAGGGCGGCGGGCGACGGCGCCGCGTTCCCGCCCGGCACGGTCCTGGTGTCGTCGTCGGCGCACTGCGGTGTGCTGCGGCTCGTCCCGCTGCAGGCCCAGGTCGTCGAGTGGACGTGGACCGAGGACGACCCCGGCGACGGCCAAAACGACACCGGCAACGGCGACGGCTACGGCGACGACGGAGGTACGGCGTGAGCATCAGGCTGAGCTACCGCGACGTCCACGGCGCGAAGGTCGACGCGAAGGCCGTCGAGCTGGACGCGGCCGAGCCGCCGCTGCGGCCGCCGCTGGAGGCCGGGCGCCTGGACCTCGAACTGCCCGACCGGACGGTCGCCGTCCGCCGCGTCCGCCCGGTCGACCGCGGCCCCGGCGGGCTGGTCGCCGGATACCGGCAGCTCGACGCCGAGATCCTCGCCGGCCTGCGGCTGGCCAGGCTCTGCGACGGCGGCCCGTATCCGCGGGCGGTGACGCGCCTGGTCGGCTACGACGCCGACGCCGCCGAGCCGTTCGCGCTGCTGGAGCCGCTGCGCGGCGTCGAGGTCGGGTCCCTCGCCGGGACGCTGCCGACCGAGCAGCGGCGCCGCTTCCAGATCCGGCTGCTGCGCGCGGTCCGGCTGCTGAGCGCCGCCGGCGTCGCGCACCGCGGCATCGGTCCCCGCACCGTCCGGTGGGACGGCGACGACGTGCAGATCACCGACTTCTCGCAGGCCGCGCTGATCGGGTCGCCGCGGACGGTCACCGGGGCCATGCCGTGGCAGGCCCCCGAGCAGCGGCCGGACACGCCGCCCGGCTGGGACCGCGGCGACGTCGGCCCGAACGACGACGTCTGGGCGGCCGGCCGGCTGATCTTCCACATCGTCACCGGCGACGACCTCGACGACACGGCCAAGCTCGCCGCGCGGCCGGAGCTTGAGGCGCTGCTCGCGGGCGTCATCGAGCGGCCGGAGCGCCGCCCGGACGCGCAGACCCTGCTGCGCCGCCTCGGCGAGGCCGACCCGCCGCCGCGCCCGCTCGCCGCCGACCCGGCGTTCACCCGCGGCCGCGCCGAGTTCTTCGCGCAGCGGCGCCGCAAACATCCGCAGACGGCGCAGGACACCGGCCGCGAGCAGCCCCCGTCCGCCCCCGCGGCCGCCACGGCCCCTCCGGCGCCGCCCGCGGAGCGTTCGCGGCGCGACGGCTCGTGGCTGCTGTGGGCCGGGGTCGCGGCGCTGATCGTCGTGGCCGTCCTCCTCGTGTTCGGACGGTGACCGGTGACCACATCGCTGCTGCATCAGACGCTGTACCGCTGGGGCACGACGGGACGCCTCGGCGACACGACCGAACCGGGGCTCTGGCCGGTGGCCAGCTCGCTGGACCCGTCGTCCACCGACGAGCTGCGCCGCTGGCACGGCCTGGTCAAGCCGTGGCTGCGCGCCGGCGGACTCGGCGCGTCCGAGCCGAGCCTCTTCTACGCCGCGTTCGACGACGACGCCGTGCTGATCAGGCGCACCCAGCCTCCCGGCGGCGCCGCCGCGCACCTGCTGTTCGGGCCCGCCGGCGTCCTCACCACCCGGCTGGCGCTTGAGCTGCGCGACTGGACGTGGGCGCCCGCCGACATCCCCGGCCGCGCGCCGATGGTCAACCCGGGCTCGCTGATCCCGCACCGGTCCGACCTCGGCGTCCACGCGCGGGCCGACGGGCTGCGGGACGAGCTCGTCACGCTGCTGTCGCGGATGCTGGCCGGACTCGGCCCGATCGAGGCCCCCGCCACCGACGACGCCTGGGCGCTGCTGTGGGCGCTCAACGACATCTGCACCGTGCTCGGCTCCGGGTTGCGGGACTGGCCCTACTGGCGCCTCGCGTTCGAGACCGGCGACGCGCGGCGGCAGACCGCCGAGCCGCCCGGCGTGTTCCTGCGGTTCCGGCGGGACACGATGCAGCCGACGCCCGATCCCAGCACCCGCGCGGCGGCCGTCGCGCTCGTCCGGCTGTACGTGATGGGCGGCACCGACGCGCTTCGGGACATGCGCGGAACCGCCGGGCTGGTGGAGCTGGACTCCATGGCGGCCCGCGTAGCCCGGCTCGTCGAGACGGCGCCGGCCGAGGCGGCGGCGTCCCCGAGGCCGGGCCCGAGGCCAGGCCCTGGACCGGACCCGAGGCCCGCCGAGCCCACCGCCGCGTCGGTCACCCCGGCCAGCACCCTGCCCGCCACGGGCGATCAGGTGTCCTGCCCCATCTGCCTGGGCCGGCTCAACTGGGGCGGCCTTCCGCTCTACACCTACGACCGGGGGCTCAACCAGTACACCGAGCTGGCCCTGCCGAAGGACGCCAACGCCGAGCAGCGGGCCAGGCTGACCAGGACGGCCTCCGTCCGCTGCCCGAACCCGGGCGCCACGACCACCACGCACTACCTGCCCGCCGGGTACGGGCAGTACGGGTCGCCGGCCGTGTACGGGTTCATCGGCGGCACCACGTCCGGGAAGACGCACCTGGCCGCCACGATGGTCGCGGCCATCGAACGCGGCGCGCTCGGCGCCTACGGCATCACCGCGCAGCCGGTCGACCTGGACCGGCACCAGATGTTCCTGCGCGACATGGTCCGCCCGCTGTTCACCGAGTCCACCTGGCTGACGCCCACCCGCGAGGGCGAGGTCGCGTTCGCAGACGCCTTCGTCGTGTCCGGCGGCGGCGGGAAGCCGCGGGCGATGGCGCTGTTCGACGTGGCGGGCAGCGAGCTCGGCAACGTCGGCGACGCCAAGCGGTTCCTCGACATCGCCGACGGGCTGATCTTCGTCGCGGACCCGACCAGGTTCGGGCCCGGCAGCCTCGGCGACCCGGCGTTCAACACGGTGCTCAGCCTGCTCCGGTCCTCGGGCCGGCTGCCGCGGGTCAGCGCCGCGGTCGTCCTCAACAAGGCCGACCTGTTCAAGTTCGACGACCCGGTCGCGCGCTGGCTGAGCCGCGACGCCGCCGTGCTGGACCCCGCCGAGACGCTGGAGGAGAGCGCCGACGTGTTCGCGTACATGCACCAGCGGGACGCCGAGGCGTGGACGCGCCCCTACCAGGAGTGCGACCGGGCCACCCTGCACGTGGTCTCGGCGACCGGCACCGACGCGGTCGAGCGCGGCGTCCGCCCGCTGCGCGTCCTGCGCCCGCTCGTCGCGCTCATGGCGATGACCGGCCTGCTGACCTCCGCCGAAGCCCAGGACATAGGGATCTGAGATGACCGACGCGCCCATCGACCAGATCGAGTTCCGCTGGGACTCCCGGGACGACCTCACCGGCATCGCCACGTCGTTCGGCCGCGACGGCTTCCGCCGCTGGAACGAGCTGCTGCGCCAGTACGCCGGAATCTCGGGGCGCGGCGGCTCGGCGGCGGCGGAGGCGCCGTCCAGCGCGGTGTACCTCACGCAGCCGGACGGGATGGCGGCGCTCATCCTGCGCAGCCGCGACCCGCACGCGCTGCGCCTGTACGACGCGGACGCCCGGCACGCGCACGGCGCCGGCGCGGACCGCCTGGACCTGGTGGCGCGCGCGCTGATCGCGCCGAGGCTCGTGCTGACCGCGCAGAACGCCATGCGGATCGCGGTGACCGAGCCGAAGGACCTGTTCGACCCGCCGCCCGGGCAGGCGGAGCGCGGCGTCCTGCCCAAGCTGACCTGGCCGCCGCCGGTGCCCGTCGTCGCGCGGGGCATAGAGCCGTTGGCCATGAGGGCGCGTGGTCTCGCGCCGCTGATCGCGGCCGTGCTGGCCGGCCCCGGGCGGCCGGTGACGGTGGTCCTCCCGCCGGACGACATCCGCCAGCCGGCGCACAGCAGCCGGGCGCTCGCACTGCTGTGGGCGTCGCGCGTGCTCCTCCAGCCCATCTTCCGTGCCGCCGAGGACGGCCTCGCGCTCTTCGACTGGCGGCCCGCGTTCTCCACCTGCGAGGCGCCGCTGAGCTCCAGCGACGGGCGGGCGGAGCTGTGGCTGACGTTCCGCGAGCGGGGCCTGGACGCGCCGCCGGTCGGCGAGGCGCCTGCGGTGGTCCACCTCGACCGCGCCGCCGCGGGGCAGGGCGCCCTGGAGATCGCCGCCAACCGGCTCGCGGAGGCGTACGCGGCGTACGGCGACCAGTGCGTCAGCCTCGTCGAGCGGGCGGTGCGCGGCCACCGGACCCTGGACGACAGGATCGAGGCCGTCGCGTGCAGCGAGGAGATCGCCCGCGTCCTGTCCTCGCAGCCCGCGGCCGAAGCGCGCCGCCCGGCGGTGCGCCGCCCCGCGGCCGTTTCCGTCCCGGCCGCGGATCCCGCCCCGGCGGAGCCTGCGCTCCAGGCGCCCGCCCCGTCGCGGCCGGCCGTCCAGGAGCAGGAGCCGGCGCCGCGGCCGCAGCGCGCCGACCGGCACCTGGTCGGGCTCTACCAGCGGCTGGACGCGGCGCACGACGAGCAGGAGTTCCGGCGCCTGCTGACCTGGATCGCCGCGCGCACCGCCTGGGGCGCCCGGCTGGACCGGGACGGGTTGATCACCGTTCTGAAGATCATGGACGGCCGCCGCTGGTTCGCCGAGCCGGTGGGCGCGCTGGGCGCCGCCGCCGAGTGGATGGCCGCCCTCATCTACCCGATCTTCGCGTCCGGGGCCGACGACGGCAGGCTGGAGGAGCGGCTGGCGGCGTGGCACACCGGCCGCTCGCCTTCGCCGCTGCTCCTTGAGGCGCTGGGCGTCCTGGCGGCGCGCCTGGAACCCGACCGTGCCGACTGGCTCGCCGACCACTGCCTGCGGCACGCCTCGCCCTGGCCGCGGCCGGCGGGGGCGGCCTTCCTGCTCGCCCTGGTGCGGCTGCCCCGCAGCTGGCCGGCGGAGGTGGCCGGCCCGCTCGCCTGGCTGTCGCCGGTGCTGCTCCTGGTCGTCGCCCTCATGCTGCTGACCTGACGCCGAAGGGCCCGGCCGTGAACCCGTTCGAGGACGAGATCGAGCACATGAACGTCTGCCCGGACGTCGAGGACTGCCCGCGCCTCATCGCCGACTTCAGGCGCTTCTCCAACGCGCCGCCGCCGCTGCCGCTGAAGCAGGTCCGCGGCAGCGTCGTGCTGGTCGCGGGCTGCAAGTCGTACGGCAAGTCCGTCTACGGCCATCGCCTGCTCCACGAGTACCAGGCGGAGGGCCTGGCGCCGCTGGAGCTGCTGGACGACGGCCCCTTCGAGGACTGCCCGGCCCGGCGGAAGGACGTGCTGCGCAGGCTGTGCAGCAGGACCGGCCTCCTGGACGCCGACGACATGGCCGGCGCGGAGTTCGACAAGCACGAGTGGGCCGCCAGGCTGAGCACCGTCATGTCCCAGGCGGGCGGCGAGATGGTGGTGCGGCTGCCGGGGATGATGGCGAACGCGTCCGGCGTCGAGACCACCGACCTCGCCTGGGAGGTCTTCCGGTACGCGGCGGCCGCCAACCGGAGCAAGAGCGTCTTCATCTACGAGTACAACGCGCAGGACTGGCCGCGCGACTGGGAGGTCCTGCGCGCCGCGATCGAGCAGAACAACGATCACAAGGTCAGGACGCGCGTCCTGGAGCCGTTCAACCCGGACGAGCTGTGGGCCTACGCCGAAGAGGTCATGGACGTCTCGCCGCACAAGGAGATCACCCTGGAGGAGCGGGCCGCCGGATGGCTGAGGAACGTGTTCGGCGACCGGTCGCTGCACCCCAAGAGCGTGCACCAGCTCATGCGCCGGAGCTTCGCCAACGCCATCGACGGCCGGAGCGCCACGGTCACCTTCGATCATCTGTGGGCGGCGGTCGAGCAGCTGGGGAGTGAGAGCACATGAACGCCGGTCCCGCCGCGCTGGTGCACAACCCGTTCCCGTCACGGCCGCCGGACCTTGGCGTCCACGACGCGGCCTGCACGGGACCCGAGGGACGGGACGGGTACGTCGCGTTCGCGGGCCGTCCGGAACCGCCCGACCCAGGAGGCGGCGGAGTGGTGCTGATCGGCGGCCGTCCGCACCTCGGCAAGTCCGTGCTGGCGCACCGCTGCCTGCACCGGTACGAGGCCGCGGGCCACCTGCTGGTCGACCTGGCGGCGGGCCCGTCCGGCGGTCTCGCCGGGCCGGCGGACTGCCTGGCCCGGATGCGCGGCGCCCATCCGCTGCCGGACGACCTGCGCTCCGCGCTGCGCGAGGTGCGGTCCGCCGAACCCGTCGAGGGCCACGCCGAGCTGGGCCGGGCGCTGGGCGTGCGGCGCCTCGCCGTCCGGCTGCCGCGCCCCGACCCGAACCTGCGGCCCGCCGCGATCGCCGCCCAGGTGCAGGCGTACGCGCGCGCCGCCGCCGCCGCGAACTCCAGCGTCTACCTGTTCGAGTACCCGTACTGGGTCGAGAGCGACTGGACGCTGGTACGCGAGCAAGTCGCGCGCGGCCCGGACGAGGCGCTGGTCACCCCCGTCGCGTTGGAGTCGTTCGACGACCGGGAGCTGCTGGAGTTCCTCCGCGCCCGCGTCGGCGGGAGCGACGCGCTCGACGCGCTGCTCGACCTCGACCCGCAGATGCTGCTGCGGGCGCTGGCGCGGCGGCGCACCAGCGTCAGCCCGAACAACCTGACCTGGTTCAACGTGCTGTGCCATCGGGCGTTCGCCGCCGCGATCGAGGCCGGCGCGGCCAGGATCGCGATCCACCACTACCTCACCGCGGCGGTCAGGACCGGTGCGCCGTGAACGAACCACAGCCTCGCCCTGAGCCGCGCGGCTCAGCCCGCAACCCGTTCCCCGAGGTGCCGGAGGTCAGCCTCGGCGGGGTCGGCGCGACGGTGCGCGTGGAGACCGACGCCGTCCGCGCCGTCCGGCGGCTCGCGCTGGACTTCCTCACCTCCCGCGCCGACGTCGGGCCCGCCGCGCCCGCCGCGCCCGGCGACCTGCGCGACCTGCTGCTCAACTCCGGACGCGTCGCGGCGATCCTCGGCGAGTACGGCACGGGCAAGAGCCACCTGGCGTGGACGCTGATGGACGAGGTCGTCCGCATCGCCGGGACCCGGCCCGTGGTGCTGGTGGCGTCCGGGCAGCCGCGGGACACCGTCCTGTCCATCCACCGGCGGCTGCTCGCGCCGCCCGGGTCCGGCACCGGCGGGCGTATCCGGCCGGTCGACACCGCCGCCGGGGTGCTGCTGTTCGGCACCGTCGAGTCGATGGTCGCGGACCTGTGCGCGGGCCTGCGCGGCGGCGGGAAGGCCGGGCGGGACGCGCCGCCGCCGGCCTCGTCCGACGACCTGCCCGTCAACGAGGTGCACGCGCTGCACGAGCGGCTGACCGAGATCGCCGAGCCCGACGAGGAGCTGGCCACCGTCCTCGGCCTGGTCTGGCACTCCGCCGCCGGGGAGGCGGCGTGGCGGTGGCTCCGCGGCGACGAGCGCTGGACGGCGGACGACGAGCGGCTCCTCGCCGACCGCGGCGTGGAGTCCCCGCCCGTCGGCGACGACCAGCGGGCCGCCCAGGTGCTGCGGGCGCTGGCCCGGCTCTGCGGCGCGACGAGCCGGCGGATGGTGCTCGTCCTCGACGAGCTGCACCAGATGAGGCCGCAGCGCGGCGACGGCCTCACCGAGACCGCCGCGATCCTCATGGAGCTGATCGGCTGGGCGAGCGAGACGGGGACGCTGCTGGCGATCTGCGGGCTGCTCGACTACTGGGAGGCGCTGCCGCAGAGCGTCCACCAGCGGGTGCCGGTCACCAAGATCAAACCGTCCGGGCTGACGGAGGCGCAGATCAGGGCCTACGTCGTCGCCGCGCTGCACCCGGAGGGCGGCGGGGACGCCGGGACGCACCCGTTCACGGCCGAGGCGGTGCAGGAGCTGTGGAAGATCACCGACGGGCATCCGCGGCGGACCATCACGCTCTGCCACCACGCCTACAAGCTGGCCCGCGGCGGCCTGATCGGGCCGCTGCAGATCCAGAAGGCGAGCCGCGAGCTGTGCGCGCCCGACACGCCGGACCACGTGCGCGAGAAGCTGTTCCGCTGGTGCACCGAACTCGGCTACCACGTCCGGCGCGGGCCGCGCGGCGGGCCGTCCCGCCGGGAACCGGACCTGTGGGCGGGCTCCCGGCACGGCGGCGGCGAATGCGCCCTGGTGGTGAGCGGCCCGGTCGTGGAGGTCTCGGAGCTGACCGTGCTGCGCGACCGGGCCTTCACGATCGCCGGGGGGCACCGGGCGGACCGGCGCGACGTCGTCCTGGTGATGGCGGGTCCGCTGGCCGCCGCGTTCAGGGACGAGGTCGAGGACGCGTTCGCGCACGTCCTGTACTGGGACCTCGACACCTTCCGCGACGACCTCGCCGCCGCGCTGCGCTCCTACGTCCCGGCCGGCGACCTGGCGGCCGCGAACGCCGGGCTGTACGAGCTGGTCCTCGACATGCGCAGGGAACTCCGCGAGCTGAGGGCGCCCGCGTCCCCGGCCCCGGTCTCGTCCCCGGCGGAGGCGCCGGGCGAGGCGAGGGCGTGGCGGGACCCTGATCGCCGCACCCGCTTCGAGGAGGCCGACCGGCTCTGCCGCCAGGCCCTGGAGTTCCTGGACGACGCGTACGGCAAGGTCCGCGCGTACTGGCGCGGCTGGTTCCATCCCGACGAGAAGGGCGTCCTGATGCCGCGCTTCGCCGCGCCGGGCGACCGGGGCGTCGCGCTCAGCGACATCGTCGGCCGCGAGGTCCTCAAGGCGCGCGGGACGCTGCTGTCCCTGGAGGACGCGGTGCGGGAGTTCGCCGCGCGCGTCCGCGACCTGGTCGGCGACGAGGCCAGGCCGCTGCCGCAGATCCGGGAGGAGCTGCGGTACCTGCAGCGCAAGCTCGACCACGCCGTGGAGGACGCCGTCCGGAGGTTCCCCGACGAGCACGAGGACGGCCGCCACACCATCAGGTACCTCCTCGGCGTCGACCGGGCGCGCCTCAACGAGCACCTCGCGGGCCTCGGCGAGACCGTCTACAGCGTCGTCGTCACCACCCGCCCCAAGGACGGCCCATGAGCTACCGGACGGTCATGGCCGTGGACCTCCAGGGATACGGGTCCACGCCGCAGAACGTACAGAACGTGCTGCAGGAGAACCTGGTCCGCTGCCTGCGCGAGGCGGCGGCGAACGCCGGCCTGGACGACAAGGCCTGGAAGGACCAGGGCTGCGGGGACGGGAAGCTGATGGTGCTGCCGCCCGGCATCGCCGTCGAGGTCCTCGTGGGGCGGTTCGTCCGCGAGCTGAACTTCGGGCTGCGCGCCCGGAACCGGGTGGCGAGCGCGGCGGCGCGGACGCGGATGCGGCTCGCGATCCACCACGGGCCGGTCGCGGAGGCGGCCAACGGGTACAGCGGGTCCGCGCCGGTCGTCGTGACGCGGCTGTGCGACGCGGGCCCGCTGCGGGACGCGCTGGACGCGGCCGGCGTCGATCTGGGCGTCATCGTGTCCGCGTTCGTGTTCCGCGGGTCGATCGAGGCCGGCATGACGTCCCTGGACCCGGCGCACCTGCGCCGCGTCCGGCTGCACGGTCTCGGGGACGACTCGGACGCCTGGCTGTGGCTTCCCGGCGGCCCCGACCCGCACACCCTCGACATCGCCGACGGCCTGACCCCCGGCGGGGACGACCCAGGCGACGACCCGCCGCCCGCACCGGGACCGCCCGAGAACCCGCCGCCCGAGAACCCGCCGCCCGGGGGCCCGCCGCCTGAGGGCCCGCCGTCCGGAGACGGCGGGCCCCGCGGGACGCCGATCAACGTGACGGAAAACATGATCATCTTCCGTGACCAGAACAACTTCTACGGAGGCCGGCCATGAGCGAGCCGCCCGCCCCGCCCAAGCCCGAGGACCCGAAGCCCAAGGCCCCGAACGCCAGGGACCCCAAGCCCGAGGACCCCAAGGCCAAAGACCCCAAAGCCAAGGACCCGAAGGACCCCAAGGCCGCGGGCCCCGGGTCCGCCGAGCCCGGCACCGGCGACGGAGCGGAGGGCAAGACCCCGTCCCGGACGGACGTCCTCAACGACCGCGGCCAGCGCGGCACCATCCAGGACCGGATCGGCACCGAGCGGGACGCGCTGGCGGGCTACGCGCCCGGCGGCACCGCCATCGGCCGCGACCAGCACAACCACTACTACGGCGCGCCGGGCGGGCGGCGCGGCCGGGTCGCGCCGCTGCGGCCCGAGGAGGTGCGCGAGGCGGAGCGCGCCTTCGTCGCCCCGGAGGACTTCGACGACCTGTGCCGCCACGCCCGGGACCGCAGGATCGTGATCCTCCAGGCCGACCGGGACAGCGGCCGGTTCGCCGCCGCGCGCCGGCTGCTGTGCGTCCTCGCCGCCCCGTCCGAGCCGCGCCTGTACGGCGTGAACCCGGCCGTCCGGCTGGACGAGCTGACGAGCGACGACCTCACCGAAGGCGCCGGGTACGTCTACCCGGACCCGGTCCGCCCGGACGCGCTCACCGCGTTCGGGCTCGACAAGGCGGCGGGGCTGCTGGAGGACGCGAACGCCACGCTGGTCGTCACGGTCGACGCGGCCCGGCCGCTCGCCGACGACCGCGCGGCCGACCTGGTGCTGCGGCTCGGCCGCGTCCGCGACCGGCGGGAGATCGTGCGCGGCCTGCTCGCGCTGGAGCTCGGCGCGGACCGGGCGGACGTGGTCCTCGCCGAGCCGGACGTCCGCGCCCTCGTCGACGCGCAGCTCGGCGAGGACGGCCCGCCGCGCCACGCCAGGGCCGTCGCGGTCGAGCTGCTCAGGGCCTACCGGCAGGCGCTGCCGCTGGCCGGGACCGCCGGGCAGTCGCTGCGGCTGCGCGACGACGAGCAGCGCGCCCAGTGGTTCGCGAGCCTGGAGACGCTGTCCCTGCAGTGCATGGCGGTCGCCGCGGCCGTGCTCAACGGCGAGCCGTACGAGACGGTGGCGCTCGCCGCGATGGAGCTCAAGAACGGCCTGGAGACCGGCGACCCGCACGCCGACTCGCTGCGCGGGCTCGACGCCCCGCTGAAGCCGACGAGGCGCAAGTGGCTGAGCAGCCTCGGCGCGCGGACCGTCAGGTCCACGGTCCAGCTCAGGTTCGGGGCGACCGCGCCGACCGAGGTCATCCGGTACCTCGACCCGTACGCGCAGGGCAAGGTGCTCGGCTATTTCTGGAGCGAGTTCGACGAGCAGCGGCCCCGGCTGCTGGACTGGCTGCGCTGGTGCGCCGTGCATCCGCTGGAGAGCGTCCGGACGCGGACGGCCGTCGCCACCGGCTTCCTCGCCGCCCGCGCGTTCGACCTGGTCCGCGCGTTCGTGATCGAGCCCATGGCGCGCGGCGACGACCCCCGGCGCCGGACGGTCGCCGCCGCCGCGCTGCACGCGACGGTGACGCAGCGGCCCGCGCTGCGCGAGCCCGTCCGGGAGCTGCTGCGCGACTGGAGCGGCAAGGACGAGCACGTCGCGCTGCGCGCCACCGCGGCCCGCGCCTGGCGGGTCGAGTACGAGGACGGCGACGCCTCCGCCGCGCTCGACCGGCTGGAGGAGTACGCCGCCGACGACGCCGTCATGGTCACTGCCGCGGTGTGCGAGTCCGTGACCGAGCTGTGGGAGACCGAGGGGCCCGGCGGATCGACGCCGGCGCGGCTGCTGGACTGGACGTCCGGGGCGGACGAGATCCGCCGCCTCACCGCGCGGCTGGCGTTCCTCACGGCGGCGGCGCAGCTCGTCCGGCGGCTGCCGGGCGACGACTTCGACTGGCCGGGCCTCCTGCACATCGCCGCGATGGACGCCGACCGGATGCGCGGCGTCGCGGCGCTCTGGCGCGACGTCCTCAACGATCCGCTGGTGCAGGAGGACGCCCAGGACACCCTGCTCGACTGGGCCCGCATGGCGGACGAGGCGCCGCTCGTCCGGCGCTCGCTGGCGCGCCTCGCCCGGGCCGTCGCGACCGACGACCTGATCGCCGGGCGGCTGCGCTACGCGGCCCGCGCCTGGGCCGAGGACGACCGCGCGCCGGCGAGCTCCGCCGACGTCCTGACCGCACTCAACGGAAGGTGATCCGCATGGCCGAGAAGCCGGACGACCTCGAACCCGACGCCGCCGACTCCGACTCCGAACCCGACGCCGCCGACCTCGCGCCGGCCGAACCCGCCGGGCGCAACCCGGATCCGTCCGCCAGGCGCGGGGCGGCGCCGCTCCCCGAGTCGCTCCCGGAGCGGTTCGCGCCGGTGGAGTCAGGCCCGTCCGAGCCGCTCATCATCGGGCGGGAGCAGGCCCGCGGTCCGAGGCCCGCCGCGGCGGCCCCCGGCCGCGCGTTCGTGTTCTCCGACCGCGACGGCCGGGCCGTCCACCTCGCCGCGCAGCCCCGCCGGTTCCCCGGGCTCGGCGGCGCCCGCTACGAGTGGCGGATCGAGGTCGACACGACGCTGCGCTCCGACACGTTCGTGGCGGCGATCCCGAGCCGGACGGAGACGTCCAGGTTCGAGGTGGCGGTGGACGTGGAATGGTCGGTGACGGACCCGGTCCAGGTGGTCCAGCACGGCATCGCCGACGGGACCAAGATCGTCCGGCCCCGCGTCATGAGCGTGCTGCGGACCGTCGCCCACGGGTACCGGATCGAGCAGGTCTCCGAGCTGGAGGACGCGCTCACCGACCGGCTCGCCGCCGAGTGCCGCGCGTACCCCGAGGGCATCACCGTCCACCGCTGCTACGTCACGGCCGACCCCGACGAGCGCAGCCGCGCGAAGCAGGAACTGCTCGACGGCGCCCGCGTCGTGCGGCGGGTGGACGAGGAGGAGATCGCCGCGCTGCGCTCCTCCGTGAACAGCAGCTCCGACCTCTTCCTGCTGTACCTGGCGCGTGACCGCGACCGCGTCGGCGCCCTGATCAGCGACATGCGCGAGCACGAGACGATCAAGGAGAACCGGGTCATCGAGCTGTTCAACCAGGCCGTCGCGCAGAACATCATGCAGCCCGCCGAGGTCAACGAGATGCTGCGCCGGCTGCTCGGGCCCATCACCGGCGTGTTCCAGCCGGGCGGCAGGACCGACATGTTCGGCACGCAGCAGGTCCCGGCCGCCGCCGCGCCCCCGGCGATCGAGGGCGCGCTCGCCGACCCCGGCTCCGGCTCCGGCTCCGGCGGCGGCGCTGGCGGCGAGGCCGATGCGGACGACGAGGAGGTCATGCCCGCCGAGCTGCGGCGGCGCGCCGAGGACGGCGTGGACGGCTGGAGGCCGGTGCCGTGGGACTCCTGAGCCGCCGCAGGCGCGCCCGGCGGGATCCGGCCGGCCCGCCCGCGATGGAGTTCCCGCGCCCGTTCGGGACGGGCGCGCGGCAGTCCAGCGAGCCGTGGCGGCTGCCGGACGAGCCCGCGATCTCCGGCATCGCCGCCGACGCCGTCCGCGTGGGGTCGCTGACCGTCCGGGCCGCCTCGCTGGTCGGTCCGGGACACCGCTGCGCCGAGCCCGCCCAGCACCGGCAGGACGCCTACCGGCTCGGCCGCGACCCGGGCAAGCGGCATCTGCTGGTCGCGGTCGCCGACGGGATGTCCGACAGCAGCCGGTCCCATCTCGGCGCGAACGTGGCGGTGACCGCGCTGGTCGGACGGCTCCGCGCCGACCTCGGCGGCGGCGCGCCGCTGGACGGTCCCGCGCTGTTCCTCGACGCCGCGCGGCAGATGTCGGGCATGGCCGTCCGGCAGAAGGTGACGGAGAACGACGTGCGGGCCGCGGCGCTCGCCGTGGTCGTCCCGGTGGAGCCCGAGGACGACGGCCGCCGCCGGGTCTGGGCCGCCTGGATCGCCGACGTCGGCGCGTGGGTCCGCGGCGACGCGGGCTGGGCGCGCGTCGTCGGCGCCGACAAGCGGGGGCTCGACGGCGACGTCCTGACCGAGTTCCTCCCGTTCCATCCGGACCGGGTGCGGACGGCGGAGCTGACGCTGGAGAGGGGCGCGGTCCTGGCGCTCGCCACCGACGGGATCGGCGACGTCCTCGCCGACGGCGGCGCGCCCTGGTTCGCGGACCGCTGGGCGGCGCCGCCGCACATCGCCTCGTTCGTCGCCGACGTCGGCTACGACGCGACCGGCCGGCTCGACGACCGCACCGCCGTCGTGATCTGGTGCGACCGGTGAGGGCCTGGTCGGACCGGCCGTTCGCGCCGGTCACGCAGCTGGCGGAGGTCGCCGCGGCGGGTGCCAGGATCGCCGGTGAGAACGGGCAGTCCACCGCCGTGTACGAGAGCGCCGCCCATCCCGGCTGGCTCGTCAAGCGCTACAAGCCCGGCTTCCCGGACGAGCCGCCCGAGGTCCTGGACCGGCTGATCGGCCTGCCCGCGACGATGACGCCCGGCGAGCTCGCCGTCGTGGACGCCGCGACCTGCTGGCCCGTGAGCCGCGTCGTGTCGGGCGCGGCGACGGTCGGCGTCATCCTGGCGAAGGCGCCCGCGGAGTTCTTCACCGAGGTGCGGACGCCGTTCGGGCCGCCCGAGTCGGTGCCGCTCAGCCTGGACCAGCTCGTCCAGGCCGACCCCGAGTTCTACACCGCCCGCGACCTCGCCGTCCCCGACCGGCGGGAGCGCGTCCGCGTGGCGCGGAACCTGCTGCGCCTCGGCGCGCTGCTGGAGCGCCGCGACGTCGTCTACGGCGACTGGTCGTACGCGAACCTGTTCTGGGAGCGCGGTGCGGGCCGCGTCTTCCTCATCGACATGGACAGCTGCGGGCTCTCGTCCCGTCCGTGGGTGGAGTGCAACTCGTGGAACGACCCGGCGGTGCCGCAGGGCGAGCGGCTCACCGTGCGCACCGACCGGTACAAGATCGCGGTGGCGGTGCTGCGCGTGCTGACCGGCGTCCGCGGCGAGGACCCGCACCCCGCCCTGGACGCCCTGGACACACGGCTGCGCACCGCCCCGTTCGGCGACGCGCTGCGCTGCTCCCTGGACGAACCGCCTGACCTGCGGCCCAGCTCGGGAGAACTGCTGGAACTCCTGGAAAGCGAGCTGGACCCCCGCCCGGCCCGGCGCGCCGTACCGGCCGACCCCACCCCCGCGTCCGCGCCACCCAGGCGCCCCGCGCCACCCGCGCCCGAACCCGCACCTGCGCGCCCCGCGTCCGCACCACCCGCACCTGCACGGGCGGTCTCCGCGCCGCCGACCGGACCGGCGCGGGCGGGGCGTCCGGCGCCCGCGCCGCCGTCCGGCGAGAACGACCCGTTCGCGCCGGGCTACCACCCCGGGGCCGGGATCGGGGCCGAACGGCTCGTCGTCCCGTTGATCATCGCCTGTCTGGGCGTGCTGGCCCTGCTCCTGCTGAGCGGCGTCATCGCGGCGCTGCTGCCCTGACCCACGGCCCCTGCGAAACGGCCCCTGCGAAAGAGGACCCGACATGACCACCTCCACCGAATCGGCGCCCGGCCGCGGCAAGGGCATGCCGACCTACCTCGCGCTGGACGTCTCCAGGTCGATGCGGAAGCACGAGGACCTGCTGAACGAGACCCTCGCGAAGATCATCAACACCCTGTACCTGAACCCGCGCGTCTCGGAGTTCGTGCACCTGTCGATCGTCACGTTCGCCGCCGAGCCCACCGTCGTGGTGCGGATGACGGAGCTGACGAAGATGCGGCAGATGCCGGTGCTGCGCTGCGAGGGCGCCACCAAGTTCGGGCCGCTGTTCACGCTGCTCCGCGACCGGATCGACATGGACGTCCCGCTCCTGCAGGACCAGGGCTACAGCGTCGTGCGCCCCGTCGTCTTCCTGCTGACCGACGGCGCGCCGGCCGACCGTCCGACCTCCGCGTGGCAGGAGCCGCACCGCGCGCTGGTCGACCCGGAGTGGAAGCGGCATCCGCGGGTCATCAGCTTCGGGTTCGGCGACGCGGTGGAGGCGGTCGTGCGCCGGATGTCCACCGTCCAGACGTACATGGCGGACCCGGCGCTCGGCGACGCCACGAGCGCGCTCCCCGAGGCGATGAACGGGATGCTGAGCAGCATGGTCGCCTCCGTCCAGGCGCGGGAGCTGCGGCTGCCGAACGAGGTGGCGGGCTACCGGGTGCTTCCCGAGGAGTACGTCGAGGAGTAGCGCCCCGGGGGCGGGAAGGCCGGGCTCAGGAGGCGAGGACGTGGGGCTCGACGCTCGCGTCCGGGCGCGGCCGCCGGATCAGGCGGCGTCCGAGGCGCTGCGCGGGCGCCTCGATCCAGCGCTGCGACGCCCAGCTCACCGCCAGCAGCACCAGGACGAAGAACCCCAGGCCCACCACGTCCTCCCGGCCGGACGCGCCGAGGAACTGCGCCGCGACCATCAGCAGCAGCGGGTGCAGCAGGTAGACCGAGAAGCTGATGGTGCCGAGCCCGGTGGCCCAGCGGGGGAACCTGCGGTGCCGCCACCGCCACGCCGCCGCGAACGCCGCCGCGGCCCCCAGCACCGTGGCGCACCAGGCGAGCTGCGCCTTCCAGCCGTAGGGCGCCGCGTGCCACGTCCCGGTGCCGAGCGCGCCCGCCAGGACGACGGCCGCCGTCACCGCCGCGGCGCGCCGGGTGATCTGGCCGTGCTCGGCGCGGTGGACGGCGGTCCCGGTGAACATGATGGCCAGCATGATGAGGCCCTCCCAGGCGTCGATGCGCCCGTTCGCGGTGACCAGGAGGGCGGCGAGCAGCCCGCCGAGCAGGCCGCCCGCGGTGCGCGGTACGGAACGCCCCGACACCGCGGCCGCGATCGCCACCGCCACGCCGACGGCGGTCAGGGCGACGACCAGGCCGGTCCCGGCGGTGCGCGACAGCAGGGTGGCGGGCGCGTACGCGCCGGTCAGCAGGCCGGTGGCGGTGAGCGCGGCGGCCACGACCGCGACGCCGGTGAGGACGGCCGCGGCCGGCGCCGACCGCCGGTGCCCGCCCACCACGAACAGCGCGACGATCAGCAGGTAGAAGGCCATCTCGTACGACAGCGTCCACAGGACGTTCATCACGTTCGGGACGTTCAGGACGTCCTGCAGCATCGTGAGGTGCGCCAGGACGGCGGTCGCGGGGGAGTACTGCTCCAGCCCGCCCCGGAGCCCGAGCACGCCCAGCAGGAACGGCAGGACGGCGAAGAAGCACGCCACCGCGAGCAGCGGGTAGATGCGGAAGAACCGTCCGATCCAGAATCCCCGCACGCTTCCGCGGCGCTCCAGCGACGCCGGCACGATGTATCCGCTGACCAGAAAGAAGACCAGCACCCCGGCCATGCCGGGATCGAACCAGTCGGCCATCCAGATCCGCAGGGACGGCAGGTACACGTAGCTGGCGTGGTGCAGCGCAACCGCCAGCGCCGCCGCCCCGCGCAGCGCATCGAGCCACCCAAGCCGGGACGTCACGGAGGAAACACCCGAGGCGGGAATCATCCCGACAGACTAGACGGAGCCGGGCCGGGCGCCGGGGAATGGACGATTATGGTCGAGGCCCCCTCCGCTTTTCGGTGCCGAGTCGCGGGGATCCTGCCCGCGACCGCATTTCGCTCGACGGTGATTTCTTCGCTCAAAGCGCGTTTCCTTTCCCGGCCCCCGCTCAAGATCATCGATGTGAAGGCCGCAGGTGCGAAAGGGCGGACATGGGTCAGGGCCGGTGCCGTGCTGGCGCAAGGCGGCACCGGCCCTGAGTTCAGGGGATCAGCTGCCCAGGCTCTCGTCGAGAGTCTTGGTCAGGATGCCCGGGTCACCGGACATCTCCCAGATCATTCCGCCGAGCAGGTTCTTGCTCTTCAGCCAGGCGACCTTCTTCTGGATCGACCAGGCGTCGTCGAACGTCCACCACTGGCCGTTGTTGCCGGTGTAGCAGGACGTGGCGACCGCCTGCTCATCGTGGACGATCTTGCAGTTCGGCACGCTGGCGAGCAGGTTGCTGTAGCCGCGCGTCCCGGCCTCTTCCGCGAACTGGCCGGGGGCCGCGCCCTTCGCGTCCTGCCATTCGCCGCTCTTGCCGCCGTCGGTGACGTTCTGCCAGCCGCGGCCGTAGTAGGCCAGGCCGAGCGTCAGCTTGCGCGGATTGACCCCCGCGTCGAGGTACGGCTTGACCGCGTTCTCGACGCTGAAGTGGAACGGGTACGGGTCGTCGGTGTCGGTGTACAGGTTGCCCTGGTGGCCCGTCCGGTTGGGCTCCCAGGAGTTGTCGCTTCCCGCGCCGTGGAAGTCATAGCCCTGGACGTTGAAGATGTCCATGGACTTGGCGACCTCCGCCAGCTCCCAGCCGGCCTCGATCTTCGCCGGGTCGGCGGGGGTGAAGGCGGTGAGCAGGTAGCGCTGGCCGGTCGACTTCGTCATCTCGTCGAGCTGACGGCGGAACTCCTCGATCAGCAGCGTGTTGTTGCGCTTGTCGTCCTTGCCGACGTGGTTGCCCGGGTGCCCTTCGGCGCCCGGCCACTCCCAGTCGAGGTCGATGCCGTCGAAGATCCCGGCGCCGGTGCCCGGGCCGCCCTTACCGGCGTACACGGGCAGGTTGCCCTTGATGTAGATGTCGAGGCAGGACTGGACGAACTTCTTGCGGGACGCGTCGGTCTTGGCGACGTCGGAGAAGTACTTGGAGTACGTCCAGCCGCCGAGCGAGATCAGCACCTTCAGGTGCGGGTACTTCTTCTTGAGCTTCAGCAGCTGGTTGTAGTTGCCCTGGAGCTTCTCCCAGCCGCTGTCGGCCACGCCGTCCACCGACTGGGCGGCGCTGAACGGCCGTCCGTAGTCGGCCTCGGCGTCGCCCGCGCCGTCGCCCTGGTTCGGGTCCTGCGGGTTCTGCGAGGTGCCCTTGGTGACGCCGTGCAGGCAGGTCAGGTTGACCGGGTCGATGTTGCCGAACGCGTAGTTGATGTGGGTGAGCCGCCGCGCGTTCCCTGTGGTGTCCAGGTTCTTCACGAAGTACTGGCGGCCGTAGATGCCCCACTGGACGAAGTAGCCGACCTTGGCGTAGCCGTCGCCGACCACGTCGTCGGTCTGCACCTTCACGGCCGAGCTGGCCGCGGACACGTTGTCGTACATGTCGCGGGCCCGGACGGTGAAGCTGTACTCGGTCGACGGGGACAGCCCCGCGACCTTGGCGGTGGTGGCGGTCGAGGTCGTCGCGACCTTGCCGTCCACCAGCACGTCGTAGTTCGCGACGCCGATGTTGTCAGTCGAGGCGGTCCACGCGAGGGTCACGCTGGCGCCGTCCTTGCCGGTGCTGCGCAGGCCGCTGGGGACGGAAGGAGCCTGCGTGTCATCGGCCGGGTTGTTGGTCTTGACGGTGACGGGCGCGCTGGCGGCCGACAGCCCGCCCTTGCGGTCCCGCGCCTTGACCGTGAACGTGTACTCGGTGTTGGGCGTGAGGCCGGTGACCGTCGCGTTCGTCTCGGGGACGGTGGTCGCGAGCGTGCTGCCGTTGTAGACCTCGTACCCGGTGATCGGCAGGCTGCCGGGCTTGGCCGCGTCCCACTTCAGCGAGACGGTCTTCGTCGTCTTCACCGGCGAGGTCAGGCCGCCGGGGGCGGCGGGCGGCGCGTCGCCGGTGCCGTCGCAGTTGACGTCGTTGATCCGGCAGCTCGTCGGCTCCGCGCCCGACCTGCTGACCGTGAACGTCGGGCTGTACGGTTCCGTCGTCCGGCCCGGCTGGACGGTGCCGTTGTAGTGCGCGGGCGACAGGGTGACCGTGGTCCCGCTCTGGGTGAGCGAGCCGTTGTCGGCGTTGCTCGCGGTCACCCCGGAGGGCAGGTCGAACACGATCGACCAGTTCTGGATCGTCGCCGCGGAGTTGTTCGCGACGATGAACTTGGCGCGCGACCCGTCGACGGAGTACGCCGCGGTGACGCCCTCCGCCTTCGGCGGCGCCTCACCCGTGCCGTCACAAGCCGCGCCGTTCAGCAGACAGCTCGTCGGCTGTGCCGCGGTGCTCAGCGAGAACGTCGGGCTGTACGGCTCGGTGCTGCCGCCCGCGCGAAGGGTGTCGATATAGAACAGCGGACGGAGCGTCACCTTCGTCCCGTTCTGCGACAAGGTGGCGTTCTGCGGGTTGCTGGCGGTCACACCCGAGGGGAGCTCGAACTGGAGCGTCCAGCCGCTGGCGGAGGACGTGCCGGGATTGGTGACCACATATTTTCCGGTCGTCCCGGACAAGCTGAAGGTCGCCGTCAGCCGGTCCGCCGCCCGGGCGGGAGCGACGACGAGAGCGGCAACGACGACGAAAGTGGTCAGGACTGCGATTATTCGGCGCATGCCGAACACCTACTTCCGGTGGGAGTCTTCCGGGGGTCGGGATCCTTCCGGGGATCGGGGGCCGTCGGTGGATGGGGATGGGGGACGGAGAATCGCCAGCATCTGTTCGATCTGCGCCGACCGTGACCGGTCGACGCGTTCCGCCAGCCGCCGCGTCCAGGCGTCCTCGCCCCTGCCGGTCTCAAGCCGGGCCATCTGGACGGCGTCGTCCTGATGGCCGATCAGCAGGTTGAGGAACTCGCGCTCGAAACGGGCCGGCGGGGTCCGTTCCAACGCCGCCAGTTCGGCGTCGGTGGTCTCCGGCATGCCGCCGTGCGCGGCATGCTCGTGCGACTCCGCGCGCAGCGGCCGCCGCCACCCGCGCAGCCGCTCCTGCATCTGCCTCGCCTCGGCGATCTGCGTGGTCTCGATCGCCGCGGCCAGGGTCTTCACTTCGGGGCGCGCCGAATGCCGTTTCGCGAGGCGGACCAGCTTCACGCCCTGTTCCTGATGGGGAAGCATCATCTGCAGGAACATCACGTCGTCGGCGTTGAACCCGTGCCCGCCGCGGGAAGCGGGGGCGGGGCCGCCGGACGGCGAACCGCCGGCGGCCCCGCATTGGGCGAACACCAGGAGGGCGCACACGGCGAGGAGCGCCAACCCGCCGTACTTGAACACGCCGCGTTTCACCGCGGGGCGTCCCGGCGCGTGGCCATCCGCCACAGGGGGTTCGGCCGGAGGGGGTGGTTCGGCCGTGTGGCGGCCGGTCACGCGCCGGTCGGCAGCCGGGCGGTCGGCCGCGGGAGGTTCGGCCGCGGGTCGTCCTGCCGTCGGACGGCCCGTCGCGGGGTGCCCCGCCGCGCGGCGGCCCGTCGCAGGACGGTCGCTCGCGCGGCGGTCGGTCGCGTTGCGCTTCATCTGGGGAGACTCATCGCGTGCGCCTCATCCTGTCGCGCTCAGACTTTTCGCCAGAGCGCGGCGGTGTTCGCGGGTTCCCAGCCGGCCAGCGCCGTGTGCGCCTGGAGGCACTCGTAGGTCGCGCCGTTGAACGTCACCTGGTCGCCCGCGCCGTACGCGGTTCCGGTCGTCCAGGTGCCGCTCGGCGGGTCGGTGGGAGGGTCGGTCGGGGGATCGGTGGGCGGGTCCGTGGGCGGGTCGGTCGGCGGCGTGGTCGTGCCGCCGAAGTCGACGTCCGAGCAGGTGTAGAAGGCCTCCTGGCTGCCGACCACCCGCTGCCAGATCGAGTACAGGACGTGCCGCCCCGAGCGCGGCGGGATGTTGATCGTCCACTTGGTGAACGTGGTCGGGTTCTGGCGGTTGAACGTCTGGATGTGCACCAGGTCCGACCAGCGCAGCGGCATCGTCGGGTTCCAGCCGTCACGGGTGATGTAGAACTCGAAGTTGCTCGCCGAGTGCGGCGCGGTCGCGTGGTAGGTGATCGTCTGCTGCCCGGACGACATCCTCTTGGCGGGCCAGTCGGCGCGCTGCAGGTCGAGCCCGCGGTACTTCGCCCGTCCGGCGCCGCACAGCTGGCCGTCCGGGATGATCTGCCGGTGCCGCCCGCCGGCGTCCAGCAGCGACACCTCGTTCCAGTCGTAGAAGGCCTGGGTGCCGTTGGCGGCGACGGCCGCCTTGCACGCGTCCGACTTCGGGCTCTCCGGGCCCTCGTTCTTGCAGACGTACACGCGGCTCGGCGGGTCGGACATGGTCCCGTGCGCGCTCGCGCCGGACGAGGTGCCGAGCACCACCAGCGCGGACGCCGCCGGAACTGTGACCGCGACCGCGGCGGCCCTTCTGGAGCGGGTCGATCTCATGGATTTCCTTCCGGTGGGGGTGGTTTCTCCGAGGAGGTCTGTGGAAGGGGTGGCGCCGCCCTACGGGAGGCCGTTGAGGAATGGCTCGTGGGCGTTCATGAATTCCCACTTGTAGTAGCGGTCCCAGTTGATCGACCAGGTCATCAGCCCGCGCAGCGCGGGGGACGTCCCGCCGCGCAGCGTGTACGAGCCGCAGCCCGTCCCCTTGACCAGGCAGTTCACCGCCTGGTGCACCTGGGCGGGCGGGGTGTGGCCGTTGCCGGCGCTGACCGCGGCGGGCAGCCCGATGCCGATCTGGTCGGGGCGCAGCCCGGGGAACGTGTGACCGGTCTTGGCGACCGGGAATCCGGCCTTCACCATGTCGGTCATCGCGATGTGGAATTCGGGGCCGCCCATGTTCTTGTACTGGCCGTCGAGCCCCATCACGGGTCCCGAGTTGTAGTCCTGGACGTGCAGGATGGTCAGGTCGTCCCGCATCGCGTGGATCACCGGGAGGTAGGAGCCCGTCCGGCCGTCCCCGCCGCCGGCGCCGCCGTAGAACTGGTAGCCGACCTGCACGAAGAACGTCTCCGGCGCCATCGTCAGGACGAAGTCCTGCCCGTACTTGGCCTTCAGCGTCTTCAGCGCGGAGATCAGGTTCACGATCACCGGGGTGGTGGGGTTGCGGAAGTCGGTGTCGCCGCTGTTGAGGTAGAGCGAGTGGCCCTCGAAGTCGACGTCCAGGCCGTCCAGCCCGTACCTGTCGATGATCGCCGAGACGGACCGGACGAACGCGTCCCGCGCGCCCGCCGACGTGAGCTGCACCTGGCCGTTCTGGCCCCCAATGGAGATCAGCACCTTCTTGCCCTGCGCCTGCTTCGCGCGGATCGCCGCGGTGAACTCCTCCTCGCTCTCCACGTTCGGGCATTCGCTCACCGGGCACCGGTTGAAGCGGATGTCGCCGGACGTGACCGACGTCGGCTCGCCGAACGCGAGGTCGATGACGTCCCACGCGTCCGGGACGTCCGCCATCCGGATGTAGCCGGACCCGTTGGCGAAGCTCGCGTGCAGGTAGCCGATGAGCGCGTGCTTCGGGATCCCGGTGTCGGCGCAGCCGCCCGTCCGGCCGCCGACCGGCACGGACTTGGGCGACTCGCCGACGTCGTTGTAGGCGGCGACGGTGTAGCTGTGCGAGCTGCACGCCGCGAGGCCGGAGATGGTGGTGCTCGTCCCGGTCACGGTCGCGCGGACGGTGGAGCCCTCGTAGACGCGGTAGCCGGTGACGGTCCCGCTGGCGGGCTCCCACGACAGCGCGATCGAGTCGTCGGTGACCGCGCCGACCTTGGGGCCGGCGGGCGCGCCCGGCACGCCGGGCTGGGGTTCGCCGCCGGGGCCGTCCAGGACGACGTCGTCCGCGTGGTAGGCGCCGTTGCCGTACCAGCCGTGCAGGAAGATCTCCGCGGTCTTCTGGTCGGCGCCGGTCGTGAACGAGACCGACAGCCTGGTGTAGTCGGACGCGGACGGGGTCCACGTGGACGCCCCGCCGGTCACGCCCATGTACACGTAGCTGCCGCGCACCCAGGCCGACAGCGAGTACGCCGTGTTCGGCTGGACGCTGACCGTCTGCGTGCACTGGCCCGTGCTTCCGGCGGTCACGCCGCCCGCGAGAGCGTACGACCCCGTCCGCACCGGGCCGGTCACCACGGAACCGCCGCCCGCGCACGTCCAGCCGCTCAGCGACCCGTTCTCGAAACCGGCGTTGGCCAGCACGTTCTCTGCGTTCGCCGGGCTCGGGAGCCCGACGAGCAGCCCGGCGGTCAGAACCGCCGGGGCCCAGATCTTCTTCATGTCCGTCCCTCTGCGAGGCGTGTCCGGCTACGGAAGCGGGACCGGTTACGGCAGCGTGTCCAGGTGCGGGCCGACGGTCCCGGCGAACCGGCCGCCGTTCGAGACGTCCCAGTTGATCGACCAGGTCATCGCGCCGCGGATGTCCGGATACGTCTTGGACGGCTTGAAGGACCCGCAGTTCGTGCCCTTGGCCAGGCAGTCCAGTGCGTTGTTGACCAGCCCCGGCTGGACGACTCCGCCGCCCGCCGCGCCCGCGCCCGCCGGCAGTCCCAGCGCCACCTGGTCGGGACGCAGCCCGTTCTCCAGCTGGATGCACGCCAGCGCCGTCATGAAGTTCAGCGTTCCCTGCGAGTACACCTGCTGGTCGCAGCCGAGCATTGTGCCCGAGTTGTAGTACTGCATGTGGACGACCGTGAGGATGTCCTTGATGTTCAGCGCGAGCTGGAAGTAGGCCGCGCCGGTGGACTGCATGTCGACCGTCTGCGGCGCCATCGTGATGATCATTTCGCTGCCGGCCTTGGCGCGCAGGGCGCGCAGCGCCTGCCCCATGTACTGCGGGCTGATGCCGTTCTCCAGGTCGATGTCGACGCCGTCGAAGCCCCACTCGGCGATCAGCGCGGCCATGGAGTTCGTGAACAGCTCCGCCGCGGCGGAGTTGCCGACCCAGATGGCGCCCTTCTCGCCGCCGACCGACAGGATGACCTTCTTGCCCTTGGCCTGGAGCGCCTTGACGTCCGCCTTGAACTGCTCGTCGGTGTAGCCGCCGACCGCCTTGGCCAGACCCGGGTCGACCTTGAAGCTGACCTCGCCGAAGCGGCTCGTCGACTCGCCGAACGCGACCGCGACGACGTCGTACTGGTCGGGCACCTGGGAGAGCTTCAGCGGCCGGGCCTGGTTGACGAAGTCGTGCCAGTAGCCGGTCAGGAAGTGCTTGGGCAGCGCGCTGCTCACGCATCCGCTGGTCGTGCCGGTGACGGCGGTGCTGGCGGGCGACTCGCCGTCGGCGTCGTACGCCTTGACCGTGTAGCTGTGCGTCGAGCACTTCGCGAGGCCGCCGATCGTGGCGGTGGTGCCGCTGACGGTGGCCCGCAGGTCGGAGCCCTCGTAGACGTGGTAGCCGGTGGGCGTTCCGGAGGCGGCCTGCCAGCCGAGCGTCAGCGAGGTCTCGGTCCGCGCGGTGACCGCCGGGGTGCCGGGCGCGCCGAGCTCACCGGGGTTGCCGGTGTCGCCGCCCGCGCACGGGGCGCCGTTGAACGTGCAGTTCACGGGGGCGCCGGGACCGTTCCCGAGGAATCCGAACGTGACGGAACCGCCGGCCGGTACCGCGGCGTTGTAGTCGCGGTTCTCGAACACCTGGTGCTGGCCGTCCTTGGTCAGGAGGGCGTCCCAGTAGGAGCCGACAGTGGTCCCGGCCGGCAGGTCGAACTCGACCTTCCAGCCGTTGATCGCCGCGGTGGACCCGTTGGTGAGCGTGAAGCGCCCCTCCCAGCCGGAGCCCCAGTCGGAGGGCTTGCTGAACGTCGCGGCGGGAGCGTCGGCGCGGGCGGGGGAGGCCCCGCCGAGCGGCGCGAGGAGCGCGACGAGGAGGACGGCGAGAACACCGAGAACGGAACGGGGGCGCAAGTCTGCGTGGGGGCGCAACTCTCACTCCATCGGTAGGAAGCTGGCGGATTCCCCCGAACCCCGAGTAGGTCACACTGTTTGTCTCTAGATCGCCTGTTGTCTCTAGATCGCTAATCGATAGGAAGGTTTCCTATCAGTTTTAGAGCAAGGTAACGAGCGACCGTGACCTGGGCAAGCCCTTTCCCGAACCTCCTCCACCTGCATAGGGCAACCACCCCAGCTTGAACACCGAACCAGCGCGGGCCCTCCCGAATATCGGCACTACTTGCCTGAGCCTGGCCTCATCTGATGGCCATTCTCGCCAATTAGCCCATGCGGGCCGGTAGCCGGAAAACCACCCACGTGCGCCAATCGGTGGTGGAACGGGTAGCCGGGGCCCGTCGTCCGTCGTCCGGCTCGGCGGGGCGAAAGGGTGCGGCCCGCGTCCCCGGAGCTGGGACGCGGGCCGCCTGGGGAATGGTCAGAAACCGGCTGTGATCTTGGAGAACTGCCAGTCGGTCTGGTCGGTGCCGCTGCCGGGACGGTCGCGGTTGACCGCCCAGAACGTCAGCCGGGACAGACCCTTGGACTTCGACCAATCACGGATCTGGGTCCAGATCGCGGGGGTCGTGATCTCGCCCACGTCGGACCGGCCGTTCATGCCGGAGATGCCCATGTGCGTGTAGGCGACCTCGTCGGTCCACTTGTTGGCGGCCTTCAGGGTCTCCTTGAGTCCCTCGGACGACTTGACGGTGTTGCCGTACATGTCCGAGTGGCCGTTGAAGTTGAACGGCATGATCGACCAGATGTCCACCGGAACCTGCAGCTCGGCAGCGCGGTCGATGAGGCGCTTGCCCCACGAGTTCGGCCCGCTGCTGAGGACCGGGAGCGTCAGGATCGTCTGGATGCCGGGGTTCTTCTGCTCGACGATCTTGAGCGCGCCGAGGATCCGGTCCTGGACCGCCGGGCTCTCGAACTCGTCGGTGTTCTCGATGTCGACGTCGATCGACTTCAGGCCGTAGGCGTCGATGACCTTCTGGTAGGCGCCGGCCAGGGCCTCGGGCGTCGAGCAGTTCGGGCCGAGCTTGTTGCCGGACCAGCCGCCGATGGACGGGATGATGTCACCGCCGGCCGCGCGGATCTTCGCGATCGCCTGCTCGTCCACGCCGCCCTTCAGCGGACGCTGGCTGTCCCAGGCCGGGTTGCAGCCGTTCTGCGCCAGGATGAACGCCATCGTGAACATGTTGGTCCCGGACGCCTTCATGACGGTGACCGGGTCGGGCGGGTTGCCCCAGCCCAGGTAGAGGTAGGGAGCGGCGTGCTTGCCGACGGCCGGCGTGACGCAGCCGTCCGTCGTGCCGGACACCGAGGTTCCCCCGGACTCGCCGGCGTCGTTGTACGCCTTGATCGTGTAGGTGTGGTTGGAGCAGGTCTCCAGCCCGGAGAGGGTGGCGCTCGTGGCGTTCACCGTCGCGCGGACGCTGGAGCCCTCGTAGACCTTGTAGCCGGTGACCGTCCCGGATGAGGGGGCCCACGACAGGGTCAGGGAGCTGTTCGTCTTGCCGGTCACGGACGCGTCGCCGGGCGCGGAGGGCGCCCCCGGCGTGCTGTCGCCGGTACAGGAACCGCTGTTGATGGTGCAGTTCGCCGGCGCGCCGGGACCGTTGACGAGGAACCCGAACGACACGGACGCGCCGGCGGCGATGCCCGAGTTGTAGTTCCGGTTCGTGAAGGTGGCGTGCTGCCCGGACTGGCTGAGCAGCGCGTCCCAGTAGGAGCCGATGGTCGAGCCGGACGGGAGGTCGAACTCGACCTTCCAGCCCGAGATCGCCGAGCCGGTCCCGTTGGTGATCGTGTACTTGGCCTCGTAGCCCGAGCCCCAGTCCGCGGCCTTGGTGAAGGTCGCCGTCGCCGTCGTCGCGGCGTTGGCCGGAGTCGGGACGAGCAGGGCGAGGACGAGGGCGAAGAGGGCGGTGAAGAGGAGGCCAGGGCGAAGTCTTCTCAATGTCACTCCCGGGAAGGAGATGGAACAGGCGGGAATCCCCCGAACCCCGAGGTACGTCGTACGGCATGGCGGAGGGCTGGCGGGGGGCGAGCGGGGCACGGGTGGGACCTCTGATCTGATAGGAAACTTTCCTTTTAATCGACTGAACGGTAACCAGCCCGCCGCCGCCCGGCAACCCCGTCCCGCCGGCGGGCCGCCGCCCCAGCTCAGCCCACCCCAGCTAATGGACCGAACCACACCGGCACCAGGAGAATGTCGGCACTTCTCGCCAACGAAGGCCCCGATCCTTGGGCAAGATCAGGCCGGACCCGCCGGCGAGACCTCCTGGCGGTGGACGATCACGTCGAACCACTCCGACAGCGCGCCTCCGGTCGTGATCGAATCCGGCCCGAAATACGGGAGTCCCCTGGTCACAGTGGGCGCGCTCAGCCAGCGGCGTACCGGCGCGGGCGCGGGGGCGCGCAGGTCCAGGACGAACTGCGCCGCGCCGACCCCACCGAACCGCCGCTCGAACCAGTTCGGCGCCGGACGCGCGAGGGCGACCGTCCGCCCGGGGCCGAGGAGCGCGGCGCCGTGGTCGAAGGTGAAGCCGATCGACCGGTACCGGCCGCCGTACCGGCGCCGCAGGTGCGAGCCGGCGGCCGGGTAGCGCAGGTCCTGGCCGTCCTGGGCGGTGACGTGCAGCGCGGGGGCGTTCGCCGTGTGTGCGCTCGCGGCCCAGTAGACGATCCTGTCGCCGCCGCTGTGCCCGCGCCACCACGCCAGGTTCCCCGCGGCGTGGGCGTCCCGGTAGGCGTTGGCCTCGTTGAACTCCAGGACGAAGTGCTCGTAGAACGACACGATCTGCCGGGCGTGGTGCAGCGCCAGCCTGTGGTCGCGGCCTCCGTCCGGGAGGTGCTTCACCAGGTCGTACACCTGGCGGGCGTGCCGGACGTACGAGTGCTTGTCCTGCACCGTCTCGCGGTACCAGGTGGTGTACTTCAGCATGTTCGACGTCCACGGGCGGACCACCTTGTGTTTCCGCAGGTCGGCGAGCCTTTCCGGGGCCGTCTTCGCGACCTGGGCCTTGATCGCGTCGTAGGCCGACGGGCGCGTGAAGTAGTACTCGACGCCTACGAACTCGACCTTGTCGCCGTCCTGGCGACCGGCGTTGTAGCCGCGGAGCCACCGCAGGACGTCCGCCACCTCCCGGTTCTGATACTGGGGGCTCATCTCCCGCACGAGCGCGGCCGGATCGCCCTTCCCCGTCCGGACGTACTCGTTGATCTTGAGCCCCATCGTCCAGTCCTCCTCCCAGGCGAGGGAGCGGAAGCCCATCCGCTCGACGAGGAAGCGGAGGGCGCGCAGCTTGAGCGCGGTCTGCTCCGCCGTCCCGTGCACCGACTCGCCGAGCCCGACGACCGCCGCGTCCCCGACCGACCGGCGGAGGGAGGCCAGGTCGTCCAGCGGCGCGGACGGGTCGGCGGTCGCCAGCGGGACGGCCTGCCGCGCGATCCACCGCTCCACCGACCCGGGCGGCTGGGACGGCCGGGCTGACTGGGGTGGCTGGGCGGCGTTCGCCGCGGGCGCGCCGCCGAGCAGCACCGCGATGCCGACACCCGGGGCGAGCCACGTGAGAGCGCGAATCCGACGGTTCATGAGAGCCCTGCCTTTCTGGGGAACCCCAGGCCCCCCGCTCGATGCCGCCGCAACGATCGCGTCTCCGTCCAGGCCCGGACATCCCCCAGCGGGCTGCACGCCGGCTACGCCGCCGGGAGTACGTCGACCACGACGCCCGCGGCCCGGGTTGTTTAGGCGACCTCGCGCTGCGCAGATTGTCAGAGGGGTGGCGAGCCGTCACGGGGGGTGGCGCGGTGCGGATTCATGGGTGCGGGCCTGCGGCCGCCGGGGCCGGGCTGTGCCTCGCGATGCTGGCCGCGTGCGGAGGGTCCTCCGACGACGACCGGCCGTCGTCCCCGGCCACAGCGACCACCGGCGGGTCGCCGGCGTCCACCGCGACCGGCGGCGGTGGGTCGGCGGTGAGCGGAAAGGTCATCGTCATCGATCCGGGTCACAACGGCGGGAACGCCGACCACCCTGACGAGATCAACAAGAAGGTGTTCATCGGCAACGGCTACAAGGCCTGCAACACGGTCGGCACCAGCACGCGGGACGACTACAGCGAGCACGCCTTCACCTGGGACGTCGCCGAACGGCTGGCGCGGATCCTGCGCGACCGGGGCGCCCAGGTGACGCTGACGCGGAAGGACGACACCGGCGTCGGGCCCTGCGTCACCGAGCGGGCGGAGATCGGCAACCGGCTGCGCGCCGAGGCCGCCCTGTCGATCCACGCCGACGGCGCCGACCCGGCCGGGCACGGGTTCCACGTCATCGAGCCGGTGGCCGTGGGGAGGAACGCGCCGATCGTCGAGCCGTCCCGGAGGCTCGGCACGGCGGTCCGCGACGCGTACCGCTCCGGCACCGGCATCCCCTACTCGACCTACCGGGGGCAGGACGGCCTGGACCGGCGCGGCGACCTCGGCGGGCTGAACATGTCCACGGTGCCGATCGTGTTCATCGAGTGCGGCAACATGCAGAACCCGGGGGACGCGGCCAAGCTGTCCAGCGCCCCGTTCCGGCAGCGCATGGCCGAGGCCCTGGCCGCGGGCTTCGAGACCTACCTACGCTGACCTCGGTCTCCGCCGACCTTGGATACTTTCTTCGGGAAGTATTCCTTTCTGAAGAAAGAGTCGGGTCAGGCCAGCCGCGCGGACATCCTGGTCAGCAGGACGCGCAGCAGCGCCAGTTCCTCCTGGCCCACGGTGTCCTGCACGCGGCGCCACTCGTCCTCGATCGCGGTGGTCAGCCGGTCGAAAGACGCGCGGCCATGTTCGGACAGGAACGCCAGTACCCTGCGCCGGTCGGCGTCGTCCACGCGCCGGAACACCAGCCCCGCCGACACCAGTCGGTCGATCACCTTGGTGAGCGTCGGCGCGGGGAGCAGGGCGAAATCGGCAATCTCGGTCATCGTGTGCCCGGCGCCGTCGGCGAGCAGGGAGATCACGCGCCATTCCTCGACGGTGGAGCCGGCCGTCTTCAGCGCGGCGGCGAGCCTGGCGGCGATGCCGCGTTCGACCCGCGCGAGCACCCGCGGCAGGTCCAGCTCGTCCTGCGCCATACCTGTTGTAGTCATCGCGAGACACAAGATTACCGTCTCATCGAAACTATTTTGGGCGAGCATCCACTAACGTCCCGGATATGGACGACTTGGGCGTCGCCCTGGTGGTGCCGCGTCAGGGGCCCGCGGGACTCTTCGGGCCCTCCGCCGAGCTGTGCGCCCGGCTCGCCGAGGAGGAGATCAACGAGGAGGCGGGCGTGCTCGGCCGCCGCCTCCGGCTGACCGTCGTGGACGGCGGCGCGCCGCCCGCGCGGGTCGCCGACCAGGTCGGCGCGATGGTCGGGTCGGGCGCCGTGCAGGCGGTCACCGGCTGGCACGTCTCGACCGTCCGGCAGCGCCTCGTCCCGCGCATCGCGGGCCGCGTCCCGTACGTCTACACCGCGCTCTACGAGGGCGGCGAGCGCTCGCCCGGCGTCTTCCTCACCGGCGAGACGCCCGAGCGCCAGCTCCGTCCCGCGCTGCGGTGGCTGGCGTCCGAGCTGGGCATCCGGCGCTGGACGATCGTCGGTGACGACTACGTCTGGCCGCGCGGCACGGCCCGGGCCGTCCGGTCCTATCTGGCCGAGCAGGACGCCGTCCTGTGCGACGAGATCTACGTCCGGCTCGGCACGCAGGACTTCGGCGAGCCGCTGCGCAGGATCGAGACGAGCGGGTGCGAGGCCGTCCTCATGCTGCTGGTCGGCGACGACGCGGTCGCATTCAACCGCGCGTTCGGCGCGGCTGGCCTGGAGCAGCTGCGGTTCAGCCCGCTGATGGACGAGAACATGCTGCTCGCGTCGGGCGTGGAGGGCACCCGCGGCCTGTTCGCCGCGGCGGGGTTCTTCGAGACGCTCCCGACCGGCGACGGGCTGGACTTCGGCGCCCGCTACCACCGGCGCTTCGGCCCGCAGGCGCCGCCGCTCAACAGCATGGGGGAGTCCTGCTACGAGGGCGTGCGGCTGCTGGCCGAGCTGTTCCGGCGCAGCGGCGGCGACCCGGACGTCCGCCGGATGACCGCCGTCTCCGAGGGCCTCGGCTACGACGGGCCGCGCGGCCCGGTCGAGGTCCGCGACCGGCACCTGCGGCAGAAGGTGTTCCTGGCCGCCGCCGACGGCCTGGAGTTCGACGTGCTGTACCAGCTTCCCCGCGACCCCCTTGACCATTGATTCCGCACGAAATAGTTTCAGCAGGAACTAAGGGGGGCTTATGGCCACGACCTATGACCTTGGCGACTTCGTCCTGCAGGGCGGCGCGACCCTGCGCGGGGCGCAGCTGACCTACGAGACCTACGGCGACCTGGCCGCCGACAAGAGCAACGCGATCGTCTACCCCACCTGGTACTCGGGCCGTCATCAGGACAACGAGTGGCTGATCGGCGAAGGCATGGCGCTGGACCCGGCCCGTTACTTCATCATCGTGCCGAACATGCTCGGCAACGGCCTGTCCAGCTCGCCCAGCAACACCCCGCCCCCCTACGACCGGGCCCGCTTCCCGAACGTCACCATGTACGACAACGTCGAGGCCCAGTACCGTCTCGTCACCGAGCACTTCGGCATCGAACGCCTGCCCCTCGTGACGGGCTGGTCCATGGGCGCCGGGCAGACCTACCAGTGGGCCGTCAGCCACCCCGAGATGGTGGACCGCATCGCCCCGTTCTGCGGCTCGTCCCGCTGCAGCCTCCACAACTTCGTGTTCCTCGAAGGTGTGAAGGCCGCGCTCACCGCCGACGCCGCGTTCGAGTACGGCTGGTACACCAGCCCGCCCACCAGGGGCCTCCGCGCCGCCGCCCGCGTCTACGCCGGCTGGGGCTTCTCCCAGGCGTTCTACTGGGACCGCCTCTACGAGCAGCTCGGCTACAGCTCGCTCGAAGACTTCCTCGTCGGCTTCTGGGAGGGCTTCTTCCTGGACGACCGCGACGCCAACAACCTCCTCACCATGCTGTGGACGTGGCAGAACTCCGACGTCGGCCGCACCCCCGGCTTCGACGGGGACACCAAGGCGGCCCTCGCGTCCATCAAGGCCAAGGCGCTGGTCATGCCCGGCGAGAAGGACCTGTACTTCCCGCCCGAGGACGAGGCGTGGGCCGTCCAGCACATCCCCGGCGCCGAACTCCGCGTCATCCCGAGCGTCTGGGGCCACTTCGCGGGCCATGGCAGCAACCCCGTCGACACCGCGTTCATCGACGCCGCCCTGAAGGAGCTCCTCGCCCGCTGATCTCCCGCGCCGGCGGCTCCGCTTTCGTCGGGATTTGCCATTACCCCGCCGCCGCGGTGATCACTACGTTGGGGCGCTATGAGACCGCGCTGGACCGTCGTCACGCTGGCCGCCGCCCTGGCCGCCGCGCTCCTGCCCGCGGGCGCCGCCCAGGCGTCGCCGGCGTCCCCCGCCGGCGGCGGGCACAAGGTCCGGTGCGTGTTCACCCCCACGCCCGACAACCCGCCCGCGAAGCCGGTGCGCCCGCCCCGGTCCAAGGCCCGCGCCCACGGCGAGGTCGACGTCGTCCTGGTGACCAACTTCGGCCCCGTCGCCATCCGGATGAACCGGGGGAACGCGCCGTGCGCGGTGCACAACTTCGCGAGCCTCACCCGGCAGCGGTTCTACGACCGCACGCGGTGCTGGCGGCTGACCAACTCGAAGCGGCTCGGCGTCCTGCAGTGCGGCGACATCTACGAGGCGGAGAAGGGCGGGCCCGGCTACAAGTTCGACGACGAGCTGACCGGCAAGGAGACCTACCCGCGCGGGACCGTCGCCATGGGCAACTGGGGCCCGGACACCAACGGCAGCCAGTTCTTCCTCGTCCACTCCCGCGCCGACATCCCGCCCGCGTACACCGTCCTGGGCAAGGTCACCTGGGGCCTCCCGGTCCTCGACCGGATCGTGAAGGGCGGCATCATCCCCGGCCCGAACGGGCCCGAGGACGGCGAGCCCGCCAAGCCGGTCAAGATCCACCGCGTCTTCGTCCGCGGCTGACCCCTGCGCGTGCCGCGCTCCCCGGGCGCGTGCCGCGCTCCCCGGCTCGGCGGGATCGGCGATCGGGGCCGCTTCATCTGGATCTCCGAGGGCACGAACTACGCCGACGCCGCCCGGTGGCGGTGGCCGGCCGCCGTGCGGAGGGTCTCGGCCTCACATCCGGCCGGGCTGCGTCGTCAGGAGGGTGAGACAGCCGACGCTCCAAGGAGGCCACCATGGACGCCCGTATCGACTACCACGGCATTCCCATCGCGGCGAAGTACATGAAGTACATCCAGTCGGCGGGCAAGGTCCTGTCCGACTCGGCGCTGCCGGCCGCGACGCGGGAGCTGGTGCACATCCGCGCCAGCCAGATCAACGGCTGCGGAGTCTGCGTCGACATGCACACCAAGGACGCCGAGCACGCCGGGGAGACCTCGGTCCGCCTCAACCTGATCGCGGCCTGGCGGGAGGCGAAGGTCTTCACCGAGGCCGAGCGCGCCGCCCTGGAACTGACCGAACAGGGAACCCGCATCGCCGACGCCGCGGGCGGCGTGACCGACGACGCGTGGGCGAACGCCGCCAAGCACTACGACGACGACCAGCTCGCCGCGCTGGTGTCCGAGATCGCCCTCATCAACGCCTGGAACCGGGTGAACGTCCTCGTCCGGCAGCCCGCCGGCGACTACCGGCCCGGCCAGTGGGGGTGAGCGGAAGGACGGCGTGAACGCCGAACAGCCGAGGCCTCGCCGGCGTCCCGATTCGGCGGGGCCTTCGCACGTGCCCGCAACACCACCCCCGTGGTCGGCCGGCCGGCGTGGAATGGTCCGCGGACGCGGTCCTCCGGGCCGAGCGGCCTGAACGCCGCACGACGTCCGCCGTGCCGGCGCGATCGGCGGCATTATGCCGACAACGGCCGGGTCTCTGCAATTTGTTTTCCGGCCGCCCGCCGGTCCGCACCTCGCCGAGGCCGTTCGGCGATCGCCGGAAATCCGATGTGCGATCCATTGACCACATAGCGTTACGGTCGCCGATCGGCCGTACTCGGAAATCGCCAGGTCACATTTCCGGTCGCGGCCTCGAAGCGGGTCCTGAAGGGGCGTACCCCTGACACTGGTACCCCTCGCGGTGACACTTGCGTCCGGCAATCTCGGCATGCAAGGTTGCTCCCAACCGCCGTTCGGCGTGCCATTAGGCCGCCGACGGGGCGGCGGTCGACCGGTTTGGCGCACCTGCTCATCGGATCTGGGGGCAGTTCTTCGAGCTTGAAGGGTGTGAACACATGTCCGCGAATGTGAGAAGTCTTCACAAGATCGCGAACGGGGAATTTCTCGGTGCAGACAATCAACGGCTACTGCATGGCTACGAGTATGTCATCGAGCACATTTCCATCGGCGAGATCGTGCACGGGGACTCCCCACGTCTTTCCGGGGAGAGCGACGCACACATTCGCCTGCTAGTCGAGTTATCGGGAGACCTTCCGCTCATTCTCGTCAACCGCAGGACGATGCGGGTCATCGACGGCCTGCACCGCGTGGCGGCGGCGAAGCTGCGCGGCGAGAGCACGATGGAGGCCGTGCTGGTCGATCTGGACGAGCGGGAGGCGTTCCTGCTCGCCGTCCAGGCCAACGCGGAGCACGGGCTGCCGCTGACGCGAGCCGACCGGAACGCCGCGGCCGAACGGCTGATCACCTCGTATCCGGGCTGGTCGGATCGCTCCATCGCGCGGACCGTCGGGCTGGCGCCCGGCACGGTGGGCGCGATCCGGGAGCGTTCAACTGGCCAGATCGGACAGCTGAACACGCGGGCCGGCCTGGACGGACGGCTGCGTCCCGCCGGCACCACGGAGGCGCGGCGCCGCGCGGCGGAGATCATCCGCGCCCGGCCCGACACACCGCTCCGCCAGGTCGCCAAGGAGTCGGGCCTCTCGCTCGGCACCGCGCACGACGTCCGGCAGCGGCTCTGCCGCGGGCAGAGCCCGGTTCCCGGCGGCGAGGAGATCACCGAGCCGCCCGCCGCGCCCCGCCAGAGCCGGAACCGCGGCCGGGCCCGGAGCAGGAACGGCGGCGGCGAGGTCTCCTGGCCCTCGGTGCGGCACCAGGTGGTCAAGGATCCGACGATCCGGTACGCCGACTGGGGCCGCGCCTTCGTCCAGTGGCTCGACGCCAACGCCGGGAACTGCGGCGAGTGGAAGCACCTGGTCGACAACATTCCGCGCTACTGGGTCGACGTGATGATCGACGTCGCGTTCTCCTGCCGGGACGAATGGCAGGACTTCGCGCTGGCGCTCGAACGGCGCAAGAGCGACGCGCCCTGACCGGACCCGCGCACCGGACCCGCGCACCGGACCCGCGCACCGGACCCGCGCACCGGATCTGAGGAGAGGCATATTCATGGGCGGCATGGCATTTCTTTTTCCTGGGCAGGGCTCCCAGAAGCCGGGCATGGGGAAAGACCTGGTGGCTCGCTATCCGTATCTGCGGGCCCGCTATTTCGACGCGGCGGACGAGATCCTGGGCAGACCCCTGAGCCGGATGTGCTTCGAGGGGGACGCCGAGGAGCTGAACCGCACCGAGAACACCCAGCCCGCGGTCTTCGTGGTGAGCATGGCGATCCTGGACGTCCTGCGGGCGGCGGGGCTCGAACCGGACGCCGTCGCGGGCCACAGCCTGGGCGAGTACTCGGCGCTGGTCTGCGCCGGGGCCCTTGACTTCCCCGCTGCGCTCCGCCTCGTCGACCGGCGCGGCACGCTGATGTCGCAGGTCAACGCGGCGAACCCGGGCGCGATGGCGGCGCTGATCGGGGTGCCGGCCGACCGGGTGGGCGCGATCTGCGCGGAGGCCCGGCTGCACACCGGGGAGGTGGTCGAACCGGCGAACTTCAACGAGCCGGAGCAGACCGTCGTCTCGGGTACCGAGCGGGGCGTCGACCACGCGATGCGGCTCGGCCGGGACGCGGGCGCCCGCGTCGTGCGCCTGCGCGTGGGAGCGCCTTTCCACTGCAGCCTGATGTCCCAGGTCGCCGAGCGTTTCGCCGCCGACCTGGAGGCCGCGCCCTTCACCGACCCCGACCTGCCGGTGATCGCGAACGTCACCGCCGCGCCCCTGTCGACCGCGCGTGCGGCGCGGCAGGCCCTGGTCCGGCAGATCGCGAGCCCGGTCAGGTGGTCCGAGACCATGCGGCTGCTGGTCGACGACGGCTGCCGGACCTTCGTCGAGGTCGGCCCGGGGCGCGCGCTGTCCGGCTTCGCGATGAAGATCGCCCCGGACGTCCCGGTCCACAGCACGGGCCAGGCCCGCCGCGTCGACAAACTGCTCGAACATTTCGAGATGGCATCCGTCACACCTATCTGACCCGAAAGGATTCCCCTGAGCGCGGCCATTCGGCCGCGCTTTTTTCTTGCCCGGCAAAATGTTCTCGCCGCGCAATGCATGAACGGCTGAGAATTGCTGCGCCCGCCGATCGGCCGTGTGATTCTAGGTCCGCAGAGAAGAACCGCATGAGGCTTCGTACAGGGGGCAGGGCATGACGCAGACCACGACCATCACCGATATCCAGGACGCCGTTCTCGTGGCGGTGGCCGACGCGCTCGGGCTAGAGACGGACGAGGTCACACCCGAGTCCACGCTGATGGACGAGCTCGGCGCCGAGTCCATCGATCTGCTCGACATCCTGTTCCGGCTGGAGCGCGCGACCGGCATCAAGATCCAGGCCGCGGACCTGTCCGAGCACGTCCAGGGCGGGATCCCCGACGAGGAGTTCGGGGACGAGGACGAGGTCATCACGGCCAAGGGCCTCGCCCAGCTCAAGAAGGTCATGCCGCAGATCGACGTCGACGCGCTCGCGGGCGAGCTCACCGCCGAGCAGGTCATGGGCCACTTCACCGTGGCCAACCTGGTCGCGCTCGTGGTGCAGCGCGCCGGGAACTGAGATGGATCTCACCGAACGGGTGGCCCTCGTCACCGGGGCGTCCCGCGGCATCGGACGGGCGGTCGCGCTGCGGCTGGCCGCCGAGGGAGCGGCGGTCGGCGTCAACTACCGCAGCGGGCAGGAGGCGGCGCTCGACGTCGTCGAGCGGATCGAGGACGCCGGCGGCCGGGCCGTCGCCGTCCAGGGCGACGTCTCCGACCCCGCCCAGGCCGAGGCGGCGGTCGCCAAGACCATTGCGGAATTCGGCGGCCTCCACGTGCTGGTCAACAACGCGGGCATCGCCAAGGACGCGCTCATCTTCACGATGGAGCCCGCCGAATGGCTGGACGTCATGAAGGTGAACTTCGGCGGCGTCTTCAACTGCACCAAGGCGGCGCTACCACATTTCGCCGGGCAGCGCGACGGCGTCATCGTGAACATGTCGTCGATGATGGGCGAGCGCGGCTGGACGGGCGAGGCCAACTACGCGGCGTCCAAGGGCGCGATCAACGCCTTCACCCGCTGCTGCGCGGTCGAGCTGGCGCGCTTCGGCATCAGGGTCAACGCCGTCCTCCCCGGGTTCTCGCCGACCGACCTGGTCGCCGGGCTCCTGGACAAGGACGGCGGCAAGTCCATCAAGAAGCAGATCCCGATGCGCGACTTCGCCTCGGTGGAGGACGTCGCGCAGGCGGTGCTGTACCTGGCCTCGTCCCGGTCCGCGTATCTCACCGGCACGCTGCTGCCGGTGGACGGCGGCGTCGGCGGCCAGCTCGGCCTCGGGCGGGTGAGCTGGTGAGGACGGACGAGCCGGTGTCGTCGCGCGGCTCAAGTGAGCCGGTGACGGCGGGTGAAACAGCTCGGGCGGGCGGCTGCGACGTCCGGGTCGGCGTCGACCTGGCCGAGGTGGCGCGGGTCGGGCGGCTGCTGGCCGACCATCCGGGCGGCGTGCACGAGCTGTTCACTCCCCGCGAGATCGCCTACTGCCGCCGCAAGCGCGACCAGGACGTGCACTTCGCGGGCCGCTTCGCCGCCAAGGAGGCGGTGCTCAAGGCGCTCGGCACCGGGCTCGGGCCGCGGATGCGGTGGACCGACGTCGAGGTCGTCAACGAGGCGCTCGGCCGGCCGGTCGTCCGGCTGCACGGCGAGGTGGCGGCCCGCGCGAACCGGCGCGGGCTGGCCGGGATCGACGTGTCGCTGTCGCACTCGGGACCGCTCGCGATCGCGGGCGTCGTGACCGTCTGGACCGGGGGAGGCGCACCGTGCGGTTCCACCTGATCGACCGGATCGACGACTACGAGGCGGGCAAGAGCGTCCGCGGACGGAAACTGACCTCGGCCGGCGAGGAGATCTGGGACGAGTCGCCCGGCGGGCCGGTCATGTCCCCGCCGCTCGTCCTGGAGTCGCTGTGCCAGGCCGCGACCTGGCTGATCGTCGCCAGCACGGGACGGCGCAAGCGGGCCGCGCTGCTGCAGCTCGGCTCGGTCCGGTTCGACGGCGACGTCGTCCCGGGCGACGTGCTGGAGCTCTCCGGCGAGATCGAGACCATGTCCGCGGAGATGGCCGTCCTGTCCGGCACCGCCGCCGTCGGCGACCGGTCCGTGCTGCGCGCGGACGACATCATGTGCGCGCTCATCGACGCCGACGACCTCGAAGGCGCCCCGGAGACGGAAGTGATGCTGCGCCGGCTGACGAGGGAGGCCTCCTGATGGACAGAGCAGTCGCCGTCACGGGCGTCGGAGCGGTCACGCCGCTCGGCAACGACACCGCGGCCACCTGGGACGGGCTCGTCTCCGGACGCAGCGGGATCGGCCCGATCACCACGTTCGACGCGGAGAACTTCCCGGTCCGGATCGCGGGCATGGTCAAGGACTTCGACGTCGAGCCCTACCTGCCGTCCCCGGGGTTCGGCCGGCACTTCAGCCGCGCCGCCAGCTTCGGCTTCGCGGCGACGGACCAGGCCGTGCGCCAGGCCGGCGACCTCGGCGGCTACGCGCCCGAGGAGCGCGGCATCGCGATGGGCGCCAGCGCGGGCCGGCCCGAGCAGCAGGAGCTGGCCGAGGTCATGGCGGCCAGGGCGCGCGGCGAGGTGATCGCGCAGGCGCCGACCAGCCTGCTGGCGCGCCAGCAGAACCTCGGCGTCGAGGCCATGGCCCGCCGCTGGGGCCTCGAAGGCCCGATGGTCGGCGTGAGCACCGCCTGCGCGGCGTCCACGCACGCGATCGGCGAGGCCTTCCGGCACATCCAGGAGGGCGACGCCAAGGTCATGGTGGCGGGCGGCTTCGACGCCCTGACCACCTGGCTGGACGTGCTCGGCTTCACGCTCCTCGGCGCGCTCGCCGAGGCCAACGACGACCCCGGGCACGCGTCGCGTCCGTTCGCGAAGGACCGGGCCGGGTTCGTCCTCGCGGAGGGCGCCGTGACGCTCGTCCTGGAAGACCTGGAGTCCGCGCGGGAGCGCGGCGCGACGGTCCTCGCCGAGCTGGCCGGCTACGGCACGAGCCTGAACGCCTACCGGATCACCGACGCCCCGCCAAGCGGGGACGGTCCTATCCAGGCGATGCGGTGGGCGCTCGACGACGCCGGGCTCGGCCCCGCCGACGTCGACGTGGTCGTCGCGCACGGCACCAGCACGCCGGGCAACGACCTGTGCGAGACGAACGCGATCCGCGCGGTCCTCGGCCCGGACGCCGACCGGGTCGCGGTGACCGCGCCGAAGTCGATGGCGGGGCACCTGACCGCCGCGTCCGGGGCCCTGAACGCGCTGGTCGGCGTGCAGGCGATCCGGACGGGCGTCGTCCCGCCGACCGTCAACCTGGACGTCCCCGACCCGAAGCTGGACCTCGACTACGTCCCGCACCGGGCCAGGCGCACGCCGGTGCGGGCGGTCGTGGCCAACGCGTTCGCGTTCGGCGGGACGAACGGCGCGCTCATCCTCAGGGAGGCGTCATGAGACCGCCGACGCTCGACCGCATCGTCTCGATCGAACCCGGCGAACGGGCCACGGCCCTGCGCAACGTCCCGCACACGCTGGCGATCTTCGACACGCACTTTCCCCGCCGTCCCGTCCTGCCGGGCGTGCTGGTGCTCGCGAGCATGGGCGAGCTCGCAGGCGTCCTGCTCGGCGGGCAGGACGGCGCGCACTGGCGGCTGGCGGGGGCCGACCGGGTCCGCTACCGGCACTTCGTCCAGCCGGGCGACCAGATGGAGATCGAGGTGAAGATCATGGAGCACGGCGACGCCACGGCGGTGCTCGGATCCGCGGTCCGGGTCGACGGCAGGGTCGTCACCAGCGCGGGAGCCCTGCGGATGGTGCGGTCATGAAGCGGGTCGTCATCACCGGGATCGGTGTGATCAGCGCGCTCGGCACGGGCGCCGGGGAGAACTGGCGCGGCCTGCTCGACGGGCGCAGCGGGATCGGACCCGTCACGACGTTCGACGCGTCCTCGCTGCGGACCCGGCTGGCCGCCGAGGCCACCGGCTTCGACCCCAAGACGCTGCCCGACCGGCGCAGCGCCAGGAAGATGACCCGGAACGAGCAGTTCGCGGTCGGCGCCGCGGCGCTCGCCGTCCAGGACGCCGGGCTCGACGGGCTGCTGGACGCCGAGCGCACCGCGGTCTACGCGGGCGGCAGCAAGGAGGTCTCCGACCTGGACAAACTGGTCGACGCGGTCGTGGCGTCCACCGAGGGCGGCAAGTTCGACGTCGCCAAGGTCGGCACGAACATCTCCCTCTTCCACCCCCTGTTCTACGTCGAGGGCCTCCAGGGCGCGTCCCTGTTCTACATCTCCGCGGCGTTCGGGCTGAAGGGCGCGAACACCTACTACGCGGGGACGTCCGAGGCGGGCCTGACCGCGGTCGGGCGGGCGTTCCGCGCCGTCCGCCGGGGCGAGGCCGACCGCGCGATCGCCGGCGGGTCCGACGACCCGGTGTGGTGGTGGCCGATGTCGTCGTTCGACGCGCTCGGCGTGCTGAGCGGCGCCAGCGATCGGGGCGCGGAGGCGTTCCGGCCGTTCGACCGCGACGGCGACGGCGCCGTGCTCGGCGAGGGCGCCGCGTTCCTGATGCTGGAGGAGTACGAGACGGCACGCGCGCGCGGGGCGCGGATCTACGCCGAGGTCTCCGGCTACGGCAACGCGGGCGACGCGCACAAGCTCGCCACCCCGCACCCCGACGGACGTGGCCTGGTCCGCGCGCTGCGCCGGGCGCTCGACGACGCGCGCACGGCGCCGGACGACGTCCGCTACGTCGCCGCCCACGGCAGCGCGACACCGCTGGGCGACCTCAGCGAAGCAAGGGCCCTGCGCACGGTGTTCGGCGACCGCGGCCCCGCGGCCAGCAGCGTCAAACCCGCGACGGGACATCTGGTCGGCGGCGCGGGAGCGCTCAACGCGGCGGTCGCCGCGCTGGCCGTCCGGGAGGGCGCCGTGCCGCCCACCCTCAACCACGAGCGGACGCGGCCCGGCTGCGAGTTCGACTGGGTCCCCGGCACGGCCCGCGAACTTCCCGTCTCCGCCGCGCTGGCCGTGGCCCGCGGGCTGGAGGGCCAGAACGCCGTGCTCGCCCTGCGATCGGTCTAGGAGTTGATGAACATGTCGTATCCTCGCGTCGCCGTCGTCGGGCTCGGTGCGATCACCTCGCAGGGAGGGACCGCGCGCGAGCTCTGGGACGGCACCAGGGCCGGACGGGTCGCGATCCGCCCGGTGGAGCACCTGCCGATGGACGGCTACCGGACGCGCGTCGCCGGTGAGATCCGGCGGCACCGCGAACCGTCCGCCGACGCCGGCTACCCCGCCGGCTACCGGGACAGGGCGCTCGACTTCCTGCTGACCGCCACCGCGGAGGCGCTGGCCGCCGCGCCGCGCGTCCGGGAGGCGGTGCCGCCCGAGCGCGTCGGGCTGGTCCTCGGCACGTGCAACGCCGGGCTGATCAGCGGCGAGCACTGGTACCGGGCCCGGCTGGACGGCACGCAGGCCGATCCGCGGCTCGCGCTCTTCGTCCCGCCGCAGGCGCTGGCGGAGGCCGCCGCGGGCGCCCATGGCGTGCTCGGCCCGGTGCTCTCCGTCGACACGGCCTGCGCGGCGGGCGCCAACGCGATCGGCTACGCCGCCGACCTGATCCGCTTCGGCCGGGCGGACGCCTGCCTCGCGGGCGGGACGGACGCGCTCTCCGACGTGCTGTTCGCCGGGTTCAACTGCCTGGAGTCGCTGTCCCCCGAGCCGGCCGCGCCCTACTCCAAGGACCGGCTGGGCCTCTCCCTCGGCGAGGGCAGCGGGATGATGCTGCTCGTCCGGCACGACCTCGCCGAGTCGCTCGGCCTGCCGTGCACGGCCGAGGTCGCCGGGTACGGCCTGTCCGCCGACGGCTACCACGCGACGGCCCCGCACCCCGAGGGCCGGGGCGCGGCCCGCGCGATCCAGGTCGCGCTCGGCGCGGCGGGCGTGGCGCCGGAGGACGTCGGCTACGTCAACAGCCACGGCACCGGGACGGCGAAGAACGACCCGGCGGAGACCAGGGCCACCCGGCTGGGGCTCGGCAACGCGGCCAAGGCCGTCCCGGTGAGCAGCACCAAGTCGATGATCGGGCACCTGCTCGGCGCCGCCGGGGCCGTCGAGGGCATCGTGACGGCGCGGGCCCTGGAGGAGCAGATCGCGCCGCCGACCGCGAACTTCACCGAACCGGACCCGGACTGCGATCTCGACTACGTGCCCAACACGGCCCGCCCTGTCCGGATGTCGGTCGCGGTCTCGAACAACTTCGCGTTCGCGGGCGCCAACGCGTCCGTCGTATTCACCCGCGGCCGGGACGAGACCCCGCCGCCGCCCGCCACCGACCGCGTCGTGATCACCGGTCTGGCCGCGCTCACCTCGGCGGGCCCGGACCTGGACGCCCTGTGGGACGCCTTCGCCAAAGGACGGGACTGCACGTCCGAGGAGGACGGTGTCCGGCTGGGGCGCGCCTCCGTCGAGACGGACGGGCTCCTCACCCCGCGCGACCGGCGCCGCATGGACCGGCTCGGCGTGCTGTCGGTCGTCGCGTCCGCACACGCCCTCGCCGACGCCGGGCTGGACCTCGACGACGCCGACCGCGAGCGCGTCGGCGTGATCTTCGGGACCGGGGTCGGGCCGATGGAGGCGATGGAACGGTTCTCGCGCCCCCTCTTCGAGGACGGCCCGCGGGCCGCGAACCCCGCCGTCTTCCCGAACACCGTCTACAACGCCGCCGCAGGGCAGGTCGCGATGCGGCTCGGCACGATCGGGCCGACGTCGACGGTCACGACGGGGCACGCCGCCTCGTCCGGCGCGCTGGTCTACGCGCGCGACCTCCTCGAAGCGGACCGCGCCGACGGGATCATCGCCGTCGGCGCCGACAGCCTCACCGGCACCGTCGTGGACGCCTACCGGGGTCTCGGCGCGCTGGCCCCGGAGACCGGCTTCGGGCTGGCCGAGGCCGGGATCGCGGTGGTCCTTGAACGGCGTACGGCGGCGCTCAGGCGCGGAGCGTCGCCGTACGCGGAGGTCCTCGGCTACGGGATCGCGTCCGACGGGCGGGGCCCGGGCCGCTGGGACCTGCGCGGCCGCGGCGTGGAGCGCGCGATCCGCACCGCGTTGGACGCGGCCGGTCTCGCCGCAGCCGACGTCGGATCCGTGTGGACGTCCGCGGCCGGCCTGCGCACGGCCGACCGTCCGGAGGCCGCGGCGGTCAGGCGCGTCCTCGGCCCGGACGTCGCGGAGTTCGCGCCGAAACGGCGGCTGGGCGAGCCGATGGGCGCGGGCGGGGCGCTGAACGCCGTCCTCGCCTCGCTCAGCCTGCGCCGCGGGCACACGGCGGGCCCGGCGCTGGTGCTCAGCTCCTCGCTCGGCGGCACCCACATCGCCCTGCTCATCGACGGCTGACCACCAGGGGAGACACATGACGCTGCAGAAGGCCGAAGTCCTGGGCACCGGCGCGTACCTGCCGGGGGACCCCATCACCAACGAGGACGTGGAACGGCTCGTCGGCCCGCTGCCGGAGGACATCCTGGACGGGCTCCAGGTCGGCGTCCGGCACTGGATCATCGATCCGGAGACGGGCGAGCACCGGGAGGGCAACTGCGATCTGGCGTACAAGGCGACGCTGGACGCGCTGGAGCGGTCGGGCGTCGAGCCCGCCGAGGTCGATCTGATCATCACTTCGACGGCCAGCCCCGACTACCTTCTCCCGCCGATGGCCACGTTCCTCCAGGAGCGGCTCGGCCTGCGGGCCTGCTCGGTCGTCGAGGTCCGCTCGGGCTGCGCCGGGTTCGTGGAGGCGGCCGACATCGCGCGGCTCTACCTCGAACGCGGCCTGAAGCGGACGGCCGTGATCGTCGGCTCCGAGACCATCTCGCCGCTGCTGGTCCCGGTGTACCGCGGCGTGGAGCCGCGGAAGATCCGGATGCGCGACCGGATGAACCCCTACAACTTCGGCGACGGCGCCGCCGCGATGGTCATGCGCGCCGCCGCGAACGAGGGCGACGAAAGCGGCGCGGGCGGCGGCCGGGGCGGCGGCGTCCTGGGCGGGGCGATCGCCTGCGTCGGCGGCGACCACAAGCCCGGCATGCAGATCTTCGGCGCGGGCGGCACGCACGCCCCGATCCACCGGCAGCTGGAGGCCAAGCGGCTCATCGACCTGAAGGTGGACGTGATCGAGTCGGGCCGCTTCACCCCGCACGTGATCACCGAGGCCATGCGGGAGACGCTCGCGGCCACCGGCCTCGCCGCCGGGGACGTCGATCTCTGCGTGCTCCCCGAGGGCAACGCCGGCTACCTCACCGAGGAGCTGGCGGAGGCCGGGCTGCTGACCCCGGAGTGGACGGCCCTCCAGCCGAAGATCTTCGAGAACCTGGCGCTCGTGGCCGCGACCGGCTCGGCCGCGGTGCCCCTGGCGCTCGACCACGCCTGGCGGACCGGCGCGGTCAAGCCGGACGACCTGGTGATGCTGCTGGCCATCGAGACCAGCAAGTGGAAGTACGCGGGGCTGGCCGTCCGCTGGACCGCCGCCCCGCCCGCCTGACCTCCCGAGAACCATGACGCTCCCGACATCAAGGAGGATTTCCATGAGTGACGTTCAGCGGAACAAGGCCCTCGTCCAGAGCTTCTTCGACGAGGTCTGGAACAAGGGCAACTTCGACTACATGGACGACATCTACACGGCGGACTTCCAGCTCAACGCCCTGTGGGAGAACACGTCGCTCGGCCGGTCGGGGACCGCCGCCAAGGACGAGGCCAGGACGACGATCGAGGGCTGGCTCGACGGCTTCCCCGACATGCACGTCACCGTCGAGGAGCAGATCGCCGAGGGCGACTACGTGGCGTCCCGGCACATCGCCGTCGGCACCCAGGCCCGGGAGTTCCGCGGGCTGCCGAACACCGGCAAGCGCGGCGCGATCACCGGCATCACGATCAACCGGGTCAGCGGCGACCGCATCGCCGAGGTCTGGACCTGCTGGGACGCGGCGGGCATGATGCAGCAGCTCGGCATCTTCCCCGGCCCCGACCCGGAGCTCTCGTCCGAGGAGACCACCGCGATGTGGGCGGCGCTCCCGTCCCTTCCGGCGCCGGACGGAGCCGCGGCCGGGGACGTCAAGGCCGTCGTCCGCCGCCTCTACGACGAGGTGTGGACCGGCGGCGACCTTTCGGCGGCCGGCGCCCTGGTCGACGACGGCTATGTCGGGCACGCGTCCGGCCGGTCCCTCGTCCGCGGGCCCGGCGGTCTGGGGGAGTTGGCCGCGCAGTGGCGGGAGGCCGTCCCCGACCTGACCTTCGAGCTCCACGCCCAGCACGCCGAGGGCTCGCGGTGCGTGACGCGGCTGACCGCGAGCGGCACCCACAAGGGCGACTGGCTCGGCCTGCCCGCGACGGGCCGGGTGCTCAAGCTGTCGGGCGTCTCGATCGCCCGCGTCGCCGGCGGCAAGGTCGTCTCGGAATGGAGCGAGTTCGACGCGATCGGACTGCTGGGCCAGCTCTCGTAGGCGGGGTAGCGGGTAGCGGGGTAGCGGGGTAGCGCCGCTCGTGTCAGCTCGCCGGGGGGAAGTCGGGATGGGTGAACTCGATCGGGCCCAAGTCCCTTTCGAGCAGCGCCAGCTGGGCCGTGTGCAGGCCCGAGACGAGGGCGCGCAGCGATCCCGTGCCGGGCTGCGTCCAGTGCCCGGCGAGCAGGAGCCCCTTCAGCGGCGTCACGTGCGGGGACCGCTTCGCGCCGGTCTGGTTGGGCGTGTTCGCCCAGCCGTAGGCCGCTCCGGCGCGGTTGGCGGTGTGCCTCTCCAGGGCCCGGGGCGTGGCCGTCTCCAGATGGACGAGGGAGTCGCGCAGCCCCGGGAAGACGGGCTCGAAGGCGTCCAGCACCCGCTCCTCGTACACCTTCACCTCGTCCGCCCACGGCCGGCCGATGTCGTAGGGGGCCGTGCAGTGGACGGTGAGCAGGTGCTGGCCCTCGGGCGCCATCGACGGGGACGCGATGGTCGGGACGGTCCCGTACATGCCGCCCGGCCTCCCGGCGAGGACGTCCCGGTAGGTCTCCTCATGATCGAGGTGCAGGGGCCGGAACACCTCGTGCACCGCGCCCGCGCCCGGCAGGTCCATCCCGGTCGCCATGAACACGATCGCGGCGGACGTGGACGGCGTCATCCGGCGCAGCCGCTTCATGAAACCGGACGGCAGGTGCTCGTCGCCCACCAGCTCGGTGAACGTCGCGGTGGCGTCGGCGTTCGAGACGACCGTCCCGGCCCGGACGACCTCGCCGTCGTCGAGCTCGACCCCGGCGGCGCGGCCGTCCTCGACGAGGATCCTCGTCACCGTCCGGCCGAGGACCACCTCGCCGCCCGCCTTGCGCAGCGCCGTGTGGAAGGCGTCGGCGAGCGACTGGAAGCCGCCTTCGGGATAGAAGCACCCCTCCAGGTAGACGTTGAGGATCGTGGAGAACGTGACGAAGTCGAGCCGTGACGGCGGCGACCCGAGGTACGGCCACAGCACGCTGACCGCCGACTTCACGACCGGGTCGTCGAAGTACTCGTCGAGCACGTCGGCGGTCGTCGCCTTGGCGTAGCGGAAGAGCACGGGGAAACGGCGCGCCGCCTCGTCGAGCCCGGCGAGGCCAACCCGGGGCGGGAGGTCGTGCGCCTCCTTGTGCAGCCGCTTGCAGAGCGCGAAGAATTCCCGCAGCGGGCCGGCGTATTCGGGGAAGAGCTCGCAGTGCACGTCGGTGAACTCCGCTAGCCCGAAAGGCGTCTCGAACTCGAAGCCGGGGAAAACGGCTTTGTAGTTCGAGTCGAGCGGCACGAATCGGCATTCGTCGCGGACGCCCAGCCATTCGAGCAGCGCGGCGGGCAGGGCATGGTCATGGCCCTGCGGAAAAACCGACATGGCGGGATCGAAGGTGTACGGCCCGCGCCGGAAAGCGCGCGCGTAGCCGCCGACGCCCCCGGTCCTTTCCACGAGCAGGACCCGCTGGCCCGACCTGGCCAGGCTCGCGGCCGTGACCAGGCCGCCGATCCCTGCCCCGATGATCACGAAGTCGTACATCGAAGACGACACCCCTTCCCGGGCGGAGAATGCTCGATCCGTGTGAGAGTGGCGCACCGGCTCCACCGAAAGCAAGAGAAAATGTCATCCGGTCGGGCGGGCGACGGTAAATCCGGATGAACACCGATGGGCCGCTGAATCGCTGGCCGATTCCGCGTGTTCTGGCGACACTGGAGAAATGTCGATCACCTCTCCGGTCAGCCCACCGCGGCGGGAAGAACGGCCGCCGGCCGTTCCCGACCGACCTGTCGCCGTTCCCGAGCGACCCGCGGCCGATACCGAACGGCCCGCGGCGGACAGCGCAAAGCTCGCGACCGACGCCGCAAAGCCCGCGACCGAAACAGAATGGACCCATTGCCCGCGCTGCCGGGCCACCCTTTACCGGCGCCGCCTGGCGCGCCTGCGGCACGTGTGCCCGGAATGCGGGCACCACCACCGCCTCGGCGCGGCCGACCGGGTGGAGCAGCTCCTCGACCCGGGCTCCTTCAGCCCCCTGGAGCCCGTCTTCGGCGCCGATCCCCTCGGCTTCGCCGACGCCAAGCCGTACACGGCGCGCCTGGCGTCCGCCCGGGGGAGGCGCGGCCTGGCCGACGCCGTGCTGAGCGGGACCGGCGCGATCGGCGGCGAGCCCGTCGTGGTCGCCGCGATGGACTTCGGCTTCCTCGGCGGCAGCATGGGCTCCGCGGTCGGCGAGGCGGTGACGCGCGCGGCGGAGGAGTCGCTGCGCCTGCGGGTCCCGCTGCTGCTGGTGTCGTCGTCCGGGGGCGCCCGCATGCAGGAGGGGGCCCTGTCGCTGATGCAGATGGCGAAGACCGCGCGGGCCGTCCGCGACCTGCGCCGCGCGGGCGTGCTCAGCGTCGGGCTGCTCGCCGACCCCACGTTCGGCGGCGTCACCGCGTCGTTCGCGACGCTCGCCGACGTGCTGGTCGCCGAGCGGGGCGCGCTGATCGGCTTCGCCGGTCCGCGGGTGATCGCCAACGCGACCAGGGAGCGGCTGCCCGACGGCTTCCAGACCGCGGAGTTCCTGTTCGAGCGCGGCATGCTGGACCGGGTCGAGGACCGCGACGGCCTCCGCCCTCTCCTGACGCAGCTGCTCCGCCTCGGACGCCGGGCGGAGACACCGCCACCGAACGCCCCCGCCCAGCTCGCGCACGCCGCCGCCGAGCGCGCGGACGTCCCCGCCGAGCGCGCGGAGCGGGCGTCGTCGCTCAGCGCCTGGGAGACCGTGCGCTTAGCGCGCGACACCGGCCGCCCGACCACCCTCGACTACCTCGGACGGATCTGCGACGACTTCGTCGAACTCCACGGCGACCGGACCGCGGGCGACGACCCGTCGATCGTAGGCGGTCTCGCCGACATCGACGGGCTGCGGGTCGTGGTCGTCGGCCACCAGAAGGGACACGACACCCGCGAACTGGTGGCGCGCAACTTCGGGATGCCGCAGCCGGAGGGCTACCGGAAGGCGCTGCGCCTGATGCGGCTCGCCGAGGCGCTCGGCCTGCCGGTGGTGACGCTGGTCGACACCCAGGGCGCGGCGCCCGGCGTCCAGGCGGAGGAGCGCGGGCAGGCGTGGGCCATCGCCGAGTCGATCGCGGGCATGGCGGAGCTGAGGGTGCCGGTGGTGAGCGTGGTGACGGGCGAGGGCGGCAGCGGCGGGGCGCTCGCGCTCGCCGTGTCCAACGTGGTGCTCATGCTGGAGCACGCCGTCTACTCGGTGATCAGCCCGGAGAGCTGCTCGACGATCCTGCACGGGGACCCGTCGCAGGCGGCCGGGATGGCGGCGGCCCTGCGGATGACGGCGCCGGACCTGGTCGCGCTCGGGGTCGCGGACGGCATCGTCGCCGAGCCCGCGGGCGGCGCGCAGGCGGACCACGCCGCGGCGGCGGCCGCGCTCAAGGCGGCGGTGCTCGGCGCGCTGCACCGCCTCCGCGACCTTGGGCCCGAGGAACTCGTCCTGCACAGGCACGCGCGTTTCCGAAGGCAGGGAGAGGTGGCGGAATGAGGGAGGACGAGGTCACGGCCATCCGGCTGCTGCGCGAGGAGGTGCACGCCCTCGCGAACGGGACGCCCGGCAGGGTCGCGCACGTCTCCCTGCGGGTCGGCGACGTCGAGATCCGGGTCGGCTGGGAACCGCCGCCCGCCGCCGCGCCGCCCGCTCCCGCGCAACCCCTGCCGTCGGCCGCCGAAGCAGGCGGACAGGACGTGGCGTCCGCGCCGTCCATGGAGCCTCCGCAGGCGGCGGCCGTCGACGAGGACGAGGGCGTCCGCAGCGTCGTCGCCCCGCTCGTCGGCACGTTCTACGTCGCTCCCGAACCGGGCGCCGGCCCCTTCGTGGCGCCCGGTGACCTGGTCGTGCCCGGGCAGGCCGTCGGGATCGTCGAGGCCATGAAGCTGATGAACCAGGTGACCTCGGACTGGACGGGCGAGGTCGTCGAGGTGCTCGTCAAGGACGGGGAGCCGGTCGAGTACGGGCGGGAGCTGGTCCGCATCAGGGTGGCCGAGCGATGATCCGGAAGGTGCTGATCGCCAACCGCGGCGAGATCGCGCTGCGGATCGCCAGGACCTGCCGCGAGATGGGCATCGCGACCGTGGCCGTCCACTCGGAGGCGGACCGGTTCAGCGCGGCCGTCGAGTACGCGGACCAGGCCGTGCACATCGGGCCCGGCCCGCCGAAGAAGAGCTACCTGTACATGCCGAACATCATCGAGGCGGCGCTGCAGCACGGGGTGGACGCGATCCATCCCGGCTACGGGTTCCTCTCCGAGGATCCGGACTTCGCGCAGGCCTGCGCGGAGAACGGGCTGATCCTCATCGGCCCCCGGCCGGAGGTCATGGAGAAGGCCGGCGACAAGGCCGGGGTCCGCGCGCTGATGGCGGCGGCGGGGCTGCCGGTGCTGCCCGGCAGCGACGGCCCGGCGGGGACCGTGGGGGAGGCCGAGCGGGTCGCGGCGTCGATCGGCTTCCCGTTGATCATCAAGGCCAGCGGGGGCGGCGGCGGACGCGGGATCACCGTGGTCCACTCGCCCGCCGACTTCGCCGCCGCCTACCGGCGGACCGCCCACCAGGCTCGGATGATCTTCGGGAACGGCGAGGTCTACCTGGAGCGGTACCTGCCGGCGGCCCGCCACGTGGAGGTCCAGATCCTCGCGGACGAGCACGGCCGGACCGTGCACCTGGGCGAGCGCGACTGCTCGCTGCAGCGGCGCAACCAGAAGCTGATCGAGGAGGCCCCGGCGCCCGACCTGCCGCCCGGCCTCGCGGCACGGCTCGGCGAGTACGCGACGGCGGGGGCGCGGGCCATCGGCTACACCGGCGCCGGGACGATGGAGTTCCTGGTCGCGCCGGACGGCTCGGCCACGTTCATGGAGCTGAACGCGCGGATCCAGGTGGAGCACCCGGTGACCGAGATGGTGACGGGGCTCGACCTGGTCCGGGAGCAGATCCGGGTCGCCTCGGGGCTGCCGCTTTCCCTCACGCAGGACGAGACGCGCCCCCGCGGGGCGTCGATCGAATGCCGGAGCAACGCGGAGGATCCGGACGCCGGGTTCCGTCCGGCGGCGGGCCGCCTCAAGGTGTTCCGGCCGCCGGGCGGGCCGTTCGTCCGGGTGGACTCCGGCTTCGCCGAAGGGGACGAGATCCCGCCGCACTACGACTCGCTGATCGCCAAGGTCGTCGTGTGGGCGCCCACGCGGGACGAGGCGATCGCCCGGGCGGACCGGGCGCTCGCCGAGTTCGCGATCGACGGCCCCGGCGTGCGGACGACGGTGCCGCTGCTGCGCCGCCTGCTGGCGGAACCGGACTTCGTCCACGCCAGGCACACGACCCGCTTCGTCGACGGCCTCACCCCGTGACCGCAAGCGGCCAGCCGAGGACATGCCACGGCCAGCCGAAACGGGCCGCAGTCAGTCGAGGACGGGCCGCCGTCAGCCGGAACGGGCCGTGGTCAGTCGAGGACGGGTGGGGCGAGGCACGCCTCGGCCCAGGGCTCGTGGAGGCTGGCGAGGTCCATCGCGGCGGCCGCGTTGAGCAGCATGCCCATCGACAGGAAGCGCTGCACGTTGGCGTCCTCCAGGCCGGACAGCTCCTGGGCGGTGGTCCACAGGCTCTTGAAGCCGGTCCGGACCGTCTCGCGTATGTCGGGGTCGTCGCAGGCCGCGAAGCCGTGGAGCTGGATCAGCAGGAAGGTCTGATCGGTGAGGAGCCGCTGGTAGGCGTCGCCCATCGCGCGGAGCGCCGGGCTTCCGGTGAGCCCGGCGGCGTGCTCGGCGAAGGTCTCGTTCACCTGCTCGAAGCAGCGGGTGACGACGGCGCCGAACAGCACCTTCTTGGACCCGAAGAGCTGGAAGACATACGGCTGGGCGATGTCCGCGCGGCGGGCGATCGTCTCGACGGAGGTGCCGTGGAAGCCCTTCCTGGCGAACTCCCTGGTGGCGATCTCGAGTAGCTGGGTCCGGCGCTCGGTCGCGGTCATCCTGGCCATGCCCTGCATCAAATCACGACCCGGGCCCTGACGAGACCATTGCCTTAGTACTTGCTAAGTACTAAGTTAGCCATTGTCACCCGCCTCCCATGGAGAGACCAATGACCGAGACGGATACGAAGACGGGCAGCCGGAAAGGGCTGGCACTCCTCGTCATCGCGACCGCGCAGCTGATGGTCGTCCTCGACGGCACGATCGTGAACGTCGCGCTGCCGAACCTGCAGGGCGCGATGGACTTCTCGGGCGAGGGGCTGGAATGGGTCGTCAACGCCTACGCGCTCGCGTTCGGCGGGCTGATCCTGCTCGGCGGCCGGGCCGGTGACATCCTCGGGCGCCGCCGGGTGTTCATGGCGGGGCTCGGGGTCTTCATCGTCGCCTCCCTCGCCGGGGGCTTCGCCAACGACCAGTGGCTGCTGCTCACGGCCCGGGCCCTGCAGGGGATGGGCGCCGCCATCGTCGCACCCACCTCGCTCGCCCTGGTCAGCACCACGTTCGCCGAGGGCAAGGAGCGCGCCCAGGCGCTGGGCGTCGTCGCGGCCATGGGCGGCCTCGGCGCCACCCTCGGGCTGCTGCTCGGCGGCGTGCTCACCAGCTACATCTCCTGGCGGTGGGTGTTCTTCGTCAACGTGCCGATCGGGCTCCTCGCCCTCCTCGCGGCGCCGTCGGTCATCTCGGAGTCGACGCGCAGGCGCGGCCGGTTCGACCTGGTGGGCGCGATCCTCGGCACGGCAGGGATCACCCTGCTGACCTACGGCCTGGCCGAGGCCGCCGCGAGCCGGGACGGCAAGACCCACTGGGCGGACACGAATGTCGCCGGCTCGCTCGCCGCCTCCGTCGTCCTGCTGGTCGCCTTCGCGCTGATCGAGGCGCGCAGCCGCAACGCGCTCATGCCGCTGCGGGTCGTCGCCGACCGCAGCCGGGCCGGGTCCTACCTGATCGGGCTGTGCGTCGGCTGCTCGATCGCCGGGGTGTTCTTCTTCCTGACGCTGATCGTCCAGACCGTCTGGGGATACAGCGCGGTCAAGACCGGTATGGCCTACCTGCCGATGAGCCTCGCCATCACGGCGGCGGCGATCGGCGGGGAGGCGCTGGTCGCCAGGTTCGGGCCCCGGACGATCCTGGTGGCCGGCGGGCTGCTGACCGCGGTGGGCATGACCTGGGTGTCCCGCGTCGGCGCCGAGCCCGCCTACGTGACCGAGATGCTCGGCCCGACGCTCCTGTCCGGGTTCGGGCTCGGCCTGATCTTCACCCCGATGACGATCGTCGGCGTGTCCCGCATCCACGAGCGGGAGATGGGCGTGGCCTCCAGCCTGGAGCACGCGGGCCGCCAGGTCGGCGGCGCGATCGGGCTCGCGGTGCTCGGCACCCTGGCCTGGACCAAGGTCGTGCACGACGAGCGCGCCGGGCAGGCGGCGGGCTCGGCCCTTTCGGAGACGGTCCGGAACGAGGCGCTCGTCTCCGGGTTCTCCCGCGGCTTCCTGGCGGCGGGCCTGGTGATGCTGCTCGCCGCCGGCATCGCGGCGGTCTCGATCGTGCTGAAGCGCGACGAGATACCGCCCCCGCCGGGCGAGGCCGTGCCCGACGGCGCCGTGTCGGCCGTCTGAATGGATCCGCCGCCGCCCGGCCGGGACGCCCCCCGACCCGGCCGGGCGACGGCCCCGACTCGCACGTCCCAGCGAAAGATCAAGGGTTGATCATGATCACGAAGGCGGTCATCGCCGGCGGCGGCATCGGTGCCCTCACCACCGCGCTGGCACTCCAGCAGGACGGGGTCGAGGTGACGGTGCTGGAACGGCGCCGGCACCTCGCGGACGTGGCCGGCGGCGTCGGCCTCATGGTCTGGCACAACGGGACCAGCGTCCTCCAGCGGCTCGGCGTGGGCGCCGAGATCGCCGCGGTCAGCGCCGAGATCCGCGCGTTCGAGTTCCGGAACTGGCGCGGCGCGCACCTCATGCGCTGGGACGTCGCCGGGCTCGCCGAACGGCTCGGATCCCCCACCATCGGCATCAACCGCGGCGACCTGCACGCGGTGCTGCTGGACGCGCTCAAACCGGGCACCTTCCAGCTGGGCGTGGAATGCACCGGCTACAAGCAGGACGCCGACGGCGTCACCGTCACGTTCGCCGACGGCGGCTCCGAGCGGGGCGACGTCCTCATCGCCGCGGACGGCATCAACTCCGTGATCCGCACCCAGCTCCTCGGCCCGCGCAAACCGCGCTACGCGGGCTACACCACCTGGCGTGGCCTGGCCGACGTCCCCGAGGCGGACGCCCCGACGGACTACGCCTGCAAGTTCTGGGGCCCGGGCAAGCGGTTCCTCTACTACCGGGTCGGCGGAGGGCAGCTGTACTGGCTCGCCCTGACCCGGGCCGCCGAGGGCGGCCAGGACGCCCCCGGCGGGCGGCGCGCCGCGATGCTCGAACACCACCGCGGCTGGCACGCCCCCGTCGAGGCGATCATCGAGGCCACCCCGGAGGACGCGATCGACCGGCACGACATCACCGACCACAAGCCGTTCAAGACCTGGGGCTCCGGCCGGGTGACGCTGCTCGGCGACGCGGCGCACGCGATGACCCCGAACATGGGCCAGGGCGCCTGCCAGGCGATCGAGGACGGGCTCGTCATCGCCGCCGAGCTGGGCAAGGCGCGCGATCCCGAGCAGGGGCTGCGCTCCTACGAGGACGAGCGCCGCAAGCGGACGGCCTATTTCCAGAGCCACTCGCGCCAGGTCGGCGTGATGGGCCGCTGGAAGTCGCCCCTCGCCGTGCGGGCGCGGGACGCGATGGTCAGGGCCGCGTTCAAAGGCCGTGTCAGCCGTATGCACGAAACGGAGATGCGGACGGGCCCCTGAGTCCGATTGCGGCCACCCGCAGCCTGATTGCGGCGCCGTGAGCACCGATCGAGGCCCGCTCAGTCCGATTCTGGCCACACATTCGCCGCAGTCGACAATTAACCCCGACCCCGCTCACTCCTACTATAGGAGGTGTCAATTACGCGAACAGGAGGAAAGACGTGGTCGGTCGGAATGCTGCTGGCACCCTGGGTGCAACTCGTTAGTCATGTCCGCACTTTCGCAGCCTAGTTTTGCCGAGTATCTCCGCTATCTGCGCTCAGCCTCCCCCGCGGCCAGAGCTTCCAAGAACGGCCTGCTCAGCCGGACGAACCTGGCGGCCAGGGCGTCCGTGAGCGTCGGCTATGTCATCAAACTCGAACAGGGGCGGGCCGTCCGCCCGTCGCCCGACGTCGTCGACCGGATCGCCGGCGCCCTCGAAGTGGGCGCGGTCGAGAACCGGCATCTGCATGATCTTGCCAATTACGGTCACACCGCGGACGATCTCGCCGCGGGCGCCGCGACCTCGACCCTGATCACGCCGGTCATGCGCGAGGTCGCCGACAATCTTTACCCGCATCTGGCCGCCTACTTCGACGAAAATTGGAACATCCTCTACGCCAACTCGGAATTCAGCAGGATTCATCGCGGCATCGAGTCGACGGGAAATGTGCTCAAGTGGCTGTTCTTCAGTCCCGAGTCGCGGGCCGTCCTGGTCGACTGGGACGCCGAGGCGCGCCTCATCGTGGCCTGGTTCAGGGCGCACATGGTCCGCCGGCCGGGGAACGGCGAGTTCACCCTGCTGCTGGACGACCTGGCGAGCAGCGCCGAGTTCCGCCAGATGTGGGAGCGGCAGGAGGTGTGCATGGGCCGCCAGTCCCTCCACATGCTGGTCCGGGATCTGGACTTCGACGAGCAGACCGGCCTGCTGGCCCAGGTCTATTCGTGGCCTCCCCCTTCGGACGACGTCCAGATGTTCCTCGGCGTCAACTGCTGACGGCGCCGTCCACCGAACAAAGGCCCCCGGCCACCGAACACAGGTCCACGACCGCCGGACCGTCCCTACCGAAAGTGACTGAAGCACATGGATCTGTTCTCGGGTTTCGTCCTGCGACACAAGCTCCTCGTCGCCTTGCTCTGGCTGGCCGCTTCTATCGCGGGCGTGTTCGCGACGCTGCAGCTGGGCGACCGATTAAGTGAGGGCTTCGACCAGCCGGGCCAGGACGCCCAGCTGGCCAACAGCGCGATTGTCGACACCTACGGCACCGGTGGCGCGGGCCGGCCGCTCGTCCCGGTCATCACCCTCCCCGGCGGCACCGGGCCGGAGTCCGTCGGCAAGGCCTTCGCGGCGGGCGCCAAGGCCGTGCAGGGCCGGGCCGTCTCGTTCGCCACGACCGGTGACCGGCGGCTGGTCAGCGCCGACGGGCGGATCACGGTCGGGCTCGTGTTCCCCAAGGCCACCCCGGACGCGGGCCCCAACGCCCCCGACCTGAGCGGCCCCCTGACCGCGGCGATGCGTCCGGAACTGCCTCCAGGAGCGCAGCTGAAGGTCACCGGCATGGACGCGCTCGAAGGCGGCGGCAGCGAGAGCGAAGGGCCGGGGGTCCTCGTCGAGACGCTGGTCGGCGGGCTCGGCGCGCTGATCGTGCTGGCGTTCGTGTTCGGCTCGTTCCTCGCGCTCGTGCCGCTGCTGATCGCGGCGGCGTCCATCCTGACCTCGTTCCTGGCCGTCTACGGGCTGGCGGGGATGGTCGAGGTGAGCGTGATCGTGCAGTTCATCGTCGCGCTGATCGGGCTCGGCGTCGCGATCGACTACTCGCTGCTGCTGGTCACGCGGTGGCGCGAGGAGATCAACCGCGGGGCGTCCAGCGAGGACGCGGTGCGCGCGGCCATGAACACCTCCGGGCGGGCCGTCCTGTTCAGCGGGTTCGCGGTCGCGATCGGCCTGGTGGCGATGGTCGTCCTGCCGGTGCCGTTCCTGCGCAGCGTGGGCTACGGCGGCATGCTGATCCCGCTCCTGAGCGTTCTCGCGGTGCTCACGCTGCTGCCGATCGTGCTGGCCACCGTCGGCGAGCGGCTCGACTGGCCGCGGCTGCGCAAGGACGTCTCCGCGGGTCGCGGCTGGACGGGCTGGGCGCGCGGCGTGGTCCGCTTCCGGTGGGTCGCGCTGGTGGTGTCCGGCGCCGCGCTGGCCGGGCTCTCCCTCCTCGCGCTGGACCTCCACCTCGGCAAGCCCGAGAGCGACGCCTACGCCGGGTCGGGCACGGCCGCCGAGGGACGCGCCGCGCTCGACCGGTCCGGGATCCCCTCGGGGATGTTCACGCCGATCGACGTCCTGCTGCCCGGGAGCAGCCCGGACGCGGCGGTCGAGAAGCTGGCCCGGGTCAAGGGCGTGTGGACGGTGGTCGACGACCCGTCCCTGCGGCGGGACGGAACCTCGCTGGTCACCGTCGTTCCCGTCAAGGAGGGCGGCTCCGACGAGGGCAAGGAGGTCGTCAAGCGGCTCAGGGACGCCGTCCCGCCGGGCGCACGGGTCGGCGGCGCCACCGCGGAGGACATCGACTTCACCGACTCCGTCTACGGCGCGTTCCCGCTGATGCTCACGATCATCGCCGTCTTCACGTACCTGTTCCTGGCGCGCGCCTTCAGGTCCCTGATCCTGCCGCTGAAGGCGGTGCTGCTGAACCTGCTCTCGGTGGCCGCGATCCTCGGCGCGATGGTCCTGATCTGGCAGCGGGGCCACGGCTCCCAGCAGCTCTGGGACATCGAGCCGACGGGGACGATCACCGCCTTCATCCCGCTGGTGATCTTCGCGTTCCTCTACGGCCTGTCCATGGACTACGAGGTCTTCATCCTGCACCGGATGCGGGAGGAGTACGACCGGACGGGCAACACCACCGAGGCGATCGTCGAGGGCCTCGGCCGCACCGGACGGCTGGTGACCAGCGCGGCGCTGATCCTCTTCCTCGCGTTCGTCTCGATGGCCTCGGCCCCCGACCTCGAACTCAAGATGATCGCGACCGGTCTCGGGCTCGGCATCCTGCTGGACGCCACCCTGATCCGGGCGCTGTTCGTGCCCGCCCTGGTGGCGGTCATGGGCCGGTGGAACTGGTGGCTGCCCGGCTGGGCCGCCCGCCTGCTGCGCGTGCCGCAGTCCGTCCCGCCCCCGCCGGCGGACCGGGTCCCCGTCGGCGCCGGCCGTCCCTGAGCCCGCCGGGCGAGGCCCACACCTCACACCGTCCCTGAACCCGCCGGGCGAGGCCACAACCCCCCGCACCACGGCCTCGCCCGGCGCCGCACCCGTCCGAACCGGCGGGTCCGCGGCCGGGGGAGGACGAGCCGACCGATAAATGTCCGGGCGGCGGGTCGCTGATGGCTCTTGAATTTGGAGCCATTCGATGGGAGCGACCAAGGTTCAGGAGAAATCCGGGAGCGCGGACGGGCCTGTGGTCTGCCAAGACGACCCAGGTCACATCCTGCGGGAAGTCCATTTACTGGAGCTGCTCCAACCTTTTAAGAATTGGCGGGTCGGTCGAATGATCGGGTACCCGGTTATTGGTGAAATCGGTCATATTCGATCCAGATCGTGTTCATCTCGGATGCGACGGTAATTTCATTCCGTCTCCTTACACTGGGCGACGCCGCGGCAACGGATCGTCTCGACCCCCCGAAGGAGACACCTCCGATGAAACGTCGCACGTTCCTCCGCACCTCGGTGGCGGGAGCCGGAGCCATCGCGTTCTCCGGGACCCTGTGGGAGGGCGCCGCCCTCGCCGCGCCCGCCCAGCTCGGCCCCGGCCCCTACGGCGCCCTCCAGGCCGCCGACGCCAACGGCATCCAGCTGCCGCCCGGCTTCACCAGCCAGATCGTCGCCCGCTCCAGCCAGACGGTGAGCGGCACCTCCTACACCTGGCACAACGCCCCGGACGGCGGCGCCTGCTTCGCCGACGGCAGCGGCTGGATCTACGTGTCCAACGCGGAGATCGGCTCGGGCGGGGGCGGATGCTCGGCGCTGCGGTTCAACTCCAGCGGCGCCGTCACGTCCGCGTACTCCATCCTGTCCGGCACCAACCGCAACTGCGCCGGCGGCAAGACGCCGTGGAACACCTGGCTGTCCTGCGAGGAGGTCGACACCGGCTACGTGTACGAGACCTTCCCGTTCGGCGGCGCCGCCGTGCGCCGCGACGCCATGGGACGGTTCAACCACGAGGCCGCGGCGGCCGACCCGGTCCGCCAGGTCGTCTACCTCACCGAGGACAAGAGCGACGGCGGGCTCTACCGCTTCGTCCCGACCACCTGGGGCGAACTGTCGTCGGGCACCCTCCAGGTCCTCAAGGCCGGAACCGCCACCAGCGGCTCGTTCACCTGGGGAACGGTCCCCGACCCGGACGGCTCGCCCACCCCCACCCGCGACCAGGTCTCGGGCATGAAGATCTTCAACGGCGGTGAGGGCTGCCACTACGCCGGCGACAACGTCTGGTTCACGACCAAGGGCGACAACCGCGTCTGGCAGCTCAACCTGGCCAACAGCACCTACGAGCTGGCCTACGACGACAACCTCGTCAACCCGGGGCCGGCCCCGCTGACCGGCGTCGACAACATCACGGGCTCCACCTTCGGCGACCTGTACGTCGCCGAGGACGGCGGCAACATGGAGATCTGCCTGATCACCCCGGACGACAAGATCTCGGTGTTCCTGCGCATCAACGGGCAGTCGTCGTCGGAGATCGCCGGTCCCGCGTTCACCCCGGCGGGCAACCGGCTGTACTTCTCGTCCCAGCGCGGCACGTCCGGGTCGTCGTCCGGCGGGATCACCTACTGCGTGACCGGCCCGTTCCGGACCTGACCTCCCCGGCGGGTGCCGTCATCACCTCCCTGACGGCACCCGCCGCCCCACCTCGCGGCGGCGGGGTCCGGATCAGACCGGCTGGTAGTTCAGGATGACCACACCGGAGTCGTAGTGCCGCACGTCGGCGAGATGGAACTTGGCGTCGATCGCGTGGTGCGAGATGAGGTCGCCCGGCTCGGTGCCGCCGCAGAAGAGCGGGTGCAGCCAGATGTGCAGTTCGTCGAGGAGACGCTCGCGGATCAGGGCGGTCGTCAAGGGGCCGTACCCGTACTGCACGATGTTCTGCCCCGGCTTGTCCTTCAGGTCGCGGACCAGGCTCGGGAAGGCGTCGACCCCGGTGACCGTGGTGTTGTTCCAGGCCGGGTTCGTCAGCGTGTCGGACGCGACGAACTTCGGCAGGGCGTTCATGCGGTCGGCCATGCCGGTGTCGTCGGTCATCTTCGGCCATGCCCCGGAGAAGACCTCGTAGGTCCGGCGTCCCATGATCAGCGCGTCGGCGTCGAACAGCAGGTCCTGCGCGTACTGTGCGGCGTCTTCGCTGCGGTAGCCGAACGTCCAGCGCTGGGGCTCCTGGACGACGCCGTCGATCGACATGTAGGTCGAGTTGATGACACGTCGCATTGCCTTCTCCTTGTTTCGTCGGCCGGTGACGGGTCGAACGTCCTGATCGTGTCCCCCGGCGGACGGCGGTGACATCCGTGCCACCACTGAACCGCCACGGACCGGCCCGAAGAGACTCCGGCCCGAAATCGTTTCCTGATTCGGCGGGCGCCGGAACCCGCCTATGCTGACGAGGGCGGCCACTGTCCTTTCGCCGCCGCGCCCTGAAACGTCTGACCAGGGCGGTCATTGAATACGTAGACCTATCTTTCGATTCCTGGATTGCTTCTCCCTCCTCCTCCATTGACCGTGTGTCCCGGTGGCTGCCAGCCGCCGGGAGGTACACCCCCAACCCCCCATGGAGGAGAGGCTCATGCCGAGCACACGGCTGAGGAGATCTGGACTGGCCGCGCTGACGGTCGCCGCCGTCGTCGTGATGGGCGCCCCCGCGCAGGCCGATCTCACCCCGAGCGGTCACGGCGACGCCGCGTCGCACGAGACCGCCAAGACGCACGGCGCCAAGGCGCACGCCGGCGAGGCGCACGGAATCACCGCCGAGGAACTCGAAGCGTCGGGCTCCACGCTCATGGAGCCCCCGCCCGGCGGCTGGCCCGTCCCGAGTGACCGCAGCTACCGCCTCCAGGCGTCGTGCCAGCAGTACGCGGCGACGATCGCCCAGGGCGCGGCCGCGTGGAAGGGGCTCGACCAGAGCGGCGGGACCCCGGTGGAGTGCCGTAACAGCTACATCACCGACTGCGGCGGCGGCGGACGGATCGTCGGCTGCAACTGGGGCCAGGGCCAGCGCATCGCGCTGTACATGGGCGGCGTCAGAGACCAGAGGTTGCTCGCCGCGCACGAGTTCGGCCACGACTGGTACGGGCACAGCAGCTACCGGTGCGCCGGCTGGGGCAGTGCCCAGGAGGTCATGGCCCCGTCCATGTGCGGCATCCAGAAGGGTAAGACGACGTTGGTCCCCATCGACTGAACGTTCCGCGGCGCGTGAATGCCGCACCCACCGCACCCCGAGACGGCGTGTGTCCTCGCCAGGAAACCGGCGAGGACACACGCCGTTTTGTGCGGACCGCAGGGTGCGGGCGAACCCTCCGGCGCCACGGGCCGAGGGCCAGGGATTTTGGGTTGCGGGGTTGTCGCGGACCGGTACAAGACTTAACTTCACTGTCACCGCGGTGACCGGCTGCCAATCCCCCCGCCACAGTCCCTGCCGCGGCGTCACCCGCCGGAGTCGTCCATGAATCCCCCGCTCATTCGCACCCCGGCCGCGCCCGTTCTGATCGGCCGTACGGGCGAGCTGAACTCGTTGCTCGAAACCGTGGCCCGTCCTCCCGCCGTCGCGCTGGTCGAGGGAGAGGCCGGGATCGGCAAGTCCCGCCTGATCCACGAGGCGCTCCGGCATCCGCCGGTCCGGGACCGCGTGATCCTGCTCGGCCGCTGCCATCCGCTCCGCGAGCCGTTCCCGTACGGGCCCGTGTTCGAACTGCTGCGGCACCTCCCCATGGACCAGGTCGCCGGGCTCAGCCCGGTCTGCGGTGCGCTGCGCCCCTACCTGCCCGAGCTCGCCGACCGGCTGCCGCCCGCGCCGGAGCCGCTGCAGGACGTCCGCGCCCGCGAGCACCGGGTGTTCCGCGCCGTCCATGCGCTGCTGGACGCGCTCGGCGAGACCGTGATGGTCGTGGAGGATCTGCACTGGGCCGACGACGGCACCCGGGATCTGCTGCGGTTCCTGGTGGACGATCCGCCCGCCGGCCTGTCGGCGGTGCTCAGCTACCGTCCGGAGGATCTGTCGGGTGACCGGCTGCCGCTGGGACGCGCCTTCCGGCACCCTCCCGGCACCACGGCCCTGCTCCTGCCGCTCCGTCCGCTCGACGTGCAGGGCGTCCGCGGGTTGTTCGCCGCGGTCACCGGCGCTCCCGAGGCGGCGATGGATCTCGCCCAGGAACTGCACCGGCGCAGTGCGGGCATTCCGTTCGTGGTGGAGGAGGTCGTCCGGGCCCTGCCCGCCTCGGTGCGGGCCGAGTCGGCGGGGGACGTCGGGGTGCTCGACGGGATGGAGGTGCCCACGCTGCTCCAGGAGGCGATCGCGGATCGGATGAGACTGCTCTCGCCCGCGGCGGCCGACGCCGTCCGTGCCGCCTCGGTGCTTCGCCTGCCGGCGGGGGAGGCGCTGATCGGGGCGGTCATGGGCTGCGCGCCGGAGGGACGTCCGTCGTCCGCGGACTGCTCGTCGGCCGTCCGCGAGGCGCTGCTCGCCGGGGTGCTGTACGAGTGGGCCAAGAACAGGTACGGGTTCCGGCACGCGCTGGCCCAGCGGGCCGTCTATTCCGCGCTGCCCGGTCCGGACCGGTGCCGGTTGCACCGGCAGGCGGTGCGCGCGCTGGCGGACGAGGAGCCGCGGCCGCTCGTCCAGCTCGCCTACCACGCGAGAGAGGCCGGGATGGTGGCGGAGTGGCAGCGCTACGCCGAGGCCGCCGCGGCCTCCGCGCGGGAGATGGGCGATCTGGCGGTCGCCGTGGAACTGCTGGAAGAACTGCTGTCCGACCCCCGTCTCGGACGGGAGGAACGCGCCAGGATCGCGGTCGAGTTCAGCCGGGACGCGGTGCTCGGGCTCACCAACCGCCGGGCCGTCGAGCTGTTGCGGGCCGTCGTCCGGGACGAGCACATCCCGGACGCCGTCCGCGGGGAGATCAGGCTGAACCTGGGGCTGCTGCTCTACAACCAGATGGGCGACTACGAGGCGGGCCGGATCTGCACCGAGACCGCCGTGGAGGAGCTGCGGGAGCGTCCGGCGCTGGCGGCGCGGGGGATGGCGGCGCTGGCGATGCCGAGCTGGGACGTCCATCCGTTCCGGGTCTACCGGCGGTGGATCGAGCGTGCCGAGGAACTGGCGGCCCTGGAGCCCGACCCCGCCGTGCGGACGGCGGTACGCGGCAACCACCTCGCGCTGCTGATGATCGCGGGCGACCCGGCCGTGTGGGAACGTGCCGAGGCGCTCATCGACGGCGCGGGCGTCGACACCGACCGCAGGCAGACCGCGCGCGCCTGCGGGAACTTCGCCGACGCCGCCGCCTGGCTCGGCCACTACGCGCGGGCGCAGCGGTTCCGCACCGAGGGCGGACGGCTCGCCGCCGAATGCGGCGCCCCGTTCGTCGAGGGGATGATGGAGGGCACGGCGCTGCGCCTCGACTGGTCCGCGGGCCGCTGGGACGGGCTCGCCGAGCGGGCGCGGCGGACGCTGGAGATCGTCCAGGGCGTGTCCAGCATCGCGGCGGAAGCCCACCTCGTGCTCGGCCTGCTGGCCGCCGCGCTCGGCAACTGGCGCACCGCCGCCGCGGAACTGGACGCCGCGGGGCTCGCCCGCCCCCGGAACGCGCCCGCGACGGTCCTCGCCACCGCCTCGGGTGCGATGGCCCGCCTCCACACCGCGCGCGGCGAGCTCGACGAGGGAGTGGCCGAGGCCCGGCGGGGCATCGCCCGGATCCGCGCCAAGGGCATCTGGGTGTGGGCCGGCGACCTGGCCCCGATGTCCGTCGCGGCCCTGGTCCGCGCGGGCGCCCGCGTGGAGGCCGAGCGGGTGACCGAGGAGTTCGCCGAAGGCATCGCCGGACGGGACGCCCCGCTCGCCGCCGCCGCGCTCCCCGCCTGCCGGGGCATCCTCGCCGCGGCCCGCGACTCCATGGCGGACGCGGCCGAGGCGTTCGGCGCGGCCTGTGCGGCCTACTCCGCCCTGCCGCAGCCGTACCATGCGGCGCTCGCCGCGGAGGCGGCGGCCCGGTGCCGGATGACCATGGGCGGCGGCATCCGGGAGCTGATCGTGCTCGTGGACGAGTTCGCGGCGCTCGGCGCGTCCCGGGACGCGGCGCGCTGCCGCCGGGTGCTGCGCGGTCACGGCGTCGTCCTGCCGTCGCGCCGTGGCCGCCGCGGCTACGGCGACCAGCTCTCGCCCCGGGAGAGCGAGGTGGCCCGGCTGGTGGCGCTGGGCCACACCAACCGGCAGATCGCCGACGCGCTCGTCCTGTCGACGCGGACCGTCGAGCAGCACGTCGCCAAGGTGCTGCGCAAGCTCAACGTGCGGTCGCGGGCCCAGGTCACCCGGATGTGACCGGCCAGCGAGTCGTTGGGAACGAGGCCCGAGCCCTCGGTGGCGAGGACTCGGGCCACGCGCCGCCTTCGGCGACGTCCCGCCTCAGGTGGCCTTGCCGTGGGCGATGTAGAGGTTCATGCCGGTGAAGTCGAGGGTGACGTTGTAGGGCTTGTAGAAGCTGTGGGAGAAGTGGCCCAGCACGTCGAACCCGAAGTCGCCGGGCCCACCGGCCTCTGCGGCGCCGGCCAGGGCGGCGTTGCCCTGGGCGTCCGCGGACGCGAAGCCGCCGGTCCCGCCGCCCTTGTCCGCGTAGCAGTAGACGTTCTTGGCGGCGGCGTCGCCGAGGCGGACCTCCTTCGGGTAGCAGGGGTAGCTGATGACCGGCTGACCACCGGCATAAGCCTCCAGCGGGCGCTCGTAGTCGGTGCGGACCCGCAATTGTGCGGCCGTTTCCACGGACATGCCCGCGACCTGTTCTCCGGTTCCGCCGATGTCCAGGGCCACCACCTTCGTCCCGGAGTCGGCGATGCTGCCCTGGCTGTGCAGCAGGTGCTCACGGGCCAGCCACAGCGGCAGCGGCTTGACGCCCGCGCGGGCGGCGTCGGCGCGTGCTTTCCTGGCCGTCTCGGGAGTCCGGCGGCGCAGGATCAGCGACCGGCCCGCATAGTCGACCGTGGTCAGGAAGTGGTACAGGATCCACGTGCCGATGATTCCGTCGTGGGTGGGAGCGTCCGCGTCGTCCGACCATTGCACGGGGATGTTGCGCAGCTCGATGCCGCCGAGCTTGAAGGAGCCCAGCACCCCGAAGTACATCCAGATGGTGCGGCCCGCGTACTCGATCTTCTGGCTGGCGACGGCGCTCAGCCCGGCCTCCTTGGCCGTCCTCGCGGAAACGCCCAGCCACGCGACGCGGGTGTAGAACATGAAGTTCTTCGGCGGTCCGCCGTTGATCGAGCCCTCCAGCAGCGGAAACGGGTCCATCTGCCGCCACGGCACACGTCCTGTGTCGCCGTGGACCTGGTACGGCTCGCCGCGGAACGCCGCGAACCATTTCGCGTAGACGTCCTCGCCCGCCGCCTGCCAATGCGGGACGGCGAGAGAGAACTTGTCCTGCCGGGTGTAGCAGTCGGCCAGGAACTGGCTGGCCTCCTTGTCGCCGGGCGCCAGCCCGAGGGCCATCGTGAGATATTTCTCGGCCTCGGGGAATCTGTTGCTCAGCAGCCCGACATAGCCGCGCCGGCGGGCCGCGTGCACGTTCTTTGGGTCCTTTTTCAGGATCTCCTCGTAGGCGCGGCCGGCCCGCTCGAACTCCCCGGCCCGGAACAACGCGTCCGCGTCGTCCGCGTCGCCGGGGCCGGCGTGCGCCGTGGCCGCCTTGCCCAGCAGCGGTGCGGTCGCGGCGGCGCCGGCCACCACGGCGGCGCCGCGGAGCAGCGAACGCCGGTTCCATCCTCCGTCAACGGGCACGTGTTTCTCCTCTTTGTGGTCACCTTCGGAAGCCGGGGCGCCATGCCCCCGGCACGGACCGCGTGGTCCGTGGCTCCACCCAAGAGGGAGAACTGTTGTGGCGGCGTATGCGATTTTCGATACGCCCGCGATACACCCCGTCGATCTAGTGGAACCCGTTCGGGGACGGCGCCTGCGGCTGGTGGGGGAGCCGGATCGTGACGAGGAGGCCCCCAGAGAGGCGGGGCGCGAGATCGAGGGTTCCGCCGTGCGCCCGGACGATGCTCTGCACGATGGCCAGCCCGAGCCCGACACCGGCGTGCTGGTCGGTGCGAATGCGTTGTGTTCCGCGCTGGAATGGCTCGGTAAGGGTCGGTACCAGTTCCTCAGGGACCCGATGCCCGGTGTTCTCGACCTGCAGCACGCTCGCGTCGTGCAGCGCCCTGGTGTGGACCGTCACGGAGCCGCCGGCGGGAAGGTTGTGCACGATCGCGTTCTGGACGAGGTTGGTCACCATCCGCAGCAGGAGCGCCTCGGAGCCGACGGTCTGCGCCCTCTCGCCGGTGACCTCCACCGTGATCTGACGGTGCTCGGCGAAGGGGAGCAGCGTCTCGGCGGCCTCCTCGGCGATGAGGGACAGGTCGACCGGCTCGCGGGTGAAGCTCTGCCGGTCGGCGCGGCTGAGCAGCAGGAGGGCCTCGGTGAGGTCGATCGCCCGCGTGTTGACGGTGTGCAGGCGGTCGAGGACCTCGCCCTGGTCCCGCGCCGGGTCGTTGCGGGCGACGTCCAGCAGCGTCCGCGAGATCGCCAGCGGGGTGCGCAGCTCGTGGGAGGCGTTGGCGGCGAACCGCTGCTGTTCGGCGACGTGGGATTCGAGCTGTTCGAGCATGATGTCGAACGCGTCGGCGAGTTCGCGGAACTCGTCGTTGGAGCCGCCCAGGCGGATCCGGTGGGACAGCGACCCGTTGGCGGCGAGCCGCGCCGCGTCCGCGATCCGGGTGAGCGGCGCGAGCATCCGGCCGGCGAGGATCCACCCACCCAGGAGCCCGAACACCAGGAGGAAGCCCAGCGCCTGGAGCGCGCGGGGGACGAAGGCGCGCTGGAGGTCGGAGCGGTTGGGGATGAACGGCGGCGAAGGCTCCCCGCCGCGCGGGCCGCGCCACGGGCCGACGTCGATCGTGCCGTCGGGTACGTAGCGCAGCAGGAACACCCACACCACGGCCAGCAGGAGCGTGCCGGCGACCAGGAGGAACGCGGCGTAGCTGAGGGTGAGCTTCATCCGGGCGCTGAGCCCCGGCTGTCTATTCATGAGTGTCACCCGGGCGGACGGGGTCGTCATCGGGCTCGTCTCCGGGGTCGATGCGGTAGCCGACGCCGGGCACGGTGGCGATGAGCCACGGCTCGCCGAGCCGTTTGCGCAGGGCGGAGACGGTGATGCGGACGGCGTTGGTGAAGGGGTCGGCGTTGGCGTCCCAAGCCCGCTCCAGCAGCTCCTCGGCGCTGACGACGCCGCCCTGGGCGGCGACGAGGACCTCGAGCACCGCGAACTGCTTGCGGGTGAGCGCGACGTAGCGACCGTCGCGGAAGACCTCCCGCCGGAAGGGGTCGAGCCGCAGGCCCGCGATCTCGCTGACCGGGGGCCTGGCGTGCGCGCGCCGCCGGTCCAGCGCCCGCAGCCGCAGGACGAGCTCCCGGAGCTCGAACGGCTTGGTGAGGTAGTCGTCGGCGCCGAGCCCGAACCCCGAGGCCTTGTCGTCGATCCGGTCGGCCGCGGTGAGCATGAGGATCGGGATCCCGCTGCCGGAGGCGACGATCCGCTGCGCGACCTCGTCGCCGGACGGGCCCGGGATGTCACGGTCCAGGACCGCCAGGTCGTAGGAGTTGACGCTGAGCATCTCCAGGGCGGCGTCGCCGTCGCCGGCGATGTCCGCGGCGATGGCCTCCAGCCGCAGACCGTCCCGGACGGCTTCGGCCAGGTAGGGCTCGTCCTCCACGATCAGCACGCGCATACACGCAGGGTATGCAAGACGACCTATCGTCGGCATATGCGAAGCGGACGCCCCCGCCGCGGCGGCCATGATCTCCACCGCCGTTCGCGTCCACGCGGCCTTCCCGGGTCGGCGGGATCATGGCCTCAGACGCTCAGCTCCTCGGGCCGGTGGGTCCGGGGGACCGTGGCGGCGTCGACCAGGCGTGCGACCAACTGTTCGTAGGTCAGTCCGGCGGCGGCGAACATTCTGGGCACCTGGGAGTGGGCCGTCATTCCCGGCATGGTGTTGATCTCGTTGAGGACGGGTCCGTGCTCGGTGAGGAAGAAGTCGACGCGGGCGACCCCGGCGCAGCCGAGCGCGTCGAACATCCGCAGCGCCGCCCCGGTCAGGGCCGCCAGGTCCGCGCCGCCGAGGTCGGCGGGCACGCTGAACCGGGCCGAACCGTCGTACTTCGACCGGGTGTCGAACAGGCCGTCGGCGTGGATCTCCAGCGGCGGCGCCGCCCATCGGCGTCCGCCGGCCTCACGCAGCACGCCCACGTCGATCTCCCGGCCCTCGACGACGTCCTCGACCAGGATCCGGTCGTCGAACCGCGCCGCGTCGCGCAGGGCGTCGCGTAGCCCGGACGCGTCGCGGGCCAGGGCGACCCCGTAACTCGACCCGGCCGAGACCGGCTTCACCACCGCGGGCGCCTCGAACTCGACGCCGTCGACGTCCGCCGCCGCGACCAGCCGTCCGGGAGCGGTGCGGATCCCGACGGCCTGCGCCACGAGCTTGGTCGCCCACTTGTCCATGCCGAGCGCCCCGGAGCGCAGCCCCGAGCCGACCATCGGCGTGTCCGCCAGGGCGCACAACGCCGCGAGCGTCCCGTCCTCGCCGGACGGGCCGTGCACCGCGGGGAAGACGGCGTCGGCGCCCTCGATGACGCCCAGCGCCGCAGCCAGGGACCCGATCGCCCGCGACCCGAGCGCGTCGGCTCCGCGCCGCCACGTCCCGTCGCGCCCGATGGTCAGCTCCTCGACGTCGAATCCGCCGGAACGCAGCGCCCCCGCGACCGCAGCGGCCGTGCTCAGGGACACGTCATGCTCGGCGTTGGCCCCGCCCCCGATCACCACGACCCGCCGCATCACACCCTGCTCTCTTTCACGCTTTGCTCCCCTTCGCACGCTGCTCCCGTTCATGCGCTGCTCCCCTTCATGCGGCGGTCGTCTCACACTCGGCTCCTTTCAAGCGCTGGTCCTTTTCGCGCGCTGCTCTTCTCAAGCGGTGTTCCTTTCAGCGCATTTCCTTCAGGCGGTCGTCCTTTTCACGCGCGGTCCGATGCCGGTGACGATGGTGTGCGGAATGGTCCCGGCCCAGCGGGCCCAGTCCTGGACGGACGGCGTCGCGCCCCCGTCCGGGCCGAAGACGGTCGCCGTCGTGCCGGCGGGGAAGGACGCGGCGCCGGTGTCGATCACGATCTGGTCCATCGAGACGCGTCCCACGACCGGGAAACGGCGCCCGCGGATCTCAACGCCCGCCTGGGACGAGCACTCCCGCGGGATCCCGTCGGCGTACCCGACGGGCAGGACGCTCAGATGGGTCGCGCGATCGGTGACGTACGCGCCGGAGTAGCCGACCGGCGTCCCGGCCGCGGCCGCCGTCGTATGCACGATCGTCGCGGTCAGACGGGACGCGCCGCGCATTTCCACGGTCTCCGAGGGGTCGATGCCAACCAGTCCGGCGCCGACCCGGACCATGTCGAAATGCGTCGCCGGGTCGGTCAGCGTCCCCGACGTGGCCGCGAGATGCGCCGGCGGCGTCCCGAGCCCCGCCGCCCGGACGGCCCGCCGCGCCTCGCGCATACCGGCGACCGCCGCCGCGTTCGCCGCGGGGTCGGCCCGATCGGCCAGCGCGAGATGCCCCATGACGCCCCCGACGCTGACCCTCCCGATCTGCTGACCGCGCTGAGCGAGACCGATGAGCTCGTCCCACTGCCCGCGGGGGCAGCCGCCCCGCGACATCCCGGTGTCCATGTGCAGATGGACCCGCACCGTCGAGGGGGCTCGCGCGACGAGCGCGTCGAGTTCGTCCACCGACCCGACCGCCACGTCGACGCCTGCGGCCACCGCCGCCTCGGCGTCGATCCCGTAAGGGTGCAGCCAGGTGAGGATCGGCACCGCCAGCCCCGCGGCGCGCAACGCGCAGGCCTCCGCGACGCTCGTCGTCCCGAGCCACCCGGCGCCGGCGGCGACGGCGGCCCTGGCGACCGTGACGGCGCCGTGACCGTAGCCGTCGGCCTTGACCACCGCCATGATCGTGCTCGCGGTCCGCGCGCGGACCCTGGCCACGTTCGCGGTCACCGCCACCGGCAGCGTCTGCAGGGTCGGCGGCCGCACGGCGCCCGACCGCCGCTCAAGCGCGACCGGGACCCGGCTCACGGCCGCGACCTCGGGTCCTCGGCCGGATCCGCGAACATCGGCGGGCGGCCGTCGCCGGCGGCACCGGGGCGCAGCCCGTAATGCCAGGAGTCATCGCCGTAGGTCCGGCACAGTCCGTACACGGCGCCGTGCTCAGGCGGCCAGGCCGCGGCGTCCGGATGCGGCAGCCGGACCGGTTCGACCGTGCGGTACTCGAAGTGCCACCACTCGTTGTCGTAGACGCGGTAGAGCCCGTACCGTCCGCCGTGCCGTTCGAGCCACCGCGCGCCCTCGGTCGGCCGGACGTCGAGCGCGAGCCCCCGCACGTGGCTGGACTCCTGCGGCGGCAGCACCCGGCGCCGCGCCGCGGACACCGAACCGGTGCGCCGCACCTCCGCGGCGAAGATCCGGTGCTGCTCGGCCGGGTCGCGGTATCCCGAGGTGAGGCCGATCAGCTGCCCGTCGCGCCAGAACGCCTCGGCCCGCGCGTGCGTGAACGCCGCCAGCGCCTCCGGCGCCAGCCCGCGCAGGTCCTCGGCGGGGAAGCGCAGCCCGAGCGCCCACTGGCAGGCCAGGAAGCGGGCCCGGCCCGGTGCGCGGCAGCACGCGACCGGCACCAGCAACACCGCGACGAGCCGGGTGACGGCCGCCAGGACGCGCACTTTGATCGCCATGGATGGATCCGCCATGACTACCGCGCGAGGGTCGGGCCGTGATCAGGGCCCCGGTCGGCGAGAGCGGGGCGTGATGCGCTGTGTTCCATGCCTTCACTGAAGGCGGAGGGCCGTTGCGACGGCGTATGCGGTTTTCGATACGCCCGCAATACACCGCAGCCACCACCTCTAACCCTCCGGGTAGAGGAGGAACAGCGTGCAGCCCGCCGTCGTCCGCGGGACGTGCGAGGTACCTGGGTGCGCGCGGATACCTGGGAACAGCTCGCGGATGGGGGCGTCCTGGACGGCGGACCACACGTGGTCTGGCGTGTTCTGCTCTGCTCTCATGAGGCCAGCCTGGCCGACCGGGCACCGCCTCGCCGAGTGTCATGAATGACATCGGGAGGTACTTTCCGGCCATGCCCCGGGGTCGTGGACGGCGCCGGAGCGAAACCATGCCGACCGTTTCCGGCCATTCGCGGATGCGCGTACCGCCCGCCCGTCGTCCTGCGCGGCGCACGGAACGCCTGTTGGAACGATGCTTTGTCAAAGAGTCGACACTGCCGCTCGATAATCGATGATCAAGCCGGCCGAGACGCCTCTCGCCTGTCAGTTCAAGTGAATCGAAATGTTGAAAACACTTGATTGACACTACTTAACCATTGAGGTTACCATTCGTCCAGATCTTAAGCATGTAGCCATTTGACGATCCGTTCAATCCATACCTACAGCGGAAAATCTAGTTTCGAGCAGGGGAATCGCATGCGTAAAGGGATCGCAATTTCTGCCGCCGCCGCGCTCGCCATGACCGCGGTGTCCGTCGCCCCCGCCGCCGCGTCCGAGCAATTGCTCGAACACGGCCCCAAGGGGGTCACCATCGACATCGCGACCGTCAACGGCACCGGATGCCCGCCCGGCACCGCCGCGATCGCCCTGTCGGACGACAACGACGCCTTCACGGTCACGTACAGCAAGTACGTCGCCCAGACGGGCGGCTCGTCCGCGCCCACCGACGACCGCAAGAACTGCCAGATCAACCTCAGAGTGCACGTCCCCCAGGGCTTCACCTACGCCGTCTCGTCGACGGACTACCGCGGCTACGCCTCATTGCAGAAGGGCGCGAGCGCCACCCAGCTCGCCGGCTACTACTTCCAGGGCGATCCGAACACCAGGGAGTTCTCGCATTCCCTGGCGGGCCCCTTCGAGGACAACTGGCAGAACACCGACCGCGTCGACGTGTCCCAGCTCGTGTGGTCACCCTGCGGTGAGCAGCGGAACTTCAACATCAACACGGAAGTACGAGCCGACCAGGGGACGTCGGACGCGTCGCAGGTCAGCTACATCGGCATGGACTCCGCCGACGGCAGCATCGAGACGACCTACCACTACTCCTGGAAGCAGTGCCCGTAATCGGAACACGCACCCGAGCGGCGCTCAACGGGTGCGGACGTCGATCACGAAGCGGCAGGCGCGGGCCTGCCGCTTTGATCATCGTCGGCCTGTCCGGGCAGCTCGGCTGACCGGTGGCCTGGAACCCGCGCACGGCCGTTGGACGTCGGGGTCCGCGCTGCTCATGGAACGCAGGGCAGGGCCGGGCCGGGCGGTGAGCCCGGCCCGCAGGTCGGGGCGGGCTCACCGTGGCGGTCGTCCGGTGGGAGTCAGCTCGGGTCGAGTGCGATGGCGACGTCGGTGATGGCGAGAGGGAATCTGCCCACCGGGGTGGCCGCGCCGGTGAGCGGATCGGCGGTGTAGAAGGTGGCGCCGCCGCCGGCCGGGACGAAGGTCCCGAAGGCCGAGTTCGAGATCGTCTTGCCCTTGCTGAGGTCGCTGTAGATGTCGAGGCCGGCGTTGGGCCCCGCGTTCACGCCAAGGGAGCCGGTCGCGACCAGGGTGCCGTTGTTGGGCGGGGACTGGATGACGACCTGGTCGGTGTCGGTGCCGACGTCGAACAACGTGGTCGCGGTGTCGGGGTTGAGGTCGTTGTTGGTGTAGGCGGCGGCAGTGACGTTCGTGGCGGACAGGGGGCTGTCAATGGCCGTGGTGTTGGTGTTGAGGTCGTGCCGGAGGTTCTGGCCGGTGTCGCTGATCAGGCGCAGCCGGTCGGCCGCCGGATTGAAGTCGACCCCGAAATAGGTGCCCTTCAGTGCCACGGTGAGCTGGGAGACCTTCGTGAGGGTGCATTCGGATCCCGCGTCGAGCGACACCGTGTAGATGCCGCCGTAGTTGCCGACGGCGTACAACTTGCCGTCCTGCACCCGGAAGTCGATCCCGATCAGCGAGGTGTCGGTGACCAGGCCCACCGGGTTTCTCACCCAGTCGAGCACCTGCGGGTTGTCGGTCTTGAACCCGGCCATCAGCGTGCCGTCGCTGGAGATCCCGTAGGCGTTCAGCTTGACGGTATCGGCTGAGCCGTTGCCCGGAACCACGGCGACCAACGCCGCCGCGGTGGCCAGAGCGGTCATTCCCCACTTGATTCGTGCCTTCATCGACCCTCTCCTTTCACAAGCCATGCCGGACGATCCGGTGGCTTCGCCAGAAAACGCCATGGGTGATCGAGGCCATGTGCGGTTTTATGCAGGCGAAATTGGCCGGGCGATTCTTCGTGCCGGCCTCGAGAGAAAAGCGCGACTGTCGGGGGAGCGGTGCGGAAGGCGGCTTTTCGTCCTCCGCACGCTCATCGTGCACCAGGTGCGGGGACGGGTCATCGCCGACGGCTGTCCGCAGACGGTCATTCCAGGGTGACCTGCGGGTTTCGCCGAACGTCCGCACCAGGACATCGCCTGGCCCTGCCGATGCGGGGAGATGGCCTTTAATACGCGTGCCCGGCCAGCGGATGGCGGCTGCTGGCCGGGCATGAGTTTCGTGCGGCGACGCCTGGACTTATGCGTCGTCTGCCTAAGGACTTTATGCGTCCTGCTTGAACTGGATGATCTGGAGGTAGTTGCCGTCCGGGTCTGCGAACGTCCCGAAGCGGCCGGCGGGGCGGTCCGCGACGGGAACGACCCAGTCCACGCCGGCCGCCCGCAGCTGCGCCTCGACGGCGTCGAAGTCGTCGACGTGGAAGTTGAGGATCATCCGGCCCGGCTCGTTGTTCTTCACGTCGACGTCGTCGCGCTGGTCGATGACCAGGAGGAGGCCGCCGAGATCGATCGGCCCTTCGCCTTCGTGTCCCGGCGCGAGCGCCTTGCGGTACCAGTCGCGCAGTTCCGCGGGCCGGGTGGTGCCAAGAAGGATGCTGCCGGGTTTCGGCGTGATCATTCCAGATCTCCTCGTCGTCGATTCATGCGCGGGACTGCTCGGCCCGCTCGGCCGGCCGTGGTGAAATTCCGACCCTGAGCCGCTTGCATCATGCAAGTCACCGTAACCTAGACGCTTTCATGAAGCAAGTACCCCCGGTAGACTCGAGTGCATGCTGGGGAAGACCTACGACTCACAGGTGTGCTCGATCGCCCGCGCACTGGAGGTGGTCGGCGAACGCTGGAGCCTGCTGATCGTTCGCGACGCCCTGTTCGGGGGCGCGACCCGCTACAGCGACTTCCAGCGCGGCCTGGGCATCGCGACCAACGTCCTCAAGGCCCGGCTCGACGGCTTCGTCGACGCCGGGATCATGCGGCGCCACAGGTATTCCGAGCAGCCCGCACTGTACGAGTACCTGCTGACCGACAAGGGGCGTGCGCTCGCGCCCGCGCTGGTGGCGCTCTCCATGTGGGGCGACCGGTGGGAGACCGACGGGGAGCCGCCGATCATCTACACCCACTCGGTGTGCGGCTCAGGAATCACCCAGCAGACGGTGTGCGCGCACTGCGGCCGCGTCGACGACCCGGCCGAGATCCAGGCCACGATCGGCCCCGGCATGCCCTCCGCCCCCGCGGCAAAGGCCGCAGGCCCGAGCTGAGCCCACGCTGGCAGGACGAGCCGACGCGCTGACGGACGCCTTTGTCCGTCGGCCGAGTCCCAATTCTTCGCCTTTGCAGAAAGGCTCGTTGAGGCTTCTGATCGTTCGCTTGGGCGGGTTGGCCGGTAATGCGTCAGCGTTCGGTCAGCCCTATGTCAAGAATGGTTGGCATATTGGGCGTCACCCATCAGATCGGAGAACGCCATGCGGCTGCCCGCTCCCCGAGGACCCGTCAGCACCGGGCTGTTCGCCTGCCTGGCCGGCGAACCCGGACCGGTGCCGTCCCAGCTCGCCGAGCTGGTCGACGCGCTCCCTGAGACCACCGCGGACGCCCGGTCCGATGAGGACGTCCAGATCAGCTTGTGGACCTGCTACGGGCTCACCTACGACGGCTTCGACGGCGTCGACGAGCGGTGGGAGTGGCAGCCGTCGCTGCTGGCCGTGCGCGGCGCGCTGGAGGACGTGTACGACCGGGACGTCCTCGCCGAGGTGCGGCCGCCCGAGGGCCTGACCCCGGAGGGGGTGCCCGCGTTCCTGATGGACGTCTGCGGCCCCGCCACCCCGGCCGGGCTGCTGAAGTTCATGCACCAGAACGCGACCATCGAGCAGTTCAAGGAAATGGTGATCCACCGGTCGATCGACGGCCTGCACGAGGCCGACGCCCACACGTGGGCCATCCCGCGGGTGAACGGCCGCGCCAAGAGCGCGCTGATCGAGATCCAGGCCGACGAGTACGGCGGCGGAATGCCGGGCCGCAGCCACGCCGACCTGTACGCGATCCTGATGTCCGAACTGGACCTCGACCCGGAGTACGGGGCGTACGTCGACCGGATCCCGGCCGTCGCGCTCAGCATCCACAACCTCAGGTCGATGTTCGGCCTGCACCGCCGCTGGCGCGGGCGGATTCTCGGCAACCTCGCGGCGACCGAGATCGGCTCGTCGTTCATCAACCGCCGCTTCAGCGAGGGCCTGGGCCGGGTCGGCGCGTCGAAGAAGGCGCGCTGGTTCTACGACGAGCACGTCCTCGCCGACGCCGTCCACGAGCAGCTGGCCGCCCACGACATGTGCGGCGCGTTCGTCGCCGACTACCCGGCCGAATGGGACCGCGTCGTCGTCGGCGCGCTGGCCACGCTCAACGTCCGGGGCCTGTTCGCCCGCACGGTCGTCGACGCGTGGGCGGCGGAGGGCACGTCGCTGCACGAGCTCGCCGCGGTCTGAGAGAGAGCAGGAGCAGATCATGTCGGACGAGCAGCCACCGGTCGAGATCACCGTCTACGAGAACGGACCGGCCGTCGTGCGGGGCGCCTACAGGCTCCAGGACAAAGACCGCGAGGAGATCGACCCCGGACGGGAGACCATCGCGCTCTGCCGGTGCGGCCTGTCCGCCCTCAAGCCGTTCTGCGACGGCAACCACGCGCTGCGCGGCGCCGCCCGCAGCGCCACCTGAGCCGTTCCCGCGCTCGACACCCGGACGCTCAGAGCGTGTGGGTGCGGGCGACCAGCGTCTTACCGGAATCGATGGCCGACCAGGTCAGGTCGGCCGGGAGCGCGGTGCCGAGCGCGGCGGCCGGAACGGTGCCGGTCTCCGCCGTCAGCCGCATGCGGACGGGCCCGGGGCCCTTGATCCGCAGCGCCAGATCGACCCGCTCGCCGGGCCCGGCGAACTCGACGCCCCATTTCCAGGCGCCGTCCGCGAACGGCCGGTTCCTTCCGCCGTGCACCGCGGCGCCGTCGACGCGGGCCGCCTCGACGGTCTGCCGCCGCACGTCGAGGTAGACGCCGAGGACCGACGCCTTCCCGGGCCCGATGGTCACCCGGACCCGGAACTCCCGGACGCCCGGCGCCACGTCCTTCACCGTCGCCTTGGAAACGGCCGGTGCGGGCACCGGCGCGATCGGTGCGGGCCCTGTGCGGTATCCGCCGGGCGCGAGCAGAGCGGGGAAATCGTCCTCAAGATTGGTGGAGCGGCCGGGCGTACGACGGTCCACCCACGCGGGGCCGGACGATTCGCTCGCCCACCGGGCCGTCCCTCGATCGGCGTCCACGAGGTAGGCGAGGGAGACGTGCGCCGGGTGCCGCGCGTCGGCCGTGTCACGGACGGCTCCCGCGCCGAGGACGAGCACCCCCGCGACCGCGCAGACCGCGACGGCGACCCGAGGACGGGGCAGCCGGGCGACCAGCGGAGCACCGGCGAGCCCGCTGAGCGTCAGCAGGACGAGCGGCGCCATCCCCAGCGGCAGCCCCAGGACCGGGAACAGCAGCACGGCGAACGGGACCACCAGGACGATCGTCGTGGCCGCGAAGAGCGCCCCGGCCGCCATCCGCCATCCCCGGACGGCGAACGGGAGGAACGCGACCGTCCCCGCGAGGGCCGGCAGCGTGAACAGGTAGTGCGCGCCGGGCACGACCAGCGCGGTCAGCACGGACAGGAGGCAGAGCCAGCCGGTCACCGTCGCGATGAGCTCCGGGGTGCGGAGCCTTCGGCGGGCCTTGAAGATCCACGCCAGCGCGGGCGCCGCAGCGAGGAGCGCCAGCCCGGCCGCGAGGGGCCCGGCCCGGTAGGGCTCGCCGGTCGGCAGCGTCCCGTAGCCGGGACGCGCCATGGCCAGCACCGTCCAGCCCGCCCAGCCGACGACGGCCGAGGCGAGGAGCGGGAGCGGCAGGGACGCCGCGCCGATCGCGACCTCCCGCGGCCGGATTCTCTCCCGCCGCCGCGACCACCACAGGGCGGCGGCGAAGGCCGCGATCCCGGCGAGCGCCAGCGGGAGCGCCAGCCAACCGGGATAGACCACGAGCTGTCCGAACACGGTGAAGAACACCGCGTCCGGCCCCCGGGCGGCGCCGAGGTCGGAGCGGGCGAGCTCCCGGGTCGCCGCCAGCACGACGGTCCCCATGTCCTGGAGGCTGTCCTGGCTGAAGTTCCGGATGCTGTCCTCGGCGGTGTGGTAGCGGGCGCCTCCGCCGACGATCGCGAAGTTCATCCCGGTGAAGCCGGCGTCGCGGAACTCGGTGAAATCGGTGTCGTTGGGCAGGCGCCGATACACCTCGTCCGCGACCGACGTGGTGAACGGCGGCGCGTGGCGTAGCGACGAAACCAGCCGCCGCCCGCCGGGGCCGGTCTCGAACATGAGCACCGGGCCGCTCGTCCCGCGGGCCTCCAGGTTGAGCACCACCGACCGGTCCGGGGACGGCGCCTGCCCGCCGTGCAGGTACGCGTGGGCGCCGAGCAGCCCCCGCTCCTCGCCGTCGGTGAAGAGCAGCACGACGTCGTTGCGTGGGCGCGGCCCGGCCGTCAGGACGCGCGCGATCTCCAGCAGCGCGGACACGCCGATCCCGTCGTCGGACGCCCCCGGGGACTTCGGCGCCGAGTCGTAGTGGGCCACCAGGATCACCGTCCCGGTGCTCCGCCGTCCGGGCACGGTGGCGTGGACGTTCTCGACCTTCCCGGCGAGATGGTCCCGGCGGGACGCCCCGGCCGCGGTGCCGGCCGACTGCACGCGGGGCGCGAGCCCGAGCCCGCGCAGCCGCTCGACGATGTGCGCCCGCACCGCGCGGGCGGCGTCGGACCCGGTCGGATGGGGCCGCGCCGCGATCGCCCGGACGTCGGCGCGCGCACGCCCGGCGGAGAACTCGGCGGCGGGCGCGCCGGCCGGGGACGGGTCCCGCGGCTCCAGGGGCCGGAGGGCCAGGAGGCCGAGCACCACGACCGCCAGGACGAGGGCGGCAAGGATCAATCGGTCGGCGCGCACGCGCATCCGGCGATCGCCTCCATTTCGGTCCTGGCGGAAATGTGCGGGGCACGCCGATCATTTCGCCGCCGGATCCCCGATCTCAGTCGGGACTTCCCCCTACTTGCGGCGCGTCAGAGGGGTGGCAACGCTCGACGGAAGGAGAAGGCCGGGACCGCACAGTGAAGGCCGGGACCGCACAGTGACGGAGGCAACACCGCGTGAACGATCGTGTCGACGGCCCGAGCGACGTGAACGACGAGCTGCTCCAGGCCTATGAGTCGCTGTCGGCGGACGAGCGTGATCTGCTGATGACGGAGCTCGCCCGGCGGCGGCACGCCGAGCCGGAGATACCCCAGGTCGACCGGGGCCAGGGGCCGCCGCCCGCCTCCTCAGCCCAGGAGCGCGTGTGGTTCCTCGACCAGCTCGACCCGGGGTCGGTGGCGTACCTGATGCCGGGCAGCGTACGGCTCCGTGGCCGCCTGGACGTCGACGCGCTCACACGCGGCCTCACCGAGATCGTCCGGCGGCACGAGATGCTGCGCACGACGTTCACCGCCGTCGACGGGCGCCCACGCCAGGTCGTGGCGGCCCCGGCCCCGGCGCCGGTGCCGCTCCCCGTCACCGACCTGCGGGGCCTCCCCGCCGCCGACCGGGAGGCCGCGGTGCGCACCCGGCAGCGGGAGGAGGCCGGCACGCCCTTCGACATCGGCGCCGAGCCCGGACTGCGCGCGCGCCTGCTGGTGACCGGCGACGAGGAGCACGTCCTGCTGGTCACGATGCATCACATCGCGTCCGACGGCTGGTCGCTTGGCGTCTTCCTGCGCGAGCTCGCGGCCCTGTACGAGGCGTACGTCGCGGGGGCGGCGTCACCGCTGGCCGACCTCCCGATCCAGTACGCGGACTTCGCCGCGTGGCAGCTCGGCCGGGTCGAGGACGTCCTGGACGCGCACCTGGAGTACTGGCGGCGTTACCTGGCCCACGCACCCGTGCTGGAGCTGCCCGCCGACCGGCCGCGACCGGCGGTGGCCACGTCCGCCGGAGCGGCGGTGCGGTGGCGGCTGGAACCCGCGGTCATGAAGCGGGTGGACACGCTGGCGGGCTCCGTCCGCGCCACCCCGTTCATGGTGCTGCAGGCCGCGTTCGCGGTCCTGCTCTGGCGGTGGAGCGGCCAGGAGGACCTGGTGATCGGCTACCCGATCGCCGGACGCCCCCACCCGGACCTCGAAGGGCTGATCGGCTTCTTCGCCAACACGCTCCCGCTCCGGGCCGACCTCGGCGACCGGCCCGCCTTCACCGAACTGCTCGGACGGGTCCGCGACGACTGCGCCGACGCCTACGAGCACCAAGAGGTGCCGTTCGACCAGATCGTCCGGGAGCTGCACCCCGACCGGTCCGCCGGGCAGGTGCCGCTGATCCAGGTCATGCTCGCCCTGCGCGACGTGCCGATGCCGGAGTTCCGGCTGTCCGGCCTGACGCTGGAGCCCCTCGCGCCGCCCTCCCTGTCCGCCAAGTTCGACCTGTACCTCGACCTTGTCCCGGACGGAGCGGGCGGCCTCGACGTGGGCGCGGAATACCGCACCGGCCTGTTCGACGCAGAGACCGTCGAGCGCATGATGCGCTGCTTCCGCGTGCTGCTCGACGGGCTGCTCGACGACCCCGGAGCCCCCGTGTCGGCGGCGCCCATGCTGGACCGCGCCGAGGCCGGCCGGATCGTCGCGGAGCTGGCGGGCGAGGACGCGCCCGTCCACGGCACGCTGCACGGCCTCTTCGAGGAACGGGCCGACGCCGACCCGCACGCGGTCGCCGTCCTCGCCGGAGACGCGCGGCTCACCTACCGGGAGCTGGAGCGGCGCGCCAACCGGCTCGCGGCGTACCTGCGGGACCGCGGCGTCGGCCCGGAGGACGTCGTCGGGGTGTGCCTGCCCCGGTCGGCGGAAATGGTCGTGGCGCTGCTGGGGATACTCAAGGCGGGCGCGGCCTACGTACCGCTCGACCCGCTCTACCCGCGCCGCCGGGTCTCCTTCATGCTCTCCGACGCGCGGGCACGGCTGGTGCTCACGGTCGACTCGGTGGCCGCGTCGGGCCTGTTCGACGCCGACGCCGACGACGCACACCCCGCGGCCGCCGCGCCGGGTCTGCTGCTCCTGGACGGCGAGGCCGGCGCGATCGCGGCCGCCCCGTCCGGCCGTCCGTCCGACCGCCCGGCCCCGGCCGCCACCGAACGCAGCCTGGCGTACCTGATCTACACGTCCGGGTCGACCGGCACGCCCAAGGGCGTGATGAACGTGCACGGCGGGATCGCCGGGAGCATGCGCGGCATGAACGGCCTGTACGACCTGACGCCGGACGACCGCATGCTCGCAATCTCGTCGCTCAGCTTCGACATGTCGGTGTACGAGATCTTCGGGACGCTGGCCGCCGGCGCGACCGTCGTCGTGCCGTCCGACATCGAGATCACCGACCCGGTCCAGCTCCTCGCCCTCCTCCGCCGCCAGGGCGTGACGACCTGGAGCTCGGCGCCGGCGCTGCTCGACATGCTGGTCAACCACGCTCACGACCACGACGGCATGCCCGGCGTGCGGCTGCGCGCCGTCGCCCTCAGCGGCGACCGGATGCCGCCGACCCTGCCGGTGCGGCTGCACGCGCTCGTCCCCGGCGTCCGGCTGTTCAACACGGCCGGCGCGACCGAGGCCTCGTACATGTCGACGGCGCACCTCGTGCGCGACACGGGCGAGCCGCGCCCGGTCATGAACTGGGGCCGGCCGCTTCCCGGCCACCGCGTCTACGTCCTGGACCAGCGACTGAGGCCGACTCCGGTCGGGGTGCCCGGCGAGCTGTACCTCGGCGGCGCCGGGCCCGGCCGCGGCTACTGGCGGCGGCCCGGCCCGACCGCCTGCCGGTTCGTGGCCGACCCGTACGCGAGCGGGCCTCCCGGCCGGATGTACGCCACCGGCGACAGCGCCCGGTTCCTGCCCGACGGGAGCCTGGAGTTCCTCGGCCGGCTCGACCACCAGCTGAAGATCCGCGGGTTCCGGATCGAGGCCGGCGAGGTGGAGGCCGCCGTCGCCGCGCACCCGGCCGTGGTGGAGCCCGTCGTCACCACGTACGAGCAGCCCGGAGCGGACCGGGTGCTCGTCGCCTACCTGACGACGCGGGACGACGGCGACCCGCCGCCCAGCGCCGCTGAGCTGCGCCGCTTCCTGGAGGAGCGGCTGCCCAGGCACATGGTCCCCGCGAAGGTCGTGTTCCTCGACGAGTTGCCGCGGCTGCCGAACGGCAAGCTGAACCGGGCCGCGCTGCCCGACCCCTTCGCGTCGTCGCCGTCGCTCGACACCCCCTACGCGCCGCCGGACGGCCCGCTGGAGCGAGTGCTGGCGGACCTCCTGTCGGGCGTCCTGGAGGTCGAGAAGGTCGGCGCGCTGGACGACTTCTTCGATCTGGGCGGGCACTCGCTGCTGGCGACCCAGGCCGTGTCCCGCATCAGGGAGCTGTTCCGGGTCGGCCTGACGATCCCGGTGTTCCTCGGCGCCGGACGGGTGCGCGAGCTGGCGCAGGAGCTCCGCGATCTCGGGATGCGGGGCGGCGTGGACGTGGACGCCGTCGCGGAGTTCGTGCTGCAGGTCGCCGACTGAACGACCCCCTCCCGACGGTCCTCCCGGACTTCTCAGCGGACCGGGACGCAGGCTCAGCGGACCGGGACCTCGCGGCCGTCCCTGTACAGGCGGACGGCGCCGGACGGGCAGGCCCGGGCCACGTCGCGCGCCCGGTCCTCGGGCAGGGCGCCGGCCGCGCCGGGGATCGGCTCGGCCAGCGTGTCGGCGTCGAACCTGAACGCGCCGGGTTCGTCCAGCACGCACCGGCCCGAGCTCATGCACACGTCCTTGTCGATGTCGATCGCGATGTCGAGCGGCTCTTCCATCCGATGCTCCAGCGGTGGGGACGGCGGCATTGCGGACATCGCGGAAAGTACTCCGCGGGCGCCTCGGCGGCACGTCGGGAATTGACCCGACGTGCCGCCCATCAGGCCGCGGCCGAAGATTGAGCGGAAGCCGGCGCCCTTTGCCGCCGCACCATGACGAGACCAGGGGTTTCTCACTATGGCGTCCATCCGCTCGTGCCGCCGACCCGGCGAGAGGCGTCGGGCATCGTGAGCCGTACGGCCATGTCCGCCGACCGGGTCAGGCTTCTCGCCCGGCTGCTGGACGAGAAGGGGATCGCGCCGGCCACGTCGTCGATCTCCCGGCGCGCGGCCGGCCGCGAGGACGTTCCGCTCTCGTTCGCGCAGCAGCGCATCTGGTTCTTCCACCAGCTGCAGCCCACCTCCACGCTGTACAACATCGCGGGGACGGCGCGGCTGCGCGGTCGCCTCGACGTGGACGTGCTCCGGCGGTGCCTCGCCGAGGTCGTCCGCCGCCACGAGATCCTGCGCACGACGTACCGGCTCGCCGACGGCCACCCGGTGCAGGTCGTCGGTGCGGCGCCCGCCGCCCTGGACCTGCCGGTGGCGGACCTGACCGGACTTGCCGCCGCCGAGCGCGGCGCGGCCGAGCGCGCCTGGCGGCAACGTCTCGCCGACCGGCCGTTCGACCTGGCGAAGGAGATACCGCTGCGGGCCGCGCTGCTGCGGACCGCGCCGGACGAGCACCGCTTCCTGCTCGTCCAGGACCACATCGCCACCGACGGGTGGTCGCTGGGCGTGCTGCTGCGCGAGCTCGCCGCGCTCTACCCGGCCTTCCGCGACGGGCGGCCCTCACCGCTGCCGGAGCCGCCGGTGCAGTACGCCGACTTCACGCTCTGGCAGCGGGAGTGGCTCGCCGGCGACGTGGAGCGCGACCAGCTCGACTACTGGCGCGAGCGGCTGGCGGGCGCGACCCTCCTGGAGCTGCCCACCGGACGGCCGCGGGCCGCGCGGACGGGCTGGGACGGCGGACGGGTCCCGTTCGGCCTCCCGCCCGACCTGGTCAGGCGCCTGTCGGCGCTGGGCAACTCGGAGCGCGCCACGCTCTACATGGTCCTGCTGGCGGCGTCCGCGGTGGTCTTCTCCCGGTGGAGCGGGCAGGACGACGTGGTGATCGGGTCGCCGATCGCCAACCGCAACCAGCTCGACGTCGAGGACCTCATCGGGTGCTTCGTCAACACCCTGCCGCTGCGGCTCGACACCTCCGCCGACCCCACGTTCCGCTCCCTCCTCCGCCAGGCGCGCGAGGTGTGCCTGGGCGCCTACTCCCACCAGGACGCGCAGTTCGAGCGGATCGTCGAGGCCGTCAACCCCCAGCGCGGCGCGGGCGGGCAGACGCCTCTCGTCCGCCACATGCTCGGCCTGCACAACGCGCCCCGGCCGGTGCTCGACCTGCCGGACCTCGACATCGACTTCGACGACGTCAGTACCGGCAAGGCGCGGTTCGAGCTGGAGCTGGAACTGGAGCTGACTCCCGAGGGCGGCATCGGCGGCCGCGTCTGGTTCGCGACGGACCTGTTCGACGAGGCCACGGTCGAGCGGCTGCTGGGCTGCCTGCGCACGGTCCTCGCCGCCGCGGCGGACGACCCGGGCCTGCCCGTCGAGCGGATGCCGATGCTGCCCGAGGGGGAGCGGGTCCGCCTGATCGAGAGGTTCAGCGGCGCCGCCGAAGCCGCCGCCGAAGCCGCCGCCGACGCCGCCGCCGGTGCCGCGCCCGCCGGCCCCGTGGGCGAGCTGGCCGGGCGGTGGACGGCGGCCGCGCCGGAGGCGGTGGCCGTCACCGACGCGCGGCGCGACTGGACGTACGGCGAACTGGCCGCCGAGGCCGCCGATGCGGCGCGGCGGCTCCGCACGCCGGGCGCACTGCCGGACCGGACGGCATCGGCGCCGGACGACGGCCGGTCCGTCGCCGCCGCGCTGGCCGCCCTCGAAGCCGGCCCGGCCGCACCGGCCGCGCACCTCCTCGCCTTCGCGGACTGGGCGCGCGACGCGCTAGGCCTGCGTCCGGGCGAGGCCGTCCTCCGCCTCGGACCGCCGCCCACCCCGGAGACGCCGGTCGAGGCGGTGGCGCCGCTACTGCTCGGCGGGCGCGTCGTGCTGCCGGACAGCGGCCGCGCGGCCGAGGCCCTGGCGGCCGAGCGGCCCGCCGTCCTCATCTGCTCCCCGTCGCAGCTGGCCGCGCTGCTGGCGAGCGACCCGGCCGGCGTCCGGGCGCCCCGGCACGTCCTGCTCGGCGGCGAGCCGCCGTGGCCGGAGCTGCTCGCCGAGTGCCGGCGCGTCCTGTCCGGCGCCACCGTGTGGAGCCTGTACCGCTGTGGCGGGCTCCCGGTGATGGCCGGCCGCCTGGAGCCGGGCGGCCCCGGAACGCGCCTTGTCGGCCGGCCCATCGCCGGTGCCGTCCTGTACGTTCTCGACCGGCACGCCGGGCTCGCGCCGATCGGGGTGACCGGCGACCTGTACTGCGGCGGGACGGTCGCGGGCTCCGTCCCGGACCCGCACCGTCCGGGCGGCACCCTCGTCCGCACGGGCGAGCGCGCCCGGTGGCTCGCCGACGGGGAACTGGAGATCATCGGCCCGGCCGGCGGCGCGGCGCGGGCGGCCGACGTGCGGGACGCGCTGCTGGCCCTCCCCATGGTCGAGCGCGCCGAGGTCGCCGGTCCGGCCGCCTACCTCTCGCTGCGCCGCGACGAGACGTCCCGCGGCGACCCGCGGGCGGCGTTCGAGGAGCGCTACGCGGGCCGGAGCGTCGAGGACGACCCCGCGCTCAACCCCACGGGCTGGACCAGCCCCTCGACCGGCGCGCGGCTGACCGCCGAGGAGCTGCGCGAATGGTCCGACGCCACGGCACGGCGGGTCCTGGACCTCGGGCCGCGCCGGGTCCTGGAGGTCGGCTGCCGGAACGGGGCCCTGCTGCTCCGGCTGGCGCCGCAGTGCGAGGGCTACTGCGCGACCGACCTGTCGGCCCGCGCCCTGAACCACATCCGCGAGAGCAAGGACTGGGTCGCCGGACGGGACGACGCCGTCCGGCTCCTGCGCCGGGCGCCCGACGACTTCGCGGGCCTGGAGCCGGAGAGCTTCGACCTGGTGCTGGTCAACTCGCTCGCGCAGTACGCCCCCGGCCCCGGCTACCTCGAACGGATGATCACCGGGGCGGCCGCCGTCGTGCGTCGCGGCGGGACCGTCCTCGTCGCCGACGTGCGGAGCCTGCCGCTGCTTCCCGCGCTGCACGCCGGTGCGGTGTGCCGCGCCGAGCCCGGCATGCCCGCCGCGGAGCTGCGCCGTACCGTGGCCGATCGGATCGACCAGGAAGAGGAGCTGTTGGTCGACCCGGCCTGGTTCACGGGCGTGGCCGGGCGGCTGCCGGGCATCGCGGCCGTCACCGTGCTCGCCCGGACCGGTAGCCGGGAGGGCGAGCTGGCCGGGTACCGCTACGACGTCCTCCTGCGCGTCGGGCGGCGCGACGACGCCGAGCCCGTCCGCTGGCTGGAGCCGCCGGACGCCGGATCCGCAGCGGACCTCCTCGACCGCGAGACGGCGGACCAGGTCGGCGTCCGCGCGGTGGCGGACGGCGACGTCCGCGTCGCGGCCCGCGCCGCCGAGCTGATGTCCGGCGGCGGGGCCGGGGACGCCGGCGAGCTGTGGGCCGAGGCGGCCGCCGAGGTCGCCCCGGCCCTCACCCTGGCCGCCCTGCGCGACGCCGCCGGGCGCGCCGGGTACCGCACGGTGCTGCCGGGCCCCTCGTCCACGGGGGTCCCCGGGCTGCTCGACGTGGTGCTGCGCCGCCCGTCCGCCCGTGGCGCGCCGCCGCCCACGCCGCCTTCTCCACCCGGGCCGCTGGGCTACGCCAACGATCCCGGGCACCCGGCCCGCGCCCGCGTCGCCGTGCCACTCCTCCAGGGGCAGCTGCGGGAGCGGCTGCCCGAGCACGCCCTCCCGGACGAGCTGGTCGTGCTCCGCGCGTGGCCGATCGGGCCGGGCGGCGTGGTCGACCGCGAGGCGCTGCCCGCGCCGCGCTCCGCGCCCGAGGCGGCCGCCCCCGGCCGCCGCCCGCCCGAGACCGAGACCGAGAAGGCGGTCGCCGGGATCTGGGCGGACGTGCTGGGCATCGACCGGATCGGAGCCGACGACGACTTCTTCGCGCTCGGCGGCCACTCGCTCATGGCCGCCGAGCTCGTCGAGCGGATTCGCGTCGAGTTTGGCCTCGACCTGCCGCTGGGCCGGCTGTTCGACGGGCCGACCGTGGCGGCGGTGGCGGAGTACGTAACCAGCGCCCCGATCGAGGCCGCGCCGGCGCCCGCGATCCGCCGCGCCGACCGCCGCCGCCGTGCGTCCGGCCCCACCGGACGGGGCTGAGGTGCCCGGCCCGCCGGAGCGGCCGCCCGGCCACCGACCCGGAGTCCGCCGGACGGCCGACTCCCAGAACCGATTGGGAACCCAGACATGAGGATGCCTCAGCCGGTGCCGCCCGACGAGGTCGACCTGGACGCGGTCGACCTCACGGACCCACGCCTGTACAGCGAGGGCGACGCGCACTCCGTGTGGCGCGCCCTGCGGCGGCGCGACCCGGTGCGCTGGCATCCGGTGGGCGACAGCCTCGGCTTCTGGTCCGTCAGCCGGTACGCGGAGGCCGACCGCGTGCTCCGCGACCACGCGTACTTCACCTCGCAGCGCGGCACCCTGCTCAACCTGCTCGGCAAGGACGATCCCGCGGGCGGCCGCCAGATGGCCGCGACGGACCCGCCACGGCACACCAGGATGCGGGAACCCGTGCAGCGGGCGCTGTCCGTCAAGTCGGTGTCCCGGCACGAGGAGCGCGTCCGGGCCGAGGTGCGGCGGCTGCTCGCACCGGCCGCCACCGGCGAGCCGTACGACTTCGGCGCGGCGATGATGGCGCTGCCGATGGCGGTGACCGGCACCCTCATGGGGCTGCCCCAGGAGGACTGGCCGCACCTCGTACGGCTGACGACCATGTCGATCGCCCCGGACGACCCGGAGTACGCGCTCGACGCAGGACCGGAGGCCACGCTGGGGGTCGCGCACCGCGAGCTGTTCGCCTACTTCCAGGACATCGTGACGCGGCGCCGCGAGGCCCCGGGGGACGACCTCATCAGCATGCTGCTCTCGATGGACGTCGGCGGGCGCGCGCTCGGCCCCGGCGAGATCCTCTCCAACTGCTACAGCCTGCTGCTGGGCGCCAACGTGACCACGCCGTGCGTGCCGACCGCGGCGGTGCTCGAACTGGCCGGCACGCCCCGGCTCGCCGACTGGGCGGACCATCCCGAGCTCGTCATGAGCGGCGTCGAGGAGGCGCTGCGCTGGGCGTCGCCGGCGGTGCACTTCATGCGCCACGCCATCCGGGACGTCGAGCTCGCCGGCAGCAGGATCCGGTCCGGGGACGCCGTCGTGGTCTGGCTGGCGTCGGCGAACCGCGACGAGGACGCGTTTCCGGACCCGTACGCCTTCGACGTCCGGCGTCGTCCCAACCGGCACATCGCGTTCGGCTCCGGCGCGCACTACTGCGTCGGCCACAGCGTCGCCCGCCTCAGCCTGCGTTTCCTCTTCGAGGAGCTGCTCGGGAACTTCCGCGACGTCACCCTCGCCGCCGAGCCCGAGCATCTGTGCTCCAACTTCGTCGCCGGGATCAAGCACATGACCATCACGGCGCGGCCGAAGCGTGGCGCGGCGTCCACGCTCGCGGCGCCGGGCCGCTGAGCTCGCCGAGCTCGCGGATATTCGCGGATATTCGAGGAAAGGAGGCGTTTCCATGCCGGATCCCCGGTCGAGCCGCTGGTTCCTGCGCCCGCCGGCGCCGGACCCCGCCGCGCGCCTGTTCTGCCTGCCCTACTCCGGCTGCGGCGCGAGCATGTACCGGAACTGGCCGGCGGTGGTGGGCGACGTGGAGGTCTGCCCGATCCAGCTTCCCGGGAGGGAGAACCGGCTCCGGGAGGAGGCCCCGGACACCTACGAGGAGCTGGCGGCGGACATGGTCGAGGCGCTGCTCCCGTATCTCGACCGGCCGTTCGCGTTCTTCGGCCACTGCGCCTCGGCGCTGTCCGGGTACGCGGCGGCCGTGCGGCTCGCCGTCCGCTCCTACCCGGTGCCCGCGCGCCTCTTCGTCTCGTCGCAGGTGGCGCCGCACCAGGGCCCGCACGGCAGGTTCCTGGAGATGACCGGCGACGAGTTGCGCAAGGAGGTCCACGAGCTGATCGTGCGGGCCGGCGGCAGGCCGCTGCCCACCCTGGTCGACCTGAGCCTGGAGGTGCTGCGCTCGGACGTCGAGATGAACAGGCGCTACCGTCCGGAGGCTCCGGTACGGCTGCCGTGCCCGATCACCGCGATCGGCTGGCGGCAGGACGCCGAGGTGGACCCCGGGCTGATGTCCGGGTGGGCCGAGTGCGGGGAGACGGAGTTCCGATCGCTGGACGGCGAGCACTACCGGTTCATGGAGGCCCCGGCCGAGCTGATGAGCCTGTTCCCGCTCGATCTGGGGCGTCCCGCGTGGTTCTGAGCCCGGAGCCCGGGCCCCTCGTCGTGCCCGGCCGGTTCAACGGCCCGCCCGCCGGGGCGAACGGCGGGTACGCGTGCGGCCTCCTGGCCGGCGCGGCGGCCGGTCACCTCGACGGGCCGCCGCAGGTGGCGCTCCACCTGCCCGTGCCGCTCGACACTCCGCTGGAGTACGAGAAGGCGGGCCGCCGGGGCCACGCCTACGCGCGCGGCGACCTCGTCGCCACCGTGTCGACGGCGAGGCGCGCCGTGCCGCCCGTCGAGCCGGTCCCGGCCGAGGCCGCGGCGACCGCCCACGAGGGGTTCGCCGGCCGCTCCGGACATCCGTTCCCGACCTGCTTCGTCTGCGGGACCGACCGGCCCGGCGACGGTCTCGGGCTGACACCCGGGCCGGCGGGACCTCCCGGCACGGTCGCCTGCGTGTGGACGCCGAGCGCGGCGCTCGCGGCGCCCGGCGGCCGGGTGCCCGCCGAGATCGTCTGGGGCGCCCTGGACTGCCCGGGCGGCTGGACCGGCGACCTCGTGGCCGAGCCCCGCGTCCTGGCCTCGATGTCCGCACGGATCGAGGCGCTGCCGCGCGCGGGGCGACGTCACGTGATCGTCGGACGGCGCGTCGGCGTCGCCGGGCGGACCGCCACCACGGCGACCGCACTGTACGACGCCGAGGGCGTCCTCCTGGCCGGCGCGCTCGCCAACTGGGTCACCGTGGCCGGCTGACAAGGTCACCGGCCGCCTCGCCGCCGGACGGATTCGTCCATTTGTTTCGCAACATAAAATTCGCTGGCCGATGCGCGTGTGGGGAATATCCCCGACTGGTCACCTTCGGTCTTGCCGGTGCATTCTTGGTCATTGTTCGAATGACTTCCCCGGCGAGGCACGCCGACATCCGTGCGCGGAGGTGAACCGGTGACCACCCTGCTGGAGGAGTTCGCCAGGACCGGCGTCGCGCGGCTCTGGGCGGAGGACGCGGACCTGGCGGAGCTGCTGGCCGCCGAGTACCGCCGCCAGCGCGACGAGCTGTGCCTGGTGGCCTCGTCGAGCGTGGCGCACCCGTCGGTGCTCGCGGCGCAGGCCACCGTCGCCGACAACCTCACCACCGAGGGTTATCCGGGCCGCCGCTACCACGGCGGCTGCGCGTACGCCGACGAGATCGAGCGGCTGGCCGTACTGCGCTGCCGCGCGCTGTTCGGCGCCCGCTACGCCAACGTGCAGCCGTACTCCGGCAGCATGGCCAACAACGTGGTGCTGTTCAGCCTGCTCGCGCCGGGCGACACCGTGCTCAGCCTCGACCTGGCCGCGGGAGGCCACCTGTCCCATGGGGCCAGGGCGGCGGCGTCCGGCAAGTTCTTCCGGGTCGTGCCGTACGGTGTCGGGCCGGACGGGCACATCGACTACGCCTCGGTGCGCGCGCTGGCCGAACGGGAGCGGCCGCGGATCGTGATCGCGGGCGCGAGCTCGTACCCGAGGACGATCGACTTCGACCGCTTCCGGGAGATCGCCGACGCCGTGGACGCCCTGCTGCTGGCCGACATCTCCCACATCTCCGGACTGGTCGCCACCGGGCTCCACCCGAGCCCGATCGACGCGGCGCACGTCACGACGACCTCGACGTACAAGCAGCTCGGCGGCCCGCGCGGCGGATTGATCCTCTCCGGCCGCGACCACGAGCGCCCGGTCGGCCACCGCGGTACGCCGCTGGGCGCCGCGATCGACCACGCGGTGTTCCCGTTCTTCCAGGGCACGCCGAGCATCGGCTCGATCGCCGCCAAGGCCCGGGCGCTGGCCCTGGCCGCGGAGCCCGAGTTCGCCCGGTGGACGCGGCGCGTGGCCGCGACGGCGCAGGAGCTCGCCCGCGGGCTGGCCGAGCGCGGCCTGACTCTCGTGACCGGAGGCACCGACAACCACATCGTCCTGGTCGACCTCACCGCCACCGGGGTCACCGGGGCGGCGGCGCAGACCGCGCTGGAGCGGTGCGGCATCGTGGTCAACAAGAACATGATCCCGGGCGACCGCCGCCCGCCCCTCCTGAGCAGCGGCCTGCGCCTCGGCACCAACGTGACGGCGCTGCGGGGGATCGCGGGACCGGACGTCGCCGAGTGCGCGGACCTCGTCGCCGACGTCGTCACCGCTCTCTCGGCGGGCGGCGGCGGCACGCTCGCCCCGGACGTGCGGGCGACCGTCGCCCAGCGGGTCGCGACCCTGACCAAGCGTTTCCCGATCCCGTACTACCCGGCGTAAGCGCAGGAACAGGCACGCCGCCGACACCCGACCCGCCCACTGGGCCGGACTCGCCCACTGGGCCGGGCAGGCCGTTCCTCACGTGCCGGTGACGCCGTCGGCCATCTCTCTGAGCAGGTCGATGTGGCCGTTGTGCCGCGCGGTCTCCTCGATCAGATGGAGCAGGATCCACCGCAACGTCACGTACTCGCCCGTCCGGAGCGGCGACGCGGCCCGAGCGTCGAGATCATGGGAGGCGGCCAGCTCCCGGTAGCGGGCGCAACCGGACTCGTAGTCGGCGAGCAACCGGCGGATCGGCGTCCCCGTGGCGATGCGCATCTCCCGGTCGGGATCGTCCTCGGTCCACGGCCCGCGGTCCTCGCGGCCGAGGAAGACCACCTCGAACCACCAGTACTCTACCCACCGCAGGTGGCTGACGAGCCCCGAGATCGTCGTCAGCGGTGAGCCGGGCAGCGGCGCGCGGCGGGCGTCGTCCTCGACGATGCCGGCGCATTTCGCGTGCACCGTGGCGCGCGCGTAGTCCAGCAGTGTCGTCAGAACCGTTCGCTCGTCCCAAGCGGACGGGATGTCCGTACGGGGGGTGAGCGTCACTCCGTCGCGGCCGCGTCCATGGCGCGGATCAGGCTCTTGGGGCGCATGTCCGTCCAGTTCCGTTCGACGTACTCCAGGCAGGACGCGCGATCGGCCTCGCCGTGCACGGCCGTCCAGCCCGCGGGCGTCTCGATGAAGGCGGGCCAGAGCGAATGCTGGCCCTCGTCGTTCACCAGCACGAAGAACCGGCCGTCGGGGTCGTCGAAGGGGTTCGTCATCGAGGATGCCTCCAGCGCGAGGGTCCGGCACCGATCCGGGTCACCTCACAGGCTCGCAGAAGAATCGTCCGCGTACAGGTCAGGAAAGCTCCCGACAGCGTTCCGGAAACACGTACCAGAGCACTGATCGACCATTCGACGATCACATTTGGAAGGCGTGTGAATTCCCCTGATCGCCGTGGCCCCGGTCAGGGGTAACCCTGACTGACCCGCCCCTCTCCGATTCCATACATTCGGGGGATGAGGATCACCACGCCCGCGCCGGCGGACCGGATCGACCTCGACGACGTGGACCTGGCCGATCCCATGCTCTACACCAGGGGTGACGCGCACCTGGCGTGGCAGACGCTGCGGGCCGAGCGACCGGTCTTCTGGCAGCGGCGGCGGACCGGTCCCGGCTTCTGGGCGGTGACCCGGTACGCCGACGTGCGGCGCGTGCTGCGCGATCACGAGACCTTCGGCTCCGAGCACGGGACGAGCATCACCATGATCGGCGTCCCCGACCCGGGGGCGGGCAGGATGATGCAGTCCACCGACCCGCCGCGGCACCGGGGGCTGCGCGGCGAGATCGGCCGGCCGCTGGCCCCGCGTGCCGTGGGGGACCGTGCCGAGACGATCCGGTCGCTCGTCCGGCGCTGCATCGAGCCCGCCCGCGACGGCGGCGTCTGGGACGCGGCCGCCGCGTTCACCCGGATGACAGGCCAGATCGCGGCCAGGTTCATGGAGTTCCCGGACGACGACGTCGACCGGCTGCTGAGCCTGTCCTACGCGACGCAGGCCCCCCTGGACCCCCACTACCGGCTGGGATCACAGCAGCTGACGCTGCGCCTGGCGCACCACGAGATCATGTCGTACTTCGCCGAGCGCCTGCGCGCGCGGCCGCGGAGCGGCCTGCTCGCCCACCTCACCGGCATCGAGATCGACGGGCGGCGGCTGACGCACGAGGAACTGCTGCTCAACTGCCACAGCCTGATCGTCGCGTTCGTGATGACCACCGCGCAGACCGCCAGCACCACGATGATCGCGCTCGCCGGGCAGGGCGGCGGCGAGGGGCGCTGGCCGCCGGGAACGCCGATGCAGGAGGCGGTCGAGGAGGCGCTCCGCTGGGCGTCCCCGGCCACGCACTTCGTGCGGCAGGCACGCCGCGACGTGGAACTGCACGGCGTGAAGATCAAGGCGGGCGAGCCGGTCACGGCGTGGCTCGCCTCGGCGAACCGCGACCCCGCGGTCTTCGCCCGGCCGTACGCCCTCGACCTCGGACGCTCGCCGAACCGGCACGTCGCCTTCGGCTCCGGCCCGCACCGCTGCGTGGGCGCCCCGCTGGCCCGCCTGGTGCTGGCGACCCTGTTCGAGGAGCTGTTCGCCCACATCGAGAGCTTCGAGCTCGCCGGCGATCCCGAGCACCTGGTGTCCAACGAGATCGGCGGGATCGTCGGCCTGCCCCTGCGGGTGAGGCCCCGCCCCGGCGGGCCCTGGGCCTGACCCCGCCGCCGACGGCGGACCGAGCCTGTCAGCCGACGCCGAGCACGTACCAGCCCCACGCCGAGCACAGACCAGCCCGAGGTGCCCGTGAACTCAAGACCCGATGTCCGCCGCTGCCGAATTCGGGTCAGCGGTGTGGTCCAGGGCGTTGGATACCGCCCGTTCGTGTGCAAGGCGGCGCGGTCGCGGGGCCTGGCCGGATGGGTTCTGAACGACCCGCGGGGCGTCCTCATCGAGGTGGACGGACCACCCGACGAGATAAGCCGGTTCTGCGAGGAACTGCGAGAAAGCGCACCGGTATTGGCGAAGGTGACGGGGGTCGCGGTGGAGGCGATTCCGGTCTCCGAGCCGTTGCCGCCGACGTTCGAGATCAGGGAGAGCGACCGGGCGGGGCAGCCGATCACGATCGTCCCGCCGGATTCGCACGTCTGCGACGACTGTCTCCGCGAGATCTACACACCGGCGGACCGCCGGTACCGGTACCCGTTCACGAACTGCACGAACTGCGGCCCGCGATACTCGCTCATCCGTTCGCTGCCGTACGACCGGAGCCAGACCACGATGGCCGTGTTCACCATGTGCGGCCACTGCCGGCGCGAGTACTCCGATCCGATGGACCGGCGCTATCACGCACAGCCCAACGCCTGTCCGGCCTGTGGCCCGAAGCTCTCGCTGGCCGATGCCCGGGGCGATCTCGCCGAGGGGGACGAGGCTCTGCGGCGCGCGGCCGGCGCCCTGGCGGACGGACGGATCGTCGCGGTCAAGAGCGTCGGCGGCTTCCACCTGGCGGCCGACGCGCGGAACGGGGCGGCGGTCGCCGAGCTGCGAAAGCGCAAGAGGCGGGACGCCAAGCCGTTCGCGATCATGACCGCGGACGTCGCGGACGCGACCCGGGTCGCGGAGATCGGCGACCACGAGGCGGAGCTGATGACGTCTCCGGCACGGCCGATCGTGCTGGTGAGGAAGCGTCCCGGCGCCCTGCCGGAGCAGGTGGCGCCGCGCAACCCGAACCTCGGCGTCATGCTCCCGTCCGCGCCGCTGCATCACCTGCTGCTCTCCGGGTCCGGTCTGGACGTGCTGGTGATGACCAGCGGGAACGTGTCCGGGCGGCCGATCGTGTTCCGCGACGAGGACGCCCTGACGGAATTGTTCGAGGTCGCCGATCTCGTCCTCCACCACGACCGCGCCATCGAGGTGCGGGTCGACGACTCGGTGCTGCGCTACTCCGTCCACCCCGAGCTGGACGAACCGCTGATCACGTTTCTCCGGCGGTCACGGGGATACGCGCCCTATCCGGTCGAGGTGGCGGAGGAGCTGCCGTCCGTCGTCGCCTACGGCGCCGAGCTGAAGACCACCGTGGCCGTGACGGACGGCGACCGGGTCTACCTCAGCCAGCACATCGGCGACCTGAAGAACGACGAGACGTTCGAGTCCCATCGCCGGACCGTCGAGCACCTCACGGCCCTGCACGACCTGAAGCCCGCCTATGCCGCCTGCGACCTCCACCCGGCGTTCAGATCCACCCGGTCGGCACTGGTGGAGTACGAGGGCAGGCTGCTCCAGGTCCAGCATCACCACGCTCACATGGCGTCGTGCATGGCGGAGAACCGGTTGTCGGGACCCACGATCGGCGTCGTGTTCGACGGCGCGGGCTACGGACCGGACGGGACGATCTGGGGCGGCGAGTTCCTCCTGGGGGACTACACCGCGGTCCGCCGGGTCGCGCATCTGCGGCCGGTCCCGCTGCTCGGCGGGGACAAGGCCGTGCACGAGCCGATCCGCACCGGTTTCGCCCTGGCGCTGGACGCCGTCGGCGACTTGGCCGGCGCGGCGTTCCCCGTCCTCGCCAGGCTGACGGAGGACGAGCAGGCGGTGTACGCCCGGATGGCACGCCGCGGGCTGAACTCCCCGTTGACGTCCAGCATGGGCCGGCTCTTCGACGGAGTCGCGGCCCTCCTGGACGTCTGCACGCACGCGGAGTACGAGGCGCACGGCCCGATCGAGCTCGAAGGGCTGCTGGGCCGGGACGTCACCATGGGCGAGCCGTACCCGTTCGGCCGGATCGAGCGGGACGGAGTGATCGAGGTGGACACCCGTCCCGCCGTGGTCCGGCTGGCCGCCGATCTGGCCGCGGGAGCGGGCCCGCGCGAGATGAGCCTCGGGTTCCATTCCGGTGTCGTGGCGATGGTGCTGGCGCGGTGCGAGGAGCTGCGGCGCGCGCACGGCGTCGACCAGGTGGTCCTCTCGGGCGGGGTCTTCCTCAACGAGTTCGTTCTCGTCAACTGCATGGTGGCGCTGCGCCGCGCGGGCTTCGACGCCCACTGCCACCGGTACGTGCCCACGAACGACGGCGGGATCGCGTTGGGGCAGGCGATGGTCGCGGGCGCCCATTTCCCTCGGGGCTCTGCCACCGGAGGAGATGGCTGACAGCCGCCTGAGCGATGTGCGAGATGCGTCAGAGGCGTTCGAAGCCGCGTGCCAGTTCCCAGTCGGTCACGGCGGCGTCGAAGGCGTCGAGCTCGACCCGGGCGTTGTTGGCGTAGTGGGCGGCCACCTCCGCGCCGAAGGCGTCCCGGACCACCTCCGACGCCTCCCACCGGGCCAGCGCGTCGCGCAGCGTGGCCGGTACCCGGGGCGCGGAGTCGTCGGCGTACGCGTTTCCGGCGAACTCGGCCTGGAGGGTGAGCTCGTGCTCCAGACCGTGGACGGCGCCGGCGATCATGGCGGCGATCGCCAGGTGGGGGTTGACGTCCGCGCCTGGCACCCGGTTCTCCAGCCGGGTGGCGGCGCCGTGCCCGGCCACCCGCAGCGCGCACGTCCGGTTGTCGGCGCCCCAGCGGAGCGCGGTCGGGGCGAACGAACCCGGCTGGTAGCGCTTGTACGAATTGATGTGCGGCGCGTAGAGCAGGCTGAAGTCCGGCATCGTGGCCAGCAGTCCGGCGGCGATCCGCCGCCCGGCGGCCGACAGGCGCCCGGGCCCGTCGCCGGGGATCGCGGGCGCGCCGTCCGCGTCGCGGACCGAGAAGTGAATATGGCAGGAGCTGCCCTCGCGCCGGTTCGGCTTGGCCATGAACGTGATCGACATGCCCTCCTGGGCGGCGATCTCCTTGGCGCCGTTCTTGTAGATCGCGTGCTGGTCGGCGGTGGTCAGCGCGTCGGCGTACCGGAAGACGATCTCGTGCTGGCCGAGGTTGCACTCGCCCTTGGCGCTCTCGGGGGCGAGCCCGGCGCCGGCCATCTCGGTGCGGATCCTGCGCAGCAGGGGCTCCGTACGGGCGGTGCCCAGCAGCGAGTAGTCGACGTTGTAGAGGGTCGCCGGGGTCAGGTCGCGGTAGCCGCGCCGCCGGGCGTCCTCGTACGAGTCGCGGTAGAGCACGAACTCGGCCTCGGCGCCGGCGAACGCGGTCAGCCCGTGGCCGGCCAGCCGGTCGATCTGCCGGCGCAGGATCCGCCGGGGCGCGGGGGCCACGTCCGCGCCGTCCGGCCCGACCGGGTCGGCGAGCAGCAGCGCGGCGCCCGGCTGCCACGGGATCCGCCGCAGGGTGGACGGGTCGGGCCGCATCGTGAAGTCGCCGTAGCCGGTCTCCCAGTTCGAGATCCGGTACCCGGGCACGGGGTTCATGTCGACGTCCACGGCCAGCAGGTAGTCGGACGCCTCGCTGCCGCCGGCGAGCACCTCGTCGACGAAGTACCGGGCGTGGAAGCGCTTGCCCTGCAGCCGCCCCTGCATGTCGACCAGGGCCATGACCACGGTGTCGATTCCGCCGGCGGCCACCTCGGCGATCAGCTCCTCGACCGCCAGCGGGGGACGCGCGGTCGTCCGCGATGCCTCCACGGTCATGGCCTAGCCCCGCTTCGCGATGACCAGCTCGCGCACCGGAAGCCTCGACGCCTTCGTCAGGCGCGTGACCGACTCGGCCCGCCCGATCTGCGCGAACGCCGCGTGGACGACGTCGATGTAGCCCTTGCGGATGCAGACCGTCCGGCCGTCGGCGAGCGCGTCCCGGACGCGCTGGCGCACGTCCGGGCGAGGGACGTAGGCGTGCACCACGCAGTCGCCGGGCTTTCCGGCCCAGGTGACCGACGGCGTCACGTCCACCCGGTCGTAGCTGCGTTCCCGGCGGTCGAAGTCGGCCAGATCGGCGCCGGTCACGGGGATGACGGCCCCGTCGCATTCCGAGCCGTCGCGCTGTTCGATGCCGAGCGCGACGGTCACGCCGTCGAACTCGGAGCCGTCCGGCAGCAGGAAGGTCCGCTCGGGGTGGGACACCTTGTCCGAAGCGACGTTCCACGCCCGCTCCCAGCCCGACAGGACGGCGCCGCTCATCCGTTCCGGGTCGAACGGGTGGTCGAGCGTGGCCACGACCTGCTCGGGGCTGACCAATATCCCGTAGACGAAAAGGAACGTTTCGCGGTCTCCCATGTCACGGGCTCACGATCTGCTTCTGCGGGAGCTCGCCGTGCGCGTCGAGGACCTTGAGGATCTCGGCCGACGGCGCCACCGTCGCGCAGTATCCGTCCAGCCATTCCAGCGCCCTGGCCGTGTCCTCCGGACGCGCCGAGATGACGCAGTCGCTCGGAACCCACACCTTGTAATTGCGGAAGTAGGCGTCGGCCGCCGTCGTCTGGACGCAGATCTGCGTCTGCATTCCGGTGACGACCACCGTGTCGACCCAGAGGTTCTGCAGGCGCTCGTGCAGGTCCGTCTCGTAGAATCCGCTGTCCTTGTTCTTCTCCAGGACGATGTCGCCCTCGCCGAGGAACTCCGGCAGGATGGCGGCGCCCTCGGTGCCCTTCTGCACCGGGAGGAATCCGTTGTAGCGTTCCGCGACCGGGTCGTCGGGCGGGTTGATCATCTGCAGGTGGACGACCTGGTGGCCGCGGGCGCGCATCGCCCGGAGGAACTCGACATATCCGGGCGTGGCCTTCTCGACCGCGTTCTTCCGCTCGTCGTTCTTGTTGACGAGATCGCCTTGGAGATCGTTGGTGAGAACCGCGATTTTGCTCATGTGAGCTCCTTGCGCGTGGAACGGACGAGGCGGCAGAAGGCGCGCCGGACGCAATGACGCAATGACGTCCGGATGCGATTACGGTGCCACGCGCGGGCGCGGCGTCCACAGTCGGGGAAACCCCCGACTCGCGAGAGCACGCCGATTCACGGCGGGCCGAACCGGGACGGGCCGAAGGTCGCGAAGCGCTCCTCCGGGTCCGGCCCGGTCAGTGCCTGGACGACCAGCTCGGCGGTCAGCGGAGCGAGCAGGATTCCGTTCTGGTAGTGGCCCGTGGCGACGATGACGTCCGGCCGCCAGGGCAGCGGGCCCATGATCGGGGCGCCGTCCGGGGTCGCGGGCCGGTGCCGGACGCACGCCTCGGCCAGCTCGTACCCGGCCAGCTCGGGCACCAGATCGGTCGCGGCGCGCAGCAGCTCCACCACGGCGCCCGCGGTCACCAGGCGGTCGGACCGCTCCTCCATGGTGGCGCCGGCCACCACCTCCCCGCCGGGCCGCGGCACCAGGTAGACCGGGCGGCCGCCGGCGTACCCGCGGATCACGTGCCGGAAGCACGGCGCCCGCCCGTCCGGCGGACGCAGCCGCAGGACCTGCCCCTTGACCGGGCGGACCGGCAGCCCGGTCAGCGCCGCCGAGCCGCAGCCGGCCGCCACCACCGCCCGGCCGTCCGGCAGGTCCGCCAGGTCGCTCACCCGGGCCCGCGCGAAGGTCACGCCGGCGGCCCGGCACGCGGCGCGCAGCGCGATCATCATCCGCCGCGGGTCCACCTGCCGGTCGCCGGGCAGGTACGCGCCGCCGCGCACCCGGAGCGCCAGGGACGGCTCGCACCCGCGCAGCTCGGCGGCGGTCCGCGGGTGCGCCGCCAGCCCCAGGCCGGTCTGGTAGTCCCGCACCCGCCGCGCCTCGGTCTCGTCGGCGGCGGTGAGCGCCACCATCAGCGTCCCCTCGGTGCGGTAGCCGATGTCCAGCCCGGTGGCGGCCTCCAGCTCGGCGGCGAACGCCGGCCACACCGCGGAGGACTCCACCAGCAGACCGCTCAGCTCGTCCTCGCCGACGGTCTCCGCGGACACCGGCGCCAGGATGCCGGCGGCGGCGTACCAGGCCCCCGCGCCGTCCGGGCCCGCGTCGTGCACCGTCACCGCGAGGCCGCGCTCCGCGGCCCGCCAGGCGACCGCCAGGCCGATCGGCCCCGCCCCGACCACCGCCAGGTCAGACATGACCGGCCTGCCCGGCCGTCCATGGGACGCGGCGCGTCACCTGGGGACACCCTCCCGGTACCGCGCGAAGCGGGCGCCCAGCTCGCGGGCGCGGTCCTCGGCGTCGGACAGCGGCATCTTGACGCAGTGGTACCCGAGCTCGCGGCGCATCACGTCCATCGCGGACTCCTCGAACAGGACGCTCCCGTCGTCGCCGATCTCGCGGATGCCGTCCTCGACCTGGCCGCTCCGGTTGACGGCCAGGGCCTCCTCGTCCGTCATCCCGGGCGGCAGCGCCAGCCGCACCGGCCCCGGCCCGACCACCACCGGGTACCCGCCGGGCAGGCCGAGCGGGCCCGGCGCGTGCACCACGGCCTCGCGCCGCTCCAGCAACGGCACCAGCACGCTCATGGCCGACGCCGCGGTCATCGCCTGCCCGGCCAGCCCGCCCGTGCGGCGGTACTCGGTGGTCAGCGGCTTCAGCAGCGGGGTCAGCCCGACGTCCGGCATCGCGTCCCGGCCCCCGGCGAGGATCGCGATCCGCAGCTGGGACGGGTCGATGTCGCTCGTCCGGGAGAGCCGGTGGCTGACGTAGTGGTGGGTGACCACGCGGACGTCCACCTCCGCCGGAGCGGTCCCGAGGATCTCGGCCGCGGAGCAGCGCAGCGCCGGCACGTTGTTCGCGACGTTCCCGATGCCGACGTGCGGCGCGAGCCCGACCCCGGCCAGGACCGGATGCACGGCGTCCGGGTACGCGGCGTTCACCACGATCGCCCCGCTGCCCGCCGCCCGGACCGCCAGCATCGCCTTGTGGACCGGCACCAGGTGCATGGGCAGCCACGGGCCGAAGTTCGCCGCGTACAGCCGCTGGAACCGCTCGGCCGGGAGCGTGCCGATCACCCACCACGACTGGAGGCTGGCGGCGAGGAACACGACGTCCGGGGCGAAGCCGGCGATGACCTCGGCGGTCCGGTCGACGTCGTCCAGGTCGGCCAGGGCGTGGTCGACCCGGCTTTTGTAGCCGCGCTGGAGAGCGCTGAAGCGGATCAGGTTGACGTGCCGCCGCACCTCGTCCTCGGCGCGGCCGACGAGGCGGACCTCCCACCGCCGGTCGCTGTGCGCGAGCTCATGGCACACGCGGACGCCGAGGTCGCCCGCCCCGATGATCATGATCTTCCGCATCCTGTCTCCTGTCTCGAAAGGTCGCTCCGGGTGTCTCAGAAGGTCGCTCCGGGTGCGGGACGGGGCGGTGCCGTCAGATCAGGTCGGGCAGCTGCGCCATATGGGCGAAGGCCGTGACGCCGTCGCCGTACGCCGCGAGCTCCCGGCCGTTCGTGAACTGGAGGACCCGCATCCCGGCGCGGACGGCGGCGCGCACCCCCACCGCGCTGTCCTCGACGACCACGCAGGCCGACGGCGGCACCCGGTGGCCCGCCGCCGCGGAGAGGAACAGTCCGGGATCGGGCTTCCAGACGTTTGCGTCGTACGCCGACCAGAGGCGATCCCCGAAGTGGCCGAGGAGCCCGCTCGCCCGGAGCCGCCGCTCCATCAGGTCACGCGGGCTGTTGGAGGCGACGCACTTCGGCGCCGTGATGCGCCGCAGGGCGTCCTCGACCCCGTCCACCGGCTCGATCCGCGGGCCGAGGATCCGCTCGCACTCGGCGCGGACGAACTCGGACGCGTCCGCCGGAGCGGCCCGGCCGGAGCGCGCCTCCAGCAGCTCGACGCAGGTGGCGAGCCGCTTGCCGGAGAAGAGCTCGCTCGCCTCGTCGTCGCCGAGCGTCAGGCCCATGCGCCGTGCCAGCAGGGTCAGGCCGGCGTCCTCGGCGTACTGCGTGTCGACCAGCACGCCGTCCATGTCGAACACCACCAGGCGTACGGGCCGCCGGACGGCGCGCCCCGGGTCGCCGGCGCCCACGCGGGGATCGGCCGCGGGATCGAGCACCGTGGAACGTGCCCGTGCTCCCGGTTCCGCGTCGCTCGACATGTGCCCACCCCGTTCGCGTTCCTGGTCCCGCATGGCGACGCCCCTAATCTGCACCCGCCGGGAGGTCGTCCGGACGTCGGTACTTCTCCCGACCCGCGGCTTCCCGGCCCCGGCTTCCGGCGCCCGGCCCCCGGCTTCCGGCGCCCGGCGCCGGGCGGCCTCAGACGTCCAGGGCGTTGCCGAGGATCCCGTCGGCGAGGCCGTTCCGGAGGGCGCGCGCGGGCGAACTGGACGGCTTCCGTTCCGCCTGATCCCGGAAACACGCCAGGTACTCCTTCGCGATGCCCGCACGGGGCAGGCGGCGCAGCACGCCCGCCTTGAACTCCGCGGGGAAGTCGTCCATGTACCGGCCGGAGACGTCCATGCTGGTCGACCTCTCCAGCAGGAACCCCTCCGGGTGGACGTCGGCGTCCACCACGTCCCACGTGTGGCTGAGGACGACGTCGACCAGCGCCGCGCGCCTCGCCGCGTCCCAGCCCGCGCCGGTGGCGAAGACGTGGGCCACGTGGCCGCTCGCCTCGTCGAAGCCGACGAAATGGCTGTCGAATTCGGGTACCAGTCCGATGTCGTGCAGCAGCGACCCGACGTACAACAGCTCGGGGTCGTACGGCACGCCTTCGCGGGAGCCGTACGCCGCCGCCCATACGTACGAGCGAAGGCAGTGATTGAGCAGCGCCCGCGAACAGTACTTCTCGGCGATCTCCCGGGCACCGGCGCTCGCCGGCGTCCGGGGGAACGCGGGCGGTTCGGTCGTCACGGCCGCTCACCCCTCCCTGTGCGCAGGCCGGAATGACTTGCTCCACGCCGCCGGGTGTCCGGCCGAGGCAAGGCCGAGCCCGGCCGGCGCCTCGCCGCCCGGGCCGACCAGCGCGGCGGCGCACAGCGCCAGCGCCCGCTGGACCAGCGGCGACTCCGGATCGGCCGCCACGCCATGCGGGGCGCGCCGGGGCAGCCTGGCCACTCGCGCGGCGAGCTTCTCGGGCGGCTCGGCCGCCCGGACCGCGGCGGCGAAGATGTCCGCGAGATCGACCAGCTCGGCGCCGGTCAGCCCCCGGTACGTGGGCTCGTTGAGCCCGATGCGGACCGCCTGACCCGCGACTCGCGGCAGCCCGGCCATGAAGTTGACGCGGATACCCGCCCGGAAGAGGCGGTCGCTCGCCGTCCGCGGCGCGACGCCGTCCGCGCCGGTGTCCAGCCACAGCTGGTGCCCGGCGGAGAAGCCGCGATCCGCGGCCATCACGGTGATGCCGCGCTCGGCCAGCAGGGCGCCGAACCTGCGGGTGTTGTCCACCACGGCGCGCGCGTACCCGGCGCCGAACTCGCGGAACTCCAGCAGCGCGATGCCGAGGCTGATGGTCGCGGCGAAGTGATGGCTGCTGATCAGGTACTCCTGCGTCTCCTCGACCTGGTCCGCGACCCGCGGGTCACGGGTGAGGAAGACGCCCTTCTGCGGGCCCGGGAAGGTCTTGTGCGTGGAGCCGCCGAAGCTGTCCGCGCCGAGGTCGAGAGGGTTGGCGAACACGCCGCCGAGGATGAGCCCGAGCCACTGGCTGGTGTCGACGTGCACGCGGGTGCGGGGCGACGCCCGCCGCACCGTCTCGACGAGGCCCGCCACGTCGACGGGGAACAGGCAGTGGGACTGGTCGACGTACACGAGCGTGGGCCGGACCGCGGCCACCCGCTCGTGGGCGCGGTCGAGGTCGAGCCCGTGCGGATCGGGGCCGCCGAGCTCATGGACCCGCAGCCCGAGCCTGGTCGCGAGCCGCCTGGTCGCGTAGTGGCCGCCGACGTCGGGAGACAGCGTCATGACGTCCGAGCCTGGCGGCCCGCCGAGCGACGCCAGCACCAGGGTCATCGCGCCCAGCCCGCTCAGCGGGCGCACGGACACCCGTTCGGCCCGGCCCAGTTCCGCCAGCAGCGGCACGGTCAGGCCCATCTCCAGCTCGCGCAGGTCCTGCCCGCCGCGGAAATGCCAGCTCTCGGGGTCGCCGCCCTCGTTGAAGAAGTACCGGTGGTACGCGTCGAGCAGCAGCGGCAGCTTGGCGATGCCCGACATCGCGGTCTCGGACGGCACCATGGCCAGTGCCCGGTCCGCCGCCCGCTCGTGCTCCGCCAGCAGGCGCAGCACGTCCGTCAACCCGAGCACACGTTCGCCCATCAGCTCCTCCTCGGTCCGTTCACGACGCCTCCCCGCCCGGCCCGCGCACGCGGATCAGCCGGCGTCCGGCCCGCAACCCTCATGCCCGTGCCGTCAAGACGGCCGGTTCCGTCAGCACAGCCGGGGCAGTTCGGCGCCGTGGAGTTCGTCGATCGCGTCGACGCGCCCGTCCGGTCTGGTGACGCGCACCTCGCGGTCGTCCGCCTCGACCACGGTCCCGACGATCGCCGCCTGCCGGCCGTAGGGATGGCGGCGCAGGACGTCGAGCACCCCGTCGGCCGCGGACTGCTCGACGAACAGGCACAGGCAGCCCTCGTTCGCCGTGTTCATTGGGTTGATGCCGAGCATGTCGCACGCCATCCGCACCGGCCGCTCGATCGGCAGCGCCTCCTCGACCAGGTGCGGCGCCAGACCGGTCGCCCGCGCGTACTCGTGCAGCACCGCGGTGAGCCCGCCCCGGGTGACGTCGCGGATGGAGTGCACCGCGTGGCCGAACGGCGACCTCAGCAGGGACGCGACCAGCCCGTTCAGCGGAGCGCAGTCGCTCAGGACGTCCCGCTCGAACCCGAGCCCCTCCCGCACCGACAGCAGGTGCACGGTGTGGTTGCCGATGGGTCCGGTGAGCAGGATGCCGTCGCCGGCCGTCACGTGGGCCATGCGCAGCGGAGGGCGCCGGAACACGCCGATACCGGTGGTGTTGAGGTAGATCTGGTCGGCCTCGCCCGGCCGCACCACCTTGGTGTCGCCGGCGACGATCACCACGCCGGCCTCGCGCGCCGCGTCGCGGACGGACCGCAGGACGGCCGCGTACCTGGCGACCGGCAGCCCGGTCTCCAGGATGACGCCGAGGGTCAGGTAGCGGGGCTCGGCGCCGAGTACCGCCAGGTCGTTGACGGTGCCGCAGACGGCCACCCTGCCGATGTCCCCGTTGCCGAAGAACGGCGGGTCGACGACGAACGAGTCGGTCGTGATCGCCAGCGCCTCGCCGGTCTCCCGCACGATCGCGCTGTCCTCCATTTCGCCGACGTACACGTCGCCGAGCAGTTCGGCGGTGAACTCGACCAGCTCCCGGCTCAGCCGCGCACCGGTGCCGTGATCGAGGACGATTTCCTGGTCGACGATGGTTGTGTTCAGCATCCCGTCCCAAGCCCTCTACGGGCGAGGCCGTGCGCTCGCCACCCGCCGACCGTCTCATCCGCTGTCGGCCGCCTGGCAGTCGGACGAAGCCCTGACAGATTCCAACGCGCGACAACAGGTGCCGCATTGGTGCCGCGGACATTCCGGAATCACTTCTTGGAAGTGTCAGGAGCCTTCCCGACTTTCGCGTCGACGTCGCCGCACTGAATAGTTCGGGAGTCTGCGCGAAAGTGGCGTAAAGGCGGCCCTTGCTCGGAGGAGGTCGGTTGGTGGCGCGTCCATGGACCGATCCGAGCCGAGCCGAGCCGGGGGCGCTCCTGCCACTGAGCCCGGCGCAGGAACAGCTGCTCTTCCACGCGGTCTACGACGACGAGGCGCCGGACGTCCACGTCGGTCAGGTGACCGCCGAGCTCGACGGTCCGGTCGACCTCGGCGGGCTGCGTCCGGCCATGGCGGACCTGCTGGCGCGGCACCCGGACCTGACGTCCTGCTTCGGTGAACGCGACGGACGGCCGATGCGGCGGCTTGCCCCGCGTTCCGAACCGCCGTGGCGCGAACTCGACCTGTCGGCGCTGCCGCCCGCGCGCCGCGGTCCGGAGTCGCGCCGGCTCCGCGACGAGGAACTGACCCGGCCTTTCGACTGGGCCGTTCCGCCGCTGTTGCGGATCGCCGTGGTGCGGCTGGAGCCCGAACGCCACGTCCTCGTGCTCACCTACCATCGCCTCGTCCTCGACGGTGCGTCCGCTCGTCGTGCGGTGTGGGAGCTGCTGACGGGCGCTCCGTCCGAGCGGGAACGCGACGTCGACGCCTCGCCGATTACCTGGCCGATTAGGCGAGCCGGGAGCGACGACCACCAGACGCTGCTGTTTCCCTCCGCGCCGCCCACCGGACAGCGGTGGCCTCGGCCGTTGCTGGTCTCGGGTCCGCCCGACTTGGAATCCCGGCTGGACGCCTTCACCCGGCGACAAGGCGTCTCACAGGACGCGGTGTTCCGGTCGGCTTGGGCGATCGTGCTGGGTGCTCTCACCGGCCGCACCAACGTGGTCTTCGGCGCCACGGTGCCCGCGCCGTCGCGGGAACCGGCCACCGCGCTCGGCCAGTTCTCCGTCACCGTGCCAGTGCGCCTGGAACTGGACCCGGGCGAACCGATGCTCGGGCTGGTACGGCGTTCGGACGACGATCGTGGCACCCGGCCGGAGGGGAGCGGAGGTCGTTTCGACACGGTTCTCGCTCCGTACGACGACGATCCCGTGCGCGGGCCGTACGCCCCCCCGCGAGTCGTGGCGGTGGACGGCTGGGAGTGCGGCCACCACCCGTTGCGCATCGCACCGCTGCCCGGCGGGCGGCTGCGGCTGGTCTACCGGCCCGACGCGCTGGACGAGCGGTCAGCCCGCCGCCTCGCCGATCGCCTGCTGCGGGTGGTACGGGAGATCGTGACCTCTCCGGCGACGGCACGGGTCGGCCAGATCGACACCCTCCTGCCTGCGGAACGCCGAAGCCCACCCGCCGAAACCGCCCGGACGGACAAGACCGGCCGTCCGGCGACGGTGCCGGAGATGTTCGAGGCCCAGGTCGCCCGCTCGCCCGACGGGATCGCCCTGGAAACGGCCGAGGCCACCCTCGGCTACGCCGAGCTGGACCGGCGCGCCAACCGGCTGGCCCACCACCTGATCGACCTCGGCGCCGGACCGGAACGGATCGTGGCGATCGCGCTGCCCCCGTCGTCCCCGGACCTGGTGGTCGCCACGCTGGCGACGCTGAAGGCGGGTGCGGCGTACCTGCCGATCGATCCGGAGTACCCGCCGCGCCGGATCGCCCACATGCTGGACGACGCCAGACCGTCGGCCCTGATCACGACAACGGAGCTGGACACCGGCCGGGCGGGCGCGGTCCGTGTCCTGCTGGACCGGCCGGAACTGATCGAGGCCGTCGGACGGTGCGACGAGCGGAACCCCACGGTGCCGTTGCGGCCCGGCCACCCGGCCTACGTGATCTACACGTCGGGCTCGACGGGCCGCCCGAAGGGGGTCGTCGTCCCGCACACCGGCGTCGCGAGCATGGTCGCCGCGCAGGCCGAGCGGCTCGGGGCGGGCCCGGGCGGCAGGGTGTTGCAGTTCGCGTCGTGGAGCTTCGACGCCGCCGTATGGGAGATGTGCATGGCGCTGCTCCACGGCGGCACGCTGGTCCTGCCTCCGGGAGAGCGGCTCGCGCTGCTGGCCCGGCCGGCCGCCACGATCGCCCAGCGGCGGATCACGCACCTGACGTTGCCGCCGTCGGCGCTGGCCGCGCTGTCGCCCGGCGGCCTCTCCGGCGTCACGACGCTCACGGTCGCGGGGGAGGCGGTCCCGGCGGCGCTGGCCCGCCGATGGTCGGCGGACCGGGTGCTGGTCAACGCCTACGGGCCGAGCGAGTTCACGGTCTGCGCCACCACGAGCGGGCCGCTGTCGGGCGACGCGGAACCGCCGATCGGACGCCCGATCGCCAACGCCCGCGCGCACGTCCTGGACGGCTGGCTGCGCCCGGTGCCCGCCGGGACGCCGGGCGAGCTGTACCTGGCGGGAGCGGGGCTGGCGCGCTGCTACCTGAATCGACCGGCGCTCTCGGCCGGACGCTTCGTGGCGAACCCGTTCGGCGCGCCAGGGGACCGGATGTACCGGACCGGCGATCTCGTGCGCCGGGACGAGGACGGCGAGCTGTACTTCGCCGGCAGGCTCGACGAGCAGGCCAAGATCCGTGGCTTCCGCGTCGAACCCGGCGAGGTCGAAGCGGTCCTGATCGCCCATCCCGATGTCGGCCAGGCCGCGGTCGTGGTCGACGACCGGTCACCGGCGGGCCCGTCGCTGCTGGCCTACGTCGCCGGGCGGGCGGGACGCCCTCGTCCCACGCCCGCCGGTCTGCGCGAGTTCGGCGAGGCCCGGTTGCCCCGCCACATGGTGCCGTCGGACTTCGTCGTCCTCGACGCACTTCCGCTCACCCCGAACGGGAAACTGGATCGCACTGCTCTCCGCGAGACCTCCGCGCCCGCCGGGGCCGAGGCCGGCCCGGCCGGGCGGGCTCCCCGTACGCCCCGCGAACGCATCCTGTGCGACGTGTACGCCGAGGTGCTGGGCACCGGACAGGTCGGCATCGACGACGGCTTCTTCGCCCTGGGCGGCGACAGCGCGTCGGCGATCCGGCTGGTCGCCGGGATCGAGGCCGCCCTGGGCGTGCGGCCACCGGTCCGAGCCGTCTTCGAGGCGCCGGCCGTCGCGGCGCTGATCACCCGGCTCGGCGGGAGCGGACGGCCGAGGCTCCGCCCCTTCGGCACCCCACCCGAGACCGGAAGGACGACGCCGTGACAGCGATCCCGAACCTGGCCGACCCGAGGAGCCACGCCGAGCACGACCTGGCCGAGGTCTGGCGCGGGCTGCGGTCCGGCGATCCGGTCCACTGGCAGCCCGAGACCGAGCACGGCCCGGGATTCTGGGCCGTCACCCGGCACCGCGACGTGTCCGGCGTGCTGCGCGACCCGGCCCGGTTCACGTCGGAACGGGGCAACGTGCTCGTCACCCTGCTCCACGGCGAGGACGCCGGTTCCGGGCGGATGCTCGCGGTGACCGACGGGCCGCGCCACACGGAGCTGCGCAGACTCCTGCTGCGCGCGTTCGCCCCACGCGCGCTGGAGGGCGTGGTCCGGCAGGTGCGCCGGACCACCCGGAGGCTCCTGGTGGAGGCCCTGGAGAAGACGCGGGACACCGAAGCGTGCGACTTCGCCCAGGCGATCGCGTCGTACATTCCGCTCGCCACGATCTGCGACCTGCTGGACGTGCCCGCCGCCGACCGGGACCACGTGCTGGCGCTCACCAGGTCGGCGCTGGCCTCGGACTACGAGCGTCCCGAAGCCGGCGCGGACCGGGCGGCCCGCGGGGAGATCCTGCTCTACTTCACCGATCTGGTGCGAGCGCGGCGCCGTGCCCCGGGCGCCGACGTGATCAGCCTGCTGGCGACCGCCGACCTGGGCGGCGGCGGGCGGCTCGGCGACGAGGACATCGTCCTCAACTGCTACAGCCTGATCATGGGCGGGGACGAGACCAGCCGGCTGGCGATGATCGGAGCGGTCCGGGCGCTGATCGACAATCCGGATCAGTGGCGGGCGCTCAGGCGGGGCGACGTGACCGTGGAGAGCGCCGCCGAGGAGGTTCTGCGCTGGACCACGCCGACCATGCATTTCGGCCGGGTGGCGACCAGCGACGTCGAGCTGTGCGGCCGGACCATCGCCGCCGGTGACGTGGTCACGCTCTGGCTGGCCTCGGCCAACCGCGACGAGTCGGTGTTCGCCGAGCCGGACCGCTTCGACCTGGCGCGCTCGCCGAACCCCCACCTCTCGCTGGGATACGGCCCGCACTTCTGCCTGGGCGCCTATCTCGGCCGCGTCGAGATCAGCACCGTCCTGGACGCGCTGCGGACGTTCGTGAGCGGGATCGACCGCGCCGGTCCCGAGCGGCGCATCTACTCGAACTTCCTGTCCGGGCTGAGCAGCCTGCCCGTCACGATGCGGGCCGATCCCAGCGGACCGGCGCGGTGGACGGAATGACCGAACGGTAGGAGAGCCGTCCAGAGCCGGGCGGTGCCTGGGCCGTGTCGGGAGTTCGACCGACTGTCGCCCGCTCCGGCCCGCGCATCGAATGGAGACACGATGAGCAGGGATGAGCAGGAGGACGGCGTGACCGACGATGTCTTCGTAGTGGAGACTTCGCTCGCCCAGCGAAGTCTGTGGTTCGTCAACGAGATGGATCCCGGTCTGCCCGCCTACAACGTCACGGCCGTGGTGCGGATCCGGGGCCCGCTGGCCGTCGACGTGCTGCGGCGGGCGCTCGGGGTGATCGTCGACCGTCACGAGATCCTGCGCACGCTCTTCCGGGAGGAGGCCGGCAGCGCCGTTCAGGTCATCTACGAGGAGATGCCGGTCGACGTGTCGGTCACCGATGTCGACGAGGACATCACCGGGCCCACCGTGCGGCGGCTCGTCCAGGAATGGGTGCGGACCCCTTTCGACCTGGCGAACGGCCCGCTGCTCCGGATGCGGCTGCTGCGGGTGGACGAGCAGAACCACGTCGCCGTGCTGGTGATGCACCACATCGTCACCGACGCCTGGTCGTCGGTCATCTTCTTCCGGGAGCTGTCCGCCTGCTACGAGGCCTTCGCCGACGGCCGCGAACCCGACCTGGAACCGCTGCCGATCCAGTACGCCGACTACGCGGTCTGGGAGAACGAGACGCTGCGCGGGGAACGGCTGGAGAAGCTCGTCGACTACTGGCGCTGGCAGCTCGCCGACCTCGGTCCGGTCGGGTTGCCCGTCGACCGCGTCCCGTCCGGGGAGCCGTCCTTCGACGGCGACGTCGTCCGGTTCCCGCTGCCGGGGACGGTCCGGGCCGATGTCGAACGGCTGGCCCGCGAACACGGCGTGACGCCGTTCGTCCTCCTGCTCGCCGTGTTCGCGACCCTGCTGGCGAGGAACTCCGGGCAGGACGACATCGCGGTCGCGACCCCGGTCGCCAACCGGGAGCGGCCGGAGCTGAGGGGCTTGATCGGCTACTTCGTCAACATGCTCGTCATGCGGACCGATCTCTCCGGCGATCCCACGTTCGCCGAGCTGCTCTCCCGGGCCCGTGCGGTGTGGTCCGGCGCGATCCGCCACCAGCAGCTCCCGTTCGCGAAGCTCGTGGAGGTGCTGCGACCGCAACGGCACGTCGGCGTCGGCACGCCGCTGGCCCAGGTGATGTTCGGCTTCCAGGACGTGCCGGGCCAGCCGTGGAAGTGCGCCGATCTGACGCTCGAACCGACCTGGACGCCGACCGGGACCGCCAAGTTCGAGATGGCCCTGTCGATCGAGCCGGACGGCGACGAGCAGATGGGCGTCCTGGAATACAGCACTGAGCTGTTCGACCGGCGTACGGCGGAACGGCTGGCCAGGCAGTTCCGCACCTTGCTGCGCGGGGCGCTCGACCACCCCGGACGGCGGATCTCGGAACTGCCGCTGCTGCCCGACGACGAGCGACTGCAACTCCTGGGACGAGGCCGCGCCAGCCGCTCCGGGGACCCGACCCGGCGCGGAACCGCCGACTCCGCTCAAGGATCCGTCCTGGGGCTGCTGGACCGGGTCGTCCGAGAGCAACCGGAGGCCGTCGCGGCGGAGGACGCCGACCGGCGGGTCACCTACCAGGAGCTGTCGGCCCGCGCCGGCCGGCTGGCGCACGAGCTGCGAGCGTCCGGCGTCGAACCTGAGACCCCGGTCGCCGTCGTGCTGGACCGCCCGGTCGAGCTGATCGTCGGCTGGCTCGCCGTGCTCGGCTCCGGCGGCGTCCTGGTTCCGGTCGATCCGGACTCGCCGCCGGAACGGACCGCCCGCCTGCTGGACCGTTCTGGGACGCGGCACGTGGTGACCGGGTCGGCGACGCGCGACCGTCTGGACGGCACTCCGGTTCGCGTCGTCCTGCTGGACGAGCTCCCAAACGGCGCCGCCACAACGCCCGAAACCGCGTTGGACGTTCGAGTGCCGTCCGACCAACTGGCCTGTGTGGCGTACGCCGCCGACGGCGCGCCCGGCCCCGGCCACATGATCACGCACGCGGACCTCGCGGCCATGGCGGCCTCGCACCGCCCCGGCGCGGCAGGACGTTCCCCCGGCCCGGCAACGTTCCTGGACATCTTCGCTGGCCTGGTCGCCGGAGTGCCGGTGCCGCTCCCGGCCAGTGCTGGCTCCGACCGCGCGCCCGCGCCCGCGCTCGGGCCCGGGGCCGAAGCCGTCGTTCCGTTGGGTCTGCCGCTGGACGCGGTCGATGCCTATGTGCTGGACGAGCGGATGGAACCGGTCCCACCGGGGGTGGTCGGTGAGCTCTATGTCGGCGGTCCGTCGGCCGGACGCGGCTACTGGCGCGAGCCGGCGCCGACCGCGGAGCGGTTCGTCCCGGATCCGTTCACCGGTGACCCCGGCGCTCGGCTGTACCGCACCGGCCACGTCGCGAAGCTCGTCGGGTCCGGCATCGACGTCGTCGGACGGGCCGATCGCCGGGTGAAGATCCGTGGCTTCCCCGTCTCGCCCGAGCAACTGGAGGCGCTGCTCGCCCGGCATCCGGATGTCGCGGACTGTGCGGTCGTACCGGTCCGGGGCGACGCGGGCGGCCTGGAGTCGCACGCCTTCGTGGTTCCGGTGGCCGGTCGCCGCCCCTCCCTGCCGGACCTCCGGCAGCAGCTGGCCTCCGCGCGGCAGCCGAATTTCGTGCTGCCCACGCGGATCGACCTGGTCGACGACATCCCACGGACGGCGGGCGGCGCCGTGGATCAGGACGCACTGCCGGTCACCCGTCCCGCGCACGGCGAACGGGCCGCCGCGCCGCCGAGAACGCCGGTCGAACAGGAGCTCGCCGCGATGGTGGCCGAGCTGCTCGCCGTGAACCAGGTCGACATGAACGAGAACTTCATCGAGCTGGGCGGCCATTCGCTGATCGCCATCCAGCTCGTGTCGCGTGTCCGGGAGGAGTTCGGCGTCGAGCTGCCGTTGCGGCTGCTCTACTCGCCGGACGCCACGCTCGGGGACTTCGCCGAGGTCATGTTCGACGAGATGGTCCGCGACGACCCGGTGGAGTCCGAGGTGCCGGGATGACGCGCGACCAGGCCATGGAGAGCCGCATCGAGCGGGAGCGCGCGCTGCTGAGCCGCCGGCGGGCGCGCACCGGCGCGATCCCGGCGTTGCCCCGTACGGGCGACACCCACAGCTTTCCGGCGTCGTACCTGCAGGAGGCGATGTGGGTGCAGGCCCAGGCCGAGGGCGAGCCGGACCCGCTCGTCGTGGCCGGGCTCCGCCTGCACGGGCCGCTCGACGTCGAGGTGCTGTCCCGATCGCTCGCCGCGCTGACCGGCCGGCACGAGACCCTGCGGACGATGTTCCGGATGCGGGACGGCCACCTGCGGCAGATCGTCGAACAACCGCGACCCTGCGCCATTCCCGTGGAGCGGATCACGCTCGACCAGTTCGAGCAGGTGACGTGGCGCGAGGTGGACCGGCCGTTCGACCTGGAAAGCGAGCCCGCGTACCGGCTGCGGCTGCTCCGGCTGGCCGAGGACGACCACATCGCGATGCTGCTGCTCCACCACATCATCGGTGACGCGAGGGCGGTGGAGGTCTTCATCCGCGACCTGGCCGCCTACTACATGGCGTTCCGCGGCGGAACGCGGCCCGAGTTGCCGCGCCTCCCCGTCCAGTACGGGGACTTCGCCGCCTGGCATCGTGCACGACTCGACGGAAGGCACGGCGCGGAACAGCTGGACTACTGGGTGGCTCGGCTGTCCGGCGCGGTCCCGGCCTGGCTTCCCGCTGACCTGCGGCCGCCCGGAAGATCGTTCGACGGCACGGCCGACGGGTTCAGGTCCAGGCCGGGGCACACGCTGATCGTTCCCGTCGCGCCCGAGCTCTTCGCCGGCGTGGAGGACCTGGCCAGGCGGCACCGGACGACGCTCTACATCGTCTCCTGCGTCGCCTTCCAGGTCCTGCTGGCGCGCTACTCCGGGGAGCGGGACATCGCGGTGCGCGCGCCGATCAGCTTCCGGAACTGGCGCGAGGTCGAGGACCTGATCGCCGACTTCGGCAACGACATCGTGTTCCGCACCGACCTGTCGGGCGACCCGTCCTTCGCGGAGCTCTTCGCCCGGGTACGGGAGCCGGCGACCCGGGACTTCGCGTGCAACGAGCTGCCGCCGTCCTTGCTGGAGCCCGAGCTCGGGAACGACCCGGCGTTGCTCGGACGGCTGTTCCACGTGCAGTTCACCGCCGAGACCGATCCCGACCTGTCCATCCCGCTCGGCGACCTGCGGGTCGAGCCGATGCCCCCGCCCTGGCAGTACGCGTTCCGGCCGCTCGCGCTGCGCCTCAGGAAATCGGCGTCGGGGCCCGTCTGCATCGCGACCTACCGCACGGCGGTGTTCTCCCGGCAACGCGCCGACGACCTCGTCCACGACTACATCGACGTGCTGGCCGAGCTGGTCGCCGATCCGGACCGCCGCGTCTTCGCCCCACCCGTACGGCAGCGAATCCCCGCACGAATCCCGGCATGAGAGGACATTTCCATGACCCGACAGGATGCCGACGTCCGATCCGCCGAGAAGGACGCTCCCTCGGCAGGCTCGGCCGGACGCAAGCTCCGCGAGGACGGCTGGTTCATCTGGTCCTCGGAGACCCTGTTCGAACGGATCGGCGCCACCGAGAAGACCTGGAGCCGGTTCGCCGACAACTGGGACGATCTCACGCTGGACACCCACATGGGTGACGGCGGCGTCTACCGCTACCGCCGGTACGGGCGATTCGGGTACGACGCCGACACGGAGGAGCTGACCCGGATCTCGCACCACAGCTATTTCCAGGAGGCCGACGTCAACCCGCTGAACGGGGGAGTGGTCCGGCACTTCGACCCGCTCACCGACGCGTTCGACAAGGACCCGCTGCTGGAGCCGCTGGTGCGGACCCTCGGAGAGATCATCAGCGCCGCCGAGGGCGTTCGCAGGTGGTACGTAGAGCTGCACCCGGTCCGGATCGTCACCGGCAACGGGCAGCTCGGCAAGCCCACCCCGCAGGGCGTGCACCGGGACGGGGTCACCTACGTCGCGACGCTGGTGACGCGCCGCACGAACATCACGGGCGGGAAGAGCTCGGTGTACACCGACGACCGCGAGTGCCAGCAGTCGCTGACGCTCCAGCCCGGCGACTTCATGACGTTCGACGACAGGCGGATGCTGCACCACGTCACACCGGTCGAGCCGATCGACGAGGGAGCCCCGGCGTCGAGGGACGTGCTGATCGTCGATTTCACGCTCCCCGACGCGGGTCACGCCGCGCGCAACGGGCTGGCGGATCCGAACGCGCAAGGGTGAGGAACACCGGACACGTGGCCGACATGACCGGCGGGACCGGCGATACCGGCGGGACCGGACCGGGCACGATCGTCGAGGTGCTGCGGGCGCGGGCCGCCGCGACCCCCGGCGCGACCGCGTTCGTCTTCGCCGACCGCGATCCGGAGCGGGCGCTGAGCTACGCCGAGCTGGATCGGCGTGCGCGGGCGGTCGCCGCGCGCCTGCTCGGCACCGGCCGGCGCCGGGCGCTGCTGATGTACCCGCCGGGGGCCGACTACGTCGCCGCCTTCTTCGGCTGCCTGTACGCGGGCGTCGAGGCCGTCCCGGTCTACCCGCCGACGGGGACCCGCGGCACGGAACGGACTGCGGGCATCGTCGCGGACGCGGGCACCGACCTCGTCCTCACCGACCGGGACACCGCCGAGACGTTCGACGGGGACGGCGGCGGCCTGGACGAGTCCACGCTCGTACTCCGTACCGACTTGGAGGCGCCGGACCCCGGGGTCGCCCCGGCGGCCGGGTGGGCGGGGACGCCGCCTTCGCGGGACGACGTGGCGTTCCTGCAGTACACCTCGGGCTCGACGGCGGCGCCCAAGGGCGTCCTGATCGGCCACGACAACCTCATGCACAACCTGGCCACGATCGCCCGGACCTACGACCTCGGCCCCGGCAGCGTCGGTGTCAGCTGGCTGCCGCCCTACCACGACATGGGCTGATCGGCGGGATCCTGGAGCCGGTCTACGGCGGCTTCCCGTGCGTGCTGCTGTCGCCGATGACGTTCCTGCGGCGGCCCGTCCGCTGGCTGGAGGCGATCAGCCGGCACCGCGCGACGATCAGCGTCGCGCCCGACTTCGGGTACGCCGAGTGCACCCGCCGGGTCACCAAGACCGAACGGGCCGGGCTGGACCTCGCGGCCTGGCGGCACGCCCTCGTGGGCGCCGAACCGGTCCGCGCCGCAACCCTCGACGCCTTCGCGGAGCGGTTCGCGCCGAACGGCTTCGGCGACGACGTCTTCCGGCCGTGCTACGGGCTGGCGGAGGCGACGCTGCTGGTCACCAGCGTCGGGCGGGGCGAGCGGCCGCGCCGGCTCGAAGTCACGCGCGACGCGCTCGCCCGCGACCTGGTGGAGCCGGCCGGCGAGGCGCCGGGGGAGCCCACCGTGACGCTGGTGGGGTGCGGCCGCGCACGCGGCGCGGACGCGGTCGCCGTGGTGGACCGGGCGACCGGCCGGCGGTGCCCCGACGGAACGGTGGGGGAGATCTGGGTCGGCGGACCGACCGTGGCCCGCGGATACTGGCGCCCGGACCGCGAGGCGACCCCCCTCGCCGACGCCTCGCTCCCCGACGCGTCTCGCGCCGACGCCTCGCTCGCCGACGCGTCGCTCGCCGACGGCGGTTCCGGTCCCGGGCGGTACCTGCGCACCGGCGATCTCGGCTTCCGCTGGGACGGCGAGCTCTACCTCATCGACCGGATCAAGGACCTGATGGTGATCCGCGGGCGGAACCACCACGCCCCGGACGTGGAGGAGACCGTCCGCGGAGCGGATCCGGCGCTGCGCGCCAGAGGTGTGGTGTTCGGCCACGACGACGGCGCCCGGGAGCGGGTCGTCGCCGTCCACGAGGCGGCACCCGGCCTGGACGGTGCGCGCGCCGCCGCCGTCGTCGAGGAGATCCGCACGGCCGTGGCCGCAACGCACGGCCTGGCCCTCGACGACGTCCTGCTCGTCCGGCCCGGCACGGTGCCGTACACCACCAGCGGGAAGCCTCGGCGGCGCGCCTGCCGGGAGCTGTACCTGTCCGGCGCCCTGTCCGCCAGGCTGATCGCGGCGAATGCCGGGAGCGGAACAGCCGGGAAGACGACGGCGGAGCCCGCCACGAGCCCGACCAGACCGGACCTGACCAGGCTGGCGGCGACCGCGCTCGACGTGGGTCCGGACGACGTGGCCCACGAGGTTCCGCTCGCTGCCCAGGGCCTGGACTCCCTCCGTGCGGCGCGGTTGCGCGCGGCCCTCGCGGACGAGCTGGGCATCGAGGTCCCGTTGCGGCGGCTGCTGGACGGGACGACCGTCGCCGACCTCGCCGCACTCACGGCCCCGTCAGCGCCGACGGGCCAGCGGGGCCGGGGCCCGCACCCGCACGACGGGACGGAACCGGCGCCGGCCTCGTCGGGACAGCGCCGGATGTGGCTCGCGGACCAGCTCGGCGCCGGACCGGCGTACACGATCAGCGGCGCGGTACGGCTGACCGGACGGCTGGACGTCGACGCGCTCCGGGCCGCCGTCGGCGACCTGGTCCGCCGCCACGAAGCCCTGCGGACGGTCCTGCGCCCGGCGCCGGACGGCACGCTCGTCCAGCACGTGCTCGACGCCCCCGAGGTCGACGTCCCGGTCGTCGGATCGCCGCCGGACGACGGGCGGTCCTGGCGGGAGGCGGTCGAGGCGCGGTACGAGCGGGAGCCGGCCCGGCCGTTCGACCTGGGCCGGGACATCCCGGTGCGGGCCACCGTGCTCCGGCTCGCGCCGGACGAGCACGTCCTGCTGTTCGACACGCACCACGCGGCGGTCGACGCCTGGTCGGCCGGGCTCCTGCTGCGGGACCTGGCGGCGGCCTACCGCGCCCGCGTGTCGTCCGGGCCGGACGGGAACGCCGAGCGCCTCCCGCTCCTGCACGCCGAGCGGCCCCCGCTCCGGTACACGGACTACGCCCGATGGGAGGCGCACGAGGAGGCGGGCGACCGGCTCGCGGCCATGGCCTCGTATTGGAGAGCGGCACTCGACGGGGTCCGCGCGGTGGAGCTCCCGACCGACCGTCCCCGCTCGGCTCGCGCGGCGCCACCCGCCGGCCAGGTCCGGGTCGAGCTGTCCCCGGAGATGACGGGACGGGTCCGCCGGCTCGGCGAAGGCACCGGGGCCACCCCGTTCATGGTGTTGCTCGCCGCCCTGGGCGTCACGCTCGGCCGGTGGAGCGAACAGGAACGGCCGGCGATCGCCGTCCCGGTCGCGAACCGGGAGCTGCCGGGAACCGGGGCGATGGTGGGCTTCGTCTCCAACACGCTCCCGCTGCCGGTGGACCTCACCGGTGATCCCACGTTCTCGGAGGTGCTCGGCCGGGTCCGCAAGAACTGCCTGGACGCCTTCGAGAACGCGGATCTCCCGTACGAGCGGATCCTCCGCGAGGCTGCCGCCGACCGGGACCCGTCCGGGTTCCTGCGCTGCGCCTTCGTGCTGCGCGAAAGGGTGGACCTCGGATGGGACGTCGAAGGGGTCGCCGCGGACGTCCACGAGCTCCCTCCGGCCGGTGCGGCGTTCGAGCTGGCGCTCTATCTGGCGCCGACCGCCGGCGGCGGCCTCGCCGGCTCGATGCGGTACGCCGCCGACCTGTTCGACCAGGCCACCGTGGACCAGGTGCGCAAGAGCCTCGGGCAGATCCTGGCGGGCGCGGTCGAGCGACCGGACTCCGCGGTCAGGACGCTCCCGCTGGTGGACGCCGCGGAGCGGAACCGGCTGATCCGGAGCTTCGGCGGCGCGGACGTCCCGCCGGTGCGCGACGGCACGGCGATCGACCTCTTCGAGCGCCAGGTCGCCGCCACGCCGGACGCTCCGGCGATCGTCGGCGCCGAGCGGCTGACCTATCGGGAACTGGACCGGAGGGCCGACCAGTTGGCCCGGTACCTGAGGGACCAGGGGACCGGGGCGGAACGCGTCGTCGGCGTCCGGCTGCCGCATTCGCCGCGGCAGGTCGTCGCCCTGCTCGCCGTCTGGAAGGCGGGCGGGACGTACCTCCCGCTCGACGTCTCCTACCCGGAGGCCCGGCTGCGCTTCATGGTCGAGGACGCGCGACCGCACACCATCGTCGATCCGACTGTCGTCGATCCGGACCGGCTCTCCGAGATCCAGGAGAACCCCGCGACCGCGCCGCCGCGCGTCACGCACGCCGACGGCGCCGCCTACGTGCTGTACACGTCGGGTTCCACCGGTGTGCCCAAGGGGGCGGTGAACACGCACGCGGGCCTCGTCAACCATCTGGCCTGGAAGCGCGCGGCGATCCCGCTCGGGCCCGGCCGGGTCGTCCTGCACCGCACCCCGCTGGGCTTCGACGTCTCGATCACGGAGCTGATGTGGCCGCTGATCTCGGGCGCCTGCCTGGCGATACCGGAGCCGCACCGGGTCAACGATCTCGCGTACCTCACGGGGTTCGTCGGCGAGCACGGGATCACCGACGCGTACCTCGTGCCGTCGGTGCTCCGTGCCTTCCTCGACGTCCCGGAGGCCGCCGCGTGCGGTGCGACGTTGCGGCGCGTGCTTGCCGTGGGCGAGGAGCTCACCCCGAGGGTCGTGGCGGACTGCCGGCGGGTGCTGCCCGGCGTGGAGCTGCTCAACCTGTACGGCCCGGCCGAGGCCGCCATCGAGGTCACCGCGTCCTGGGTGCCGCCGGGGCCGGACGGCGGCCGGCGGGTCGGGATCGGCGGCCCTATCGCGGGTGCGCGGGTCTACGTGCTCGACGAGCGGGACCAGGTCGTCCCGGTCGGCGGGGTCGGCGAGCTGTGCCTGGGCGGCGTGCCAGTGGCCCGTGGTTACCAGGGCCGCCCGGCGCTGACGGCGGAGCGCTTCCGTCCGGACCCGTTCGAACCGGGGGCGCGGCTCTACCGCACCGGCGACCGCGCCCGCTGGCGGCCGGACGGCACCCTGGAGTTCCTCGGCCGGGCGGACCACCAGGTCAAGATCCGCGGCAACCGGGTGGAGCCCGGGGAGGTCGAGCACGTCCTGCTGTCCCATCCGGCGGTCGGCGCCGCCGCCGTCGATCCCCGGACCGGTCCGGACGGCTCGATCCGGCTGGTCGGCTACGTCACGCACGACCGTACGGCGCCGTCGTCCGCGGAGCCGACCGGCACGGAGCTGCGCAGGTTCCTGTCCGGGAGGCTGCCGGACTACATGGTGCCCGACGTGTTCGTCACGCTGGCCGAGCTGCCGCTCAACGCCAACGGGAAGCTGGACCGCTCCGCGCTGCCCGAGCCGGGCCCGCGCGAGCGGCGGCGGCACGTCCCGCCGCGGACCGGGGCGGAGCGGACGCTCGCGGGCATCTGGGCGGAGGTGCTGGACGCGGACCCGGTCGGCCGGCACGACGACTTCCACGCGCTGGGCGGGCACTCCCTGCTCGCCACACAGGTGGTCGTGCGGATCGAGAAGGCGTTCGGGATCAGGCCCGCGATCACCGAGCTGCTGAGCCGTCTGACGCTCGCGGAGCTGGCGGACGCCCTCCAGCGCCGGCAGCTGACGGCGGCCGCCGAACCGGACGTGCGCACGCTGATCGAGCGGATACGCGCGATGCCCGAGGCCGCGGTCCGGCAGGCGCTCGCCCGCGAGCCCGCCGGTGACGGCGGCGGCGGTGACGGCGGCGGTGACGGCGGCGGTGACGGCGGCGGTGACGGCGGTGCCGAGTCCCGCTAGCCCCCGGGGCCGGCGTCAGGAGGGTGGATGACGGTCGAGCGGCAGGAACGGATACCGCTGCGACGCGACCGCGACTTCATGTCGTTCTGGCTCGGACAGTCGATCTCGGCCGCGGGAACGGGATTCTCGCTGGTCGCCGTGCCGCTGCTGGCGGTGCGGGATCTCGGCGCGAGCGGCGCCGGCGTCGGTTCCCTGCGGGGCGCCGTCTACGTTCCGTACCTCGTCATCCCGCTGCTCGCCGGAATCCTGGTGGACCGGGTGCGCAAGCGCCCGGTCATGATCGCCTCCGACGTCGCCCGCTTTGTGCTGATGCTCGCCATTCCCGTCCTGCTCTGGGCCGGTGCGCTGACCTTCCCGCTGCTCCTCGTCATCGCGGTGGTCGTCGGCTGCTGCACGGTCGTGTACGAGGTGGCGCAGACGGCCTACCTGCCGCTCCTGGTGAGCCGGGACCGCCTCACCGCGGCCAACTCGTGGACGATCGCGTCCGAGGAGGCGGCGGACCTGGTCGGCCCGGGGGTGTCCGGCCTGTTCGTGCAGGCCGCGAAGTCGGCTCCGCTCGCCGTGCTCGTCGACGCGTGCTCCTACCTGGTCTCGGTGATCTCGCTCGCCGCGATCCGCAAACCCGAGCCGGCCCCGGAGCCGGCCGGGGACGGGCGCGTCCGGGCCGACCTCGTCGAGGGGCTGCGGTTCGTCTTCGTGACCAGCCGGACGGTCCGCGGCATCGCCACGCAGGGGTTCGTCTTCAACTTCGGAAGCTCCATGTTCATCGTCGCGTTCCTCCTGCACGCGCTCGACGTCCAGAACGCGGGAGCCGCGTGGTACGGCGTCGCGATGACCGCCGGAGGGCTGGGCGCGCTGGTGGGGGCCACGACGGTCGCCAAGCTGATCGGGACGCTCGGCGAGGGCCGGGTCTACGTGCTGAGCGCCGTCGCGTCGACCGTGCCGTTCCTGCTCGTGCCCGTCGCCGCCGGACCGGACGTCGCGATCGGCGTCCTCTGGCTGGTCGCGCTCTTCCTCGCCAACATCGGGGCCGGCGTCTGGAACGTGATGTCCAACACCTGGCGTCAGCAGGCCACGCCCGACGCCATGCTGGGCCGGATGAGCGGGGGCATCCGGCTGCCGTTGTTCGCGGGCATCCCGCTGGGCTCGATCCTGGGCGGCCTGATCAGCGACGCCTTCGGCCCTCGGGCCGCGCTGTTCGGCTGCGTGGTGATCATGATGCTGACCCTGCCGCTCGTGCCGTCGGTGCTCTCGGCGAGGGCGGGCGACCGGTCGGGGGAAGCCATGACAGCGGGCTCGGATCGATAGCCCGGACCAGCCGCCCGGTTGTCGGGAGCTCACCGGACTACCGGCGGCGCGCCGTCCCGATGGAGTCTTGGAGCCGACGGGGCCGTCGGTCCGCGGACACGGGCGAGGGTAGGTGCTGGCACGCGTGACGATTCCGGTTTCCACGAACCCGGCCGCGGCGCTCGCCGCGCTGGTCGCCGTGTTCCATCGCCGGACGCTGCAGGAGACGTTCCGGATCCACTCGACGTCCGGGGACGGCGAGCGCCGCCGCGCCCGCGTGCAGATCGTCGACGTCTCCGACGACCCCGGCTTCGCCACGCTCGCCGGCCGCCTGGCATCCGGCCCGGCGGACGACGCCGACGCGAACAAGAGCGGCCCGGACGCGAACAAAGGCGGCACTCGCGCCGACGCCGCCTACGACATCATGCTCCAGACCCGCGCGGACGGCGTTCCGTTCGCCGTCGAGCCGCGCTGCGGCGACCTGGACCGGATCGCCGAGCAGGCGGCGGTGGCGCTGGCCGCCGGCCGGGCGGACCCGGACCGGCCGCTCTCGGCGCTGGACGTCACCCCGCCCGCCGATCGGGACCTGGTCGCCGCCTACGGCGGTCACGGTGTGCCCGCCGCCGCGCCGCGCCGGATCGACGCCCTGGTCGAGGACCGCGCCGCCGAGACGCCGGACGCCCCGGCCGTCACGGACGGCACGACCACGTTGACCTACCGGGAACTGGTCGACCACGCCGGCGCCGTGGCAGGCGAGCTGGCCGAGGCCGGCGTCCGTCCCGAGGACGTCGTCGGCGTGCTGGCCGACCGGTCGCCCGAGCTGATCGTCGCACTGCTGGCGGTGCTCCGGGCGGGCGGCGCCTACCTAGCCCTCGACCCGGACCTGCCGGACGTCAGGCTGCGGGACCTGCTGACGGACGCCTCGGTCGGCACGGTCCTCGTCACACCACGGTTCGCCCCTCGTGTCCCCCGGACGATCAGGGCGATCCCGCTGTCGTCGCCGGAGCACCTTGTCCGGCGCGCTGGGAGCGTCCGGCCGCGAACTGCCGCGCGGCCGGACGGCCTGGCCTACGTCAGCTACACCTCGGGCTCCACCGGGCGGCCGAAGGGGGTGTGCGTCCCGCACGCGGCGGTGTCCCGGCTGGTGCGCTCGCCGGACTGGGCCCGCTTCGACTCCGGCGACGTGTTCCTGCAGGCGGCCCCGGTGGCGTTCGACGCCTCGACGCTGGAGATCTGGGCGCCGCTCTGCAACGGCGGGAGGCTGGTCGTGCCGCCGCCCGGGCCGCTCGACCTCGCCGAGCTCGGCCGCACCGTGCGGGACGAGGGCGTCACCGTCCTCTGGCTGACCGCCGGGCTCTTCCACCAGATGGTCGACGGGCACGTCGAGCACCTGGCGGGCGTGCGGCACCTGATCGCGGGCGGCGACGTGGTGGCGCCCGAGGCGGTCGCGCGGCTGCTGGCGGCCCACCCGCACCTGGTGTTCACCAACGGGTACGGCCCGACCGAGAACACGACGTTCACCACCTGCGGGACGGTGCGCGGCCGCCTCCCCGACGGCCCGGTGCCGATCGGCCGCCCGATCGGCGGGACCAGCGTCCGGGTGCTCGACGCCCGCCTCCGGCCGGTCGGCGTCGGCGTCGTGGGCGAGCTGTACGCGGGCGGCGCCGGGCTCGCCCGCGGATACCTCGGCCGGCCGGCGGCGACGGCCGGGCGGTTCGTCCCCGACCCGTCGGGCGGCCCGCCGGGCGGCCGCCTCTACCGCACCGGCGACCTGGTCCGGTGGCGGCCGGACGGCGGGCTGGACTTCCTCGGGCGGGCGGACGCCCAGCTGAAGGTGAACGGGTACCGCGTGGAGCCCGGCGAGATCGAGACCGTGCTCGCCGGCCATCCGGACGTGCGGTCCGCGGCCGTGGTCTCCCAGCCCAGGCCGGACGGCGGCAACCGGCTCGTCGGCTACGCGGTACCGGCCGCGCCCGCCCGCGAAACAGCGGACGGCGAAGCGGCGGACGGGCTCGGCCGGCGGCTGCTGCCCTGGCTGCGCGAGCGGCTGCCGCCGTACCTGGTTCCGGCCTGGGTCGACGTCGTCCCCGAGCTGCCGCTGACGCGGAACGGGAAGGTCGACCGGGCCCGCCTGCCCGAGGGACGCCGGATCCCGCGTGCGGTCGCGAGCGACTACGTCCCGCCGCGTACCCCGATGGAGCGGTTCCTCTGCGATCTGTGGGGGGACGTCCTCGGCCTCGACGAGATCGGCGTCGAGGACGACTTCTTCGAGCTGGGCGGGCACTCCCTCGTCGCGGCCGAGGTGCTGGCCAGGCTGGAGCAGGAGTTCGGCGTCGAGCTGTCCGCGCGGACGCTCTACCTGAGCCCGACCGTCGGCGAGCTGGCCGAGCACGCGACGCGGGACGACTTCGAGCCGGTCGACGTCGAGCCGGCCGACGGGGCCACGAGATGAGGATCTCCGGACCGGGAGACGGCACGCCGATCGACCTGGACGCGGTGGACCTCGCCGACCCGGAACTGTACGCCCATGGCGATCCGCATCCGGTCTGGCGGGCGATGCGGCGGCTGGACCCGATCCGCTGGCACCCCGTGGACGGCGATCTCGGGTTCTGGTCGGTCACGACGTACGAGCACGCCGACCGGGTCCTCCGCGACCACACGGCGTTCACGTCCCAGCGCGGCACGCTGCTGAACCTGCTGGGCAAGGACGATCCCGCCGGCGGGCGTCAGATGGCGGCCACCGATCCGCCGCGGCACACCCGGATGCGCGAGCCGCTGCGGCGCGCGCTCGCCGCCAGGTCGGTGGAACGGTCGGCCGGCCGGATCAGGGAGCAGGTCCGCCGGCTGCTCGCTCCGGCGTCGGCGGGGGAGCCGTTCGACTTCGCGTGGACGGTCGCCGAGCTGCCGATGGCGGTGACCGGGACGATGATGGCCCTGCCGCGAGCGGACTGGCCGCGGCTGACCAGGCTCACCTTCATGTCCATCGCCCCGGACGATCCGGAGTTCGTCGTCGGCGGCGACCCCGGGGCCACGCTGGAGCAGGCGCACCGGGAGCTGTTCGCCTACTTCGCCGACATCGTCCGGCGCCGGCGGCGGGACCCGGGCGACGATCTGGTCAGCCTGCTCGCGACGGCGGACGTGGACGGGCGCGTCCTCGACCACGGCGAGATCATCTCGAACTGCTACAGCCTGCTGCTGGGCGCGAACGTCACCACCCCGCACGTGCCGTCGGCGATGCTGGACACGCTCGCGGGCACCCCGGAGCTGGCGGACGTGCTGGCGCATCCGGAGCTGGTGGCGGGCGCCGTCGAGGAGGCCCTGCGGTGGGCCTCGCCGGCCAACCACTTCATGCGGCACGCCGTCCGGGACGTGGAGCTGGCCGGCCGGAAGATCCGTTCGGGTGACGCCGTCGTGGTGTGGCTCGGCTCGGCGAACCGCGACGAGAGCGTGTTCTCCGACCCGTTCGGCTTCGACATCCGCCGCAAGCCGAACCGGCACATCGCGTTCGGCAGCGGGCCGCACTACTGCGTCGGCCACACGGTGGCCCGGGTCAGCCTGCGCATCCTCTTCGAGGAGCTGGTGAACGGCTTCGCCGCCGTCGAGCGGGCGGGCGAGACCGAGCATCTGTGCTCGAACTTCGTCGCCGGCGTCAAGCATCTCCCGGTGATCGCCGAGCCCCGATCCCGGGGAGGACGGTAGCCCATGGAATCTCGTCAGCAGGCCCGGTCCGCGCGGCCGACGGCGTGGGCGATCTGCGCCCGCGAGTTGATGTCGAGCTTCTGGAAGATCCTGCTGAGGTAAGTCTCCACGGTCTTCTGGCTCAGCGTGAGCCGGTGCGCGATCTGCTGGTTGGTGGCGCCGAGGCTGACGAGGTCGGCGACCTGCCGCTCGCGCCGGCTGAGCAGCGAGAGGACCTCGCCGCCCGCCCGCCCGGCCTCCTCCGGTGCCTCTTCCGGCGCCACCCCGGGGCTGTCGGCGCCCGTGCGGATCTTCGCGACCTGGTCCCGTACGGGTCCGTTCCCGGCGCGGACGGCCGCGTCCTCCGCGTAGTCGAGCTCCGCCGCGGCGGCTCCGGCGTCGCCGAGCTCCCTGTAGGCCCTGGACAGGGCGAGGCTAAGGTGGGCCAGCAGGCAGTCCTGCCCGTGGACGATCGCGAAGCGCAGCCCGCGCCGGAGATGGACGACCGCGTCGCCGAACCGTCCCAGGCCCAGCTCGGCCTCGCCGAGCCAGCGCAGGGTCTCCATCCGGTCGGCCAGGCGATCGTCCTGGAGCTCGTCGACGATCTCGGTGGCCGCCGCGACCGCCGCGGCCGCGTCCGCGACGTCGTCCCGGGCGAGGTGGGTGAGCGCCCGGATGCTCAGGGCCTGGGCGCGGAGCGCCGGGTCCGGCGCGTGGACGGCGGCGGGCGGCACCCGCGCGCCCGGCCCGAGGGCGACCTCGCCGGCCTCGATCGACAGCGCGACGCTCTCCAGGCCGAGCGGGATCGACCCCGGGTCGGCCCGCAGCCCGTGTTCCACGAGCCCGCGGGCGTCGTCCCACCGCCCCATCAGCCGGTGCGCGCGGACCCGCCATTCGGCCGCGTCGGCCCGGAGCTCGGCGGGGATCGCGTCGGCACGGCACTGCGTCTCCGCGTACAGCCGCAGGCTTTCGGGGAGCATGCCGAGGAGCGCGTGCGCCTTGGCGAGGAGGAACGACGCCTCCGCGGAGCCCTGGCCCGCCGCCTCGACCACGCGGGACAGCCAGCGCCTCGCGCGCACGGGCCGCATGGACAGCGACTCTCTGGCCCCCTCCAGCAGCACCGTCCGAGCGCCCGCGTCGTCGTCGGCCAGGTGCTCCAGGTGGCGGGCGAGGGTGGTGCTCGACGCCCCCCGGGCGCCGAGCACCCGCGCGGCCCGGCTCGTGGCCCCGTAGCGCCAGCCCGCGCCCGCCGAGTGGTAGGCGATCGCGCGCCCGACGGGATGCCGGAACCTGAACCGCCCGATCGTGTGCGCCGGACGGATGACGTCCTCGTCCTGCAGCTCGTCGATCGCGGCGAGGACGACGTCCTCGGGCAGCTGCGCGACCGTCCTGACGATTCCGGGCTCGAACGGATCCCCGCTGATCGCGGCGGCCGCGACGACGCGGCGCGCCGCCGGGGACAGCGCGCCGAGGTCCGGGAGGGCGCCGTCCACGATGAGGGGCGGGAATCCGTCGACGAGATCGTCGGCGGAATAGGCGTCCTCCGGGTCCGTCGAGAGCAGGCGGCGCAGCGCGCCCGGATTGCCCGCCGAGTCGCGGACGACCCGGCGCCGCCGGACCGGTGAGAGGCCGCGCGGAAGGAGCGCGTCGATCTGGTCGGCGGGCAGCGGCCTCAACTCCACATAGGCCGCGCGGTCCGGCCGCGCCCCCGCCCGCTCCATGATGGCGTCGATCCTCCGGCCCGACAGTGACGAACGGTAGGCGACCGCGATGACGACCTCCGCGCTCGGAGGGTTGCGGGCCAGATACGCCAGGAGCTCGATGGAATGGTCGTCCGCCCGGTGGAAATCGTCGAGCGCCACGAGGAGGCCGGACTTCTTGGCCAGCTGGTCGAGCAGCCGGGCCATCGCCGCGAAGCGGCGCGTGTTCTCCGCGCCGCCGCTGGTCCGCGGGCCGGCCTTCTCCTCGACGTCACCGGAGAGAATCGCGTCGACCAGGTCCAGGTCCCGTGCGGGGAGGGCGGACAGATCGGCCGGGACGCGGCGTAGATTCCTGCCGAGCGCGTCGACGAAAGGTTCAAGACTGATACCGGAACGGCCCTGGACGGCCTGTCCGGACGCGACCGAATAGCCTTTGTCGCGGGCCAGGGACGAGAGCCGGGAGAGCAGCCGGGTCTTTCCAATCCACGGCTCGCCCGCGATCTGGACGATCCCGCCCAGCGGAGGGAGGGTGTGCAGGATCTCCTCGGGGAGGCCCGCCGCGTCGGGGCCCGGCGGCCGCAGGGCCAGCGCTCCTCGCGTCCGGTCGTCCGGCGCTCCTTCCGTCCGGTCGTCCAGGTCATCGCCCGGCACGGTGATCGATTCCCTGCCACGCATCGTCACATCCACCCCGTGGTCCGCGCCTGTTGATCATGGCCCGCCGTCCCCGTCCGGTTCGTTCGCCCCGCCCCCCGACGGGATCCGCACCCACATCGAAGGCGTGTTCCGGCCTCCCGGACCACCGGTCGGACGAAAGCAAACGGAATCGGACGTCCCAGAACGGACAAGATGATCACGCAGACCCGGCGGCGACCTCCGTACCTTCGGCCTTAACCGCCAGGCACGGCCGCGACCGCAACCCTCATCCACATTGGACGGAATTGAACAACACGGAAGCCTGCAACGAGCCGATGGCTACGAACCCGCGACCTCTTCCAGGATCGCGTGGAGTTCGCGGAGGGCCGTCGTCCCGCCCTGGCTGACGTACACGCCGGAAAGGTTCAGGCCGATCTCGTCGACGCCGGCCTCGGCGTAGCCGCGCAATTGCTCGCCGATGCCGGAAAGGCTTCCGGCGACGAACGCGCCCCCCTTGATCATCGCGGTCGCGGCGGCGGGCAGGTCCGCCGTGTCGACGTCGATGCCGCACCGTCGCAGCATCTCGGCGTAGTGCGGGAGCCGCAGGTGGACGGAATGTCCCGCGACCACGAGGCCGGGGAGGTCCCGGCCGTCCTCGGCGACGGCCACCGGCACCAGGGCCACCAGCCTGGGCACGGGGCGTCCCGCCGCCTCGGCCCCTTCCCGCAGCGCGGGGACGATCACGTCGCGGAGGTAGGCGGCGGGGGTCAGCCACGTGATGGCCACGTCCGCGCACTCCCCGGCGATCCGCGCCATGGCCGGGCGCAGCACGCCGGCCCCGACCTCGACCGGCGGGCCCGGCACGGTCTTCGGCGCGAAATGGCAGGAGAAGTAGTCGCCGCGGTGCTCGACCACGTCCCCGTCCAGCGCCCTCCGCACGATGGTGAGGTATTCGCGGGTGGCGGTCAGCGGGCTCCGGTAGGGCGCGCCGAGCAGCGCGCGCTGCGAGATCTCCGCTCCGGGGCCGTAGCCGGCGACGACCGGATGCCCCATGGTCACCGCGAGCGTCCGGGCGAGCGCGGCCGCGGTGGCGGGGTGGCGGTGCGGCATGATCAGCACACTCGTCCCGACCGGGACGCGGAAGCCCGACGCGGCGGCGAACGTGAAGCTCTGGTGGGGATCGCCGACGTCGGACTGGCCCTGCCACAGGCGGTGTGCCCCGCTCCATTGGGTCAGCGCGGCATAGGGCAGGATCTGCTCGGCCCGCGTGGGAGCGAACGGCATCATGATGGAGTAGGCCGTCACCGGCGCACCTTCCTTGGTCATGCACGGTCTCCGGGGTCTGGCGCGCCGGATTCGCGGACGCCGGACGCCGCGGCCCTCAGCCGGGGCAGCAGGAGCGTCAGGGCCCACAGCAGCACGGCGAAGATCAGCAGGCCCGCGCCGCCGGACAGGCGGTCGAGCATCAGGCCCGCCACGGCCGGGCCCAGCGCCGTGGCGAACTGGGTGAGGTTGAAGACGCTGTTCACCCGTCCCTGGAGGCCGTCGGGCGTGCGCAGCAGCCGGGTCGTGGTCAGCACGCTCCCGGCGACGGACATGACGGCCATGGCCAGGGCGAGCAGGACGGCCAGGACGATCCGGTCGCGGGTGGCGGCCATGAGGAGCACCAGGCAGCCGGTGATCGCGGTGGCGGCCGTGACGAGCCGTCCGAGCGGGAACCGGTTCCCGGCGATCGGGGCGAGCGCGGTGCCGGCCAGGGCCCCTCCGGTGGCGGCGGACACGATGAGGCCGACCGAGGGCGCGCTCGCGCCGCCCTGCGCGTTGACCATGATGACGAGCAGCAGGACGCCCTGGAGGATCAGGCCGAGCGCCACGGTCGCCAGCAGGCAGGTCCGCAGCAGCCCCTCCTTCCAGACGAACCGGAATCCGGCGGTGAGGTCGTTCAGGAACCGGGACCCGGCGGCTGGGGCGCCGCGCAGGGACCCGCGCACCGCGAGCACGCACGCCCCGGACACGGCGAACGAGCCGGCGTCGAACCAGAACGGGGCGCTGGGCGACACGCTGAACAGGAAGCCGCCGACGACCGGGCCGATCAGGTTCGCGGCCTGGATGCGTCCCAGCGTGACCGACACGGCCGTGGACAGCCGCGACCCTGGAACGAGCCGGGGGAGCGACGCCAGGAACGCGGCGGTGGCCGGTGCGCCCAGGAGGCCCAGGACGACGCCCACGCCCAGCAGGATCGAGACCGGCGGGTGGCCGCCGAGCGCGGCGAGGGCCAGCGCGGCACTGGCCAGTGCGCGTCCCGCCTCGCAGATCAGCAGGACGGTACCCCGGTCGAAGCGGTCCACGATCGGACCGGCCGGCACGCAGGCGAGGCCGATGGAAGCCGCCCAGACGGCCTCGACCACGCCGACCCACAGCATCGAGCCGGTCGAGTGCAGCACCACCAGCGGCAGGACCATGCCCGCCGCCGCCGTGCCCAGCTGCGACAGGCCGTTCCCGGCCGACAGGATCAGGAAGTCGCGGTTGCGGGACAGTCGCCCGTCCGCGCCCCCGGCCGGGCCCTTCGACGTCAGCGGCCTGGTCAACGGGCGGCGCTCGCCGTCAAGGACGCCGTGCCGGTGGCCCAGGCCAGCGGGCCGCCGCCGTCGAGTCGGAGTGCGCCGCCGCCGGATCCGGGCGCACTGTTGCCGAGGCCGAGGGCGCCGTGGACGGCGAGGAGCACGCCCGCCGTCCCTGTGCCGAGGTCCATGGACAGCCGGTTGAGGTCGCCCGACGGGAACGCGAGGTGCCGGTGGAAGCGGACGGCGTGCCAGCCGAGGCGGCGCAGGTGCATGTCGATCGCGGGATCGCCGTCCGGGCCCGCCAGTTGCGCCAGCACGGCCAGGACTCCCGAACGCCCCTCAAGGAGCCCCGCGGACAGCATCAGCTCCGTCCCCAGCCCGGCGCGGACGGCGTCGAGGACGCGCCGGTAGTGGTCGTCGTCCGCCCGGTGCGCGAGGTATTTGCGCAGCGCGACCGCGATGCCCGCGCTTCCCCGCATGAGGCTCAGGCGCCAGTCGGTCCCTTCCCGTACCTGGAGGCATCCGTCGGCCGGGACGCCGCAGTGGGCGATGTCCCTGGCCAGCGCGCTCGCGGCGGCGTCGAGATAGCGCGCCTGCCCGGTCACCTCGTACAGGCGGGTGAGCAGCAGCGCGACGCCCGACCAGCCGTGCATGAGGCCGGGACGGGTCACGGGCGCGACATCGCCCGCGTCTCCGCCGATCACGCGGGTGAGCCGGTCGGCGATCCGGATCGCGTCCTCGTCCACGTCTTGCTCGACGTCGCGCAGGCGCAGCAGGCCGAGCCCGATCCCGGCGAGGCCGCCGAACAGGCCGGCCGCGCTCCCGCGGAGGTCGAGGGCGCGCATCCGGCTCAGCGCGTCGCGGGCCTCGTCGTGCCGCCCCAGCTCGGCGAGGACGTACGCCACTCCCGCCAGCCCGTCGCAGAGCCCCGCGCGCGGCGGGTCGACGCGCCCGCTCGCGCGGACCAGCCAGTCGACGTGCTCCTCGAAACCGGGGTAGCCGGTCCGTGCCGTGGCGTGCAGCGCGTGGAGGACGCCCGCGGCGCCGAAGGCGAGCGTGGCGCCCTGGCCCTCGAACTGGCGGGGGTCTCCAGGGAAGAGGCGGTCCTCGCGCTCCGGCGTCGCGGCGCAGACGATCGCGTCGCGCATCCCGTCCAGGACCGCCGGCCACTCCGGATCGTCCCGGGTGACCGGCCAGTCCGGGACGGGCCGCTGCGCAGGCAGGGCGCAGTCGCGATGCCGGGACGCGGCCCGGGTCCCGGCCGCGAACTCCGGGGGCGGGGCGAGACGGTCCCGCAGCCGGCGTCCGAAGCCGTCCGGCAAGGGGAACAGCTCCTCGGCGGCGTCCACCAGGACCCCGATCTTGGCCGGATCGAACCGGACGAGCTGGGTGACGGGGACGAACAGGGCCAGGCGCAGGCAGTGCAGGGCGTAGTCGTCGGGATCGAATCCGGACCGGGCCCAGGAGGCGGCGAAGCCCGCGGTGGCCAGGCCCGACGCGGGGTCGTCCGAGACTTCGTGCGCCGTCTCGAAGTCGACCAGGCACACCCGGCCGTCCGGGCGGACGATCACGTTGCCGGGCTGGAGGTCGCCGAAGACGATCCCTCGTTCGTGCAGCTCGGCCAGAGCCGCCTCGACGCGCTCCAGGACGGTCAGCGCCCAGCGCGCGTACTCGGCCCGGCTCGCCGCGGTGTGCCCCGGACGGCGCAGCGGGTGCCGCCGGGCGACGGCGTCCTGGAGGCATTCGCCCTCGACGAATTCCTCAACGAGGAAATGGTGTTCCCAGTGCACCCGGTGGGCGAGGACCTCGGGGACCACGTCGAGGTCACGCAGCCGCCGCAGGACGGCACGCGCGCGCAGCAGGCGGGCGACGGCGTCGTCGCCCGCGTCGTCCAGCCCGGCGTGCGGCCGGGCCTCGCGAAGCACCACGGCACGGCCGGACTCCAGCTCCGTCGCGCGGTAGACGCCGCCGGCGTTCGACAGGCGCAGCGCCTTTTCGACCCGGTAGGGGAACGGCTCCGACGCATCCCCGCGCCTGGTCTTGATCCGCGTCTCGATGAACGGGGGAACCGGCGCCCAGGACGGCACCCGGAATGTGGGGCCGCGCAGGTCGGGCGTCAGGCGTCCGGCCGGGTCCCGGACGGCGGGCACGTGCTCGCCCTCGGCGGAGAAGCAGGTCCGCGGCTTGAACGCGCCATAGCGGACGTAAAGCGGCCCGGCATCCCACCGAAGGTCGCTCAGTATGTACGGTCCCTCGATTCCGGCGAGCAGTTCGGAAAGGTCGTTCAGCGCCGGTTCGAGGAGGTTTCCGGGCGGATAGACGGTGATCAGCTTTCCGCTGGACCCGCGTGCGGCCACCTTGCTGTTGGCGATTTCCATGATCTGCCTGCTGCGGAGGAATTTCAGGCTCAGCTCATTCGCGAAGCAGTAGCCGCAGACCGTGTCGATCACTTTCGCCGCGTCGGCCGCGGTGGCCGAGAGGTGGATCTTCCATCCCTGGTCCGGGAGGGTCATGCCCGGCTTGGCCAGCTGCACCCAGCCGCCGCGCTCCACCCGCGTCCAGCCGGGCGGCGTGGGCGGCCGGAACCTGGTCGCGCGGTCGTCGACGTTCTCCACCGTGTCGGCGAACAGCGGGTCCGCCGCCAGGAACAGTTCGGCCAGCATTTCCCCTCCGTGGCGATTGGCCGGTGCCGGCCGGCGCGGTGAGAGCACCGGCCGGCACCGGGGTCGGCTATCTGACGCCTAGCGTCAGAAGGCGGTGTTGCTGGACGTCCAGCTCACGCAGTTGGACGGAAGGAAGACGGTGTCCTCCTCCAGCTCCTGCAAGGCGAGGATCTGCTCCACGGTTCTCACCTCCCTCCCTCGGCGGTGGCGGTCATTGCGGTCCGCGAATCGAGGTGGGGGAGGAGCCCCGTGCACTCCCCGAACGCGGCGTTGAGGGCGAGCAGCACGCCCGCGGATCCGGTCGCCAGGTCCATGGCCAGCCGGCGCATGCGGAAGCCGGGGAAGGCGAGGTGCCCGCGGTGCCGCCTGGCGTGCCACGCGAGCCGCCTGGCCTGGTCGGCGATGGCCGGGCGGTCCGCGGCGAAGCCGAGCCCGGCCAGCGTCGCGATCATGCCGGCCCGGCCGCGGAACAGCCCCGCGTTGTGGACGCAGGCCGGCCTGCACGCGCGCCGGACGCCGTCGAGCGCCGCGCGCAGGACGGGGTCCGGACGGTGCCGGAGCCGGTTCCGCAGGACGAAGGCCAGGCCGTTGCTCCCGCCGTGCAGATACGTCAGGTAGCGGACGCCGTCGAACAGGTGCAGCGTCCCGTCGGGACGGGTCACGCACCGGTCGAGGTCGTGCCGCAGGGCCGCGTCGGCGAGGTCCAGGTAGCGGGACTCGCCGGTGTCCGCGTGCAGGTGCTGGAAGAGCAGGGCGGGCCCGGTCGGGCCGTGCAGCAGGCCGAACGGCTCCGGCCCGCCGGGGGCCGCGGTGAGCCCGTCCCGGACGCGTCCGGCGACGTCGTCGCCGAGGCGGACGGCCCGTGCCCGCATCTCCTCGTCACCGGTCACCCGGGCGAAGTGGAGGAGGTTCAGCGCGATGCCCGCCACACCGCCGTTGAGATCCGCCGAGCGGGCCGTCTCGTCCAGCGGACGCGAACGGTCGAGGACGGTGAGCGCCGCCTCACGGTGGCCGAGGTGGTCCAGGACGAACGCCACGCCGTGCAGCCCGTCGTAGAGGCCGGGCGACGGCGCGGGATCGTCGAGGGCCGCCTTCGCCAGCCACTCGACGTACTCGTCCGGGATCTCGGCGCCCGCCTGGGCGAGGGCGTAGAGGACCCCCGCCGCCCCGTACCCGAGCGCGTGGCCGCCGATCGTCGTGGGCGTCGTCGGCGTCCCGGGGAACAGCCGGTCCCGCCGGTCCGGGCTCGCGACCGCGTGGATGCCGCCGATGAGGGAGGCCCGGATCTCCGGCCAGTTCGCCTCCGGCCTGGCCAGCGCGTCCCCGGCGGTGTCGGGTTCGGAGGACCCCAGCACGCGCACCAGGTTCGCGCCGAAAGCGGGCGCCACCGGGTAGTGCTCGACGACGGCCTCGGCCAGCGTCCGCACCTTCGCCCGCTCGTGATACGGCAGCGGGAGGAACAGCCACAGCCCGAGCCTGCTGATCAGATGGTCGTGCGCCGCGCCTCCGCGGACACCCGCGGGGACGCAGAACTGCGGGTCGTCGGCCGCCGGCGCGCGGTCGTCGCTGAGCGAGGTCGCCGATTCGAGATCGACCAGCGCGACGCGCCCGTCCGGGCGGAGCAGCACGTTCTCGGGATCGAGCTCGCCCAGCCGGATGCCGAGGGCGAGCAGCTCGTCCATCGCGTCCCGCAGCTTGTCCAGGACGTCCATCGCCCATTTCGTGTACGTGGCGGCGTTCCCGGAATCGTGTACGGCCTCCTGGCGGGTGAGCAGCGGGAGGGTGGCGAGCGCGACCTCCGTCAGCGACGTCCCCTCGACGAACTCCTCGATCAGGAACCGGTGCCCGCCGAACGACCGGTGGCCGAGCAGTTCCGGCACGCAGTCCAGGCCCGCGGCCCGTTCCAGAGCGGCGCGGTGCCGGTCGAGCCGGGTGACCGCGTCCTCCGCGCGGTCGTCCAGGCCCGCGTGCGGCCGCGCCTCGCGCAGCACCACCCGCGCGCCGGTCCGCCGATCGGCCGCCAGGTAGGTGCCGCCCGCGTTGCCGATGGCCAGCGCCCGTTCGATCCGGTACGGGAACGCGTCTCGCGGAGCCTCCCGCATCGCGCGGAGGTCGGCGGTCAGCACGTCCGGAACCGGCGCCCAGTCCGGTGGGCGGAACACGGGGGCACGGTCTTCCGCGACCCGGCGGCCGTCCGGGCGGCCGAGCATGCGCACCCGCTCGCCGTGCGCGCCGGTTCCGGTGGCCTGGCCGAACGAGCCGTACCGGGCGTAGAGCGGGCCGGATCCGTGGCGCAGCGCGCCGAGGACGTAGGGGCCCGGCATGCCGCTCAGCAACGCGTCCAGGTCACGCAGCACGGTCGTGAACCGGGCCTCGTCGACCGGATGGATCGTGATCAGCCGGCCGCTTCTCCCGCGGTCGGCGCGCTTGGCGTTCAGCGCCCGGGCGGCCGGTCGGCTGCGGATGCCCTCGAACGCGATCGAGTGCTTCAGGCAGTACCCGCAGGCGATCTCGACGGCGCGCCCCACCAGGGGCTCGACGACCGACACGTGGATCATCCACCCCTGCTCGGGATCCGGCCCGGCGGCCGGACGCAGCCGGACCCACCATCCGTCCTCGTCCCGCCGCCAGCCCGCCGGCGCCGCCGACAGGAGCGGAAAACGGCCGTGCCCATCGCTGATCCTGTCCGGCGTCTCGAAGAAGTCGGGATCGGCGACATAGAACGGCTCGTAGTCGTGGATGTTCTTCACAGTTCTTGAGACTGGCCGAACCGGGCGGTGCGGTTGTATCCCCAAGTTTTGGGATGGCCGGCGCCGCGGCCGGCCGGTAACGGCGGCCCGGCGGCCTGGTATTCCGTTGTGATCTTGGCCGGGGAGGTGTCAGGCTGGGGCCGTGACGGTTACTGTCAGTGAACGGTTATTCGGTGAGTTGAGTGAGGCCGCCGACCCCGGCGCGAGCGCGGCGGACCTGGGAGAGGCGCTGTCGCGCGCCATCGCGCCCCTCGTGGCCCACGATGCGGTGAAGCTGCTGGGCACCAGCCCGAACGCGGGGTCCGCGCTCTGGTCCTTCGGCTTCTGGCACGCGTACGACCCCGACTTCTGCCGACCCCGGCCACGCACCGGCACCGGGCCAGGAAATGGCACCGGGAGCGAGATGCGGCTGCTGCTCCGGGACGCCCGCGGCCGCTGGGGACAGCTCGGCCTGGTCCGGGCCGAACGCGGCAGGCCGTTCGACGAGACCGACGTCAAGCGGGCGGCCCAGCTGGCCCCGACGCTGATCGCGTTCCTGCGCGCCTACGTCACCGCCGGCCCGCTGGCCCCGTCGGTCCCCCCGCCGCCGCCGGGCGTGTTCGTCATCGGTCCCGACGAGGCGGTCCGGACGGCCACCCCGCAGGCGTACCAGTGGCGGCAGCAGCTCGAAGACCACGCCAGCGCCCCGCGCTTCACCAGCGACGCGTCCACCACCGGGCTCGCGGCGCAGACGCGCCGGCACGCCCGCGACCCGAACGCCGATCCGCCGCTGATCGTCGGCCCGTCCGCCGTCTACGGCCGCTGGGTCGCCGCGCACGGACAGGTCCTGGACGGCACCGACGACGTGGCGGTCATCATCCAGGCGGCGAGCACCCAGCAGCTGCTGCCGGCCTTCTGCGGCTGGTACGGCATCTCCGCGCGCGAACGCCAGATCATCGCCCAGCTGCGCGAGGCCAGGGCGCCCAAGCAGATCGCGCGGTGTCTCGACCTGTCCGTGCACACCGTCAACGATCACCTCAAGGCGGTGTTCCGCAAGACCGGCGCCAGCGGCCGGGACGAGCTCCTGGCCGCCTTCACCGCCTGACCCGGCCGTGCGATGTCAGCAAGGCGATGGAAGGACCACTTCCGACCAGTCGCCCGTGAACGTGGGAATCGTGACCTCTCCTCGCTCCCGGGCGTCCTGCCCACACGACAACGCACGCGGCGGCGCGAAATACGACTTCTCCTCCCCCGCCTCGATGGTGTCCGAGTCGGTGGTGTCGGGCGCCCAAGCACCGGCCGCATAATCCCAGCGCTCCAGCGTGAGGGAGAAGTCGGCTTCACTTATGCCCCGGTTGGACGCGAACAGGATGCCCTGTGCGCTGTACTGGTCGCCCGGTCCCGTCCAGGTCACTTCGCTGCACGCTTTGTAGACCACTGGGCCGGCCTCCAATTCCGGCCCGCACGCATAGTTCACGACGGGGGCCGGGCCGGCGGCCGCCGCCGGCTGCGCGGCGAAGCCGAGCATTACTACGGCGCCGGCCAGCGGCATGACCCAGCGATTGCGGCGTGAGCTCAGAAAATTCATGTCGTCCCCTTTGCTTCCCCTGGTGCTACGCGATCACCGGTGGATGATCGTTCGTATCGACGGTAGAAGCCTCGGGCCGCGGCGGACGATCCAGCCCACGCGTCCATTCTTGGTGCAGCAAGCCGTACCACGCCGCGCCTCTGCAAAGGGGGACGCCAGCTCACGCGATTGTCGAACTGACGGCGGCGACACGATGGGCCAGATCGCCGGCCGGGATGTCGATGAGCTCGTAGCCGAACGCGCGATAGCTCTGTTCGTGAATCCTTTCGAATACCAGCGACTCCAGGAAACTGATCCGCCGGGCCGGGGTGGGCTCGCAGAAACCCAGATTGCGGATGAAGAGCACCTGCCGCTCGTAAATCCCCCTCGGAGACGATCCGTTCGAGTTCGGCCGCCAGCGCCCGAGACACCGGCCGTCCCAGGTAAGTGGCGAGCGCATGAGTGCAGACCGCCGCACTATTCAAAGCCTTTCGTGGGTGCTTCGAGCCGCCGGCCTGGGACCAGGGTATGTGGCCTGGCCCGGGGCACTCGGAAGTGCTCCGGGCCAGTTCAGGTGAGGTCAGCGGACGGTGATCTCAGCGGCCGAGGCGTACGCTCCGCCGCCCGACCGGCTTGAGGTGAGGCGGACGAGTTCGGCGTCGACGGGGTCGAAGGTGACGGTCTTGGCGGCCTTGTCCGCCGCCCAGGTCCCCTTCGCCACCTCGGTGAAGGTGATTCCGTCGGTGCTCACCTCGATGGTGTGGTCGAGGATGTCGCCGTTGGGGCTGCCGTCCTGCCTGGGCAGGTACTGCAGCGAGCTGATCTTCCGGACCCCGTCCAGGTGGACGGTGATCGACTGCGGCAGGGTGACCGGCGGGCTCCATTCGGTGTGCCAGAACGTGCCGGGGTTGCCGTCCACGGCCTTTTCGGGCTCGTTGCCCAGGTGCCAGCTGGTCGCGAACGCCGGGGCGTAGTGGCACTCCTTGGGCACCGTCACCGGCACCTGGACGGACTGCTCGCCGAAGAACACCGTGACGCGGTAGTCGGCGGGCGGTGCCGTGATCGGCGCGGTGATCGGGATGTACAGGTCACGTGCCTCACCTGCGGGAACGGTGAGGTCGCGTGCCTTGCCGTCCACCCGCAGCGGAGCCTGGGCCTCGGCGCGGACCGCCGTGGTCGTCTCCTTGCCGGACGCGTTGACGGAACGGGCGGCGACCGCGGAGACGCGGCCGGTGCCGGGCTCACACTGGTCCAAGGTGATCCGGGCCGGGAACACCGACTGGCGTGATTGCGCGTCGGGTTGCAGGCGTGCCCAGGTGAAGGGCTGGTCGGCGTAGTAGTTGCCGCAGGCGGCCCCGGCCCTGCGCGAGTCGCCCCGGTCGTATGCCGCCTTGCAGGCAGCCAGGTTCGGCACGGCGGTGTCGTACTCGACGTCCATCGCGGCCTCGGCCACGCGGCCGCGCGCGAACAGGAAGTTGGTGTACTGACGGTTGGAGACCCGGGCGTCTCCGATGAACGCGGCTTCGTCGTAGGCGCTGGTCTGGGTCAGGTACGACCAGAAGGGCGCGAGCGCACAGCCGAACTTCTGGGCCTGTGCGCAGCGGAGGGCGGAGAAGTCCGCGCCCAGGACCGCCATCCCGCTGTCACCGGCGCGCTTGCGCAGCGCGGTGTCGAGCTCGGCGGCGGCGGCCTGCGCGACGGGCGCGGCCACGGCGCCCACGCGGCCGCTCAGCAGGTGGGTCTCCTGGGACGAGCCGCGGCCCACCACCGTGAGCTGCGCCTGGTCCTCGCCCTGGACGCGCACGAAGCCCGCGCCGCCCCGTGCACTGACGGTGTCGGAGTTGATCAGGATCGCGCTGGCACGGACGCCTCCGTCGTCGAGGAACGGGGTGCGCCCGGGCGAGACCGCGACACGGTAGTCGTCGCGGGTGCTCCGGCTCAACCGCCTGGCGAGGTGGACGGCGCCCGGTCCGAGAACGTCGGTCAGCAGCAGGACGTCGGGCGCCTTCGGAGTGCTCTTGACGACGCGGCTCGCGAAGTGGTCGAGGTCGGCGGTGTCCGCCGCGTCGGCGGGACGCATCGCGTCCTGCAGGTTCGCCTGGACGACCACCAGGCCCGTGGAACGTTCCCCGGGCGCGGCGAACGCGGGCGCGGCGAACGCGGAACGTTCGTTGCCGAAGGCGCCTGCCGTGAGCAACCCGGCCAGCAGAGCGCCGACCATGAGCGTGACGACCGTCGCCATCGCCGGGACGGGCCCCGGGCGGCCGATCAAGTTCTTCGCCATGTTCATGCTCCCGCTCCCGCTCCCGCGTCCTGCAGGCCGGGACGGCCCGCCTCCACGGCGAACCGGCGGCGCACCGACACCACGCCGCTCTGGTCGGTGATCTTCGAGATCACGTTGTAGTCGGTCTCCCAGGTCTTCGCGGCCACCCGGCAGGCGACGTAGCCGCGCAGGTTGTTGACGAACTTCAGATGCGGGTTCGCCCGCAGCTGGAGACGGCTGCCCTCGGTCATGTCCACGCCGTTGCCGCCGCTGGTGATGGACGTGCCCATGAACTCGACCCCGATGGTGGGCGAACCTTGGTCGTTGAAGTCCGCCTTCAGGTCGGCGGCCGCGCTCCAGTGCGCGTCACCGGTGATCACCACCGGGTTGGCGACCCGCCGCCGCTGGATCCCGCCGAAGAGGCGCCGCCTGGCCGCCTCGTACCCGTCCCAGATGTCGGGGTGGAACTGCTCGATGCCGCCGTCGGCGGTGAAGCGGTTCTGCTGGTACATCTCCACCTGGTTCGCCAGCATGTTCCAGGTGGTGCGGGACCTGCCGAGACCGTCGAGCAGCCAGCGCTCCTGCCCGGACCCCAGCATGCTGCGGTCGGCGTCGAAGCGGCGCGCGAAGTCCTGCGCACTGCGGTACTGGCGGCCGTCCAGGACGAAGAAGGACGCCAGCCTCCCGTACCGGAACCTGCGGAAGATCTGCATGTCGGGCCCCTGCGGCATCGAGGACGGCCGCAGCGGCAGGTTCTCGTAGTAGGCGCGGAAACCGGCGGCCCGCATGCGCAGGACGTTCTCCGGGCTGATCCCCGGCACGCTCTCGTCCGCCCAGTCGTTGATGATCTCGTGGTCGTCCGGGGTCACGATCCACGGGGCGATCCTGTGCGCGGCCTGGAGATCGGGGTCGCTGTTGGTCAGGGAATAGCGGAGGCGGTACTGCGCAAGGGTGAACAGCCTCGCGTTGTGCGCGGCGGACAGGGGCGTGTTGCGGGCGCCGCCGGTGGGACCGTAGGCGCCCTCGTAGATGTAGTCGCCGAGGTGGAAGATCACGTCCAGGTCCTGGGCCGCCATGTGCCGGTAGACGGTGTAGAAACCGTCCACCCACTGCTGGCAGGAGGCGAACGCGAGGGTGAACGGGACGGCCGCCGACGGGTCCGGGGCGGTGCGGGTGCGCCCGATCGGGCTCTCCTCCCCGCCCGCGGAGAACCGGTACCAGTACTCGCGGCCTGGCCTGAGGCCCTTGACCTCGACGTGCACGGAGTGCGCGAGCTCCGGCGCGGCCAGGACCGAACCGCGCTTCACGACCCGGCGCATCGCGTCGTCCTCGGCCACCTCCCAGCGGACGGGCACGTCCTTGCCGGGCATGCCGCCCAGGCCGTCGTCGGCCAGCGGGGTCGTCGCCAGCCGCGTCCACAGGACGACGCCGTCGGGCCACGGGTCGCCTGAGGCCACACCGAAGGTGAAGGGGTATCCCGCAAGCCGGGGGGACGCCTGCGCGGGATCCGGGGTCAGCCGGCTCAGGGCCACCATGCCCGCCACCCCGAGGCCTCCACCAAGGAGGCCGCGGCGGCTGACGGCGAATCCACTGCCACGTGCATTCACTTTTCTTCTGCTCCTCTGTCGGGGGAACACGTGCCGGGCCCGAGCACTCGGTAATAGAATCGGGTCGGCGATGCCCGCCGCGCCCTCCAGATGGCAGCACGAAATCAGCCCGGCAGCCCCGTCGTGGATCGGCGATCGGCCGTACTTGACGAGAACTGCCGGTTAACGTGTCACGAAATGCGAACGGCCGAATCGGAGAGCACCTGGAGAGCACTGGCCAGGGCACAGATCGAGATTAAAGATCGCACCGCCGGGGGTACAGGTACAGGCCGATGGCCGCAAGATGAAGATCATCGATTGGCTCGATGAATAATCCGGCCGGAATTGCGCGCGATAAATGCGGCCCGGCATGACCGCGGCCCGCCACCGAGGGGGTGGCGGGCCGCAGGGTAAGGACGCCCGTCCGTTCACTTGCCTCCCTGCACGCGGGCGATGGCCGTGAACAGCTGCGCGTAGGCCCAGCCGTCCACCTGGTCCCCGAACCCCGGCTTCGCCGACGAGCCCACGGACTTGCGCACCAGCCGCAGCGCCTCCGCCGTCTTCGCGCCGTACTCGCTGTCCGTCTCCCCGAGCGCCGCGCCCTGCCCGGCCGCCCGGATCAGCTCCTGGAGCGCCTTGACGGCCTCCCCCTTGTCGCCCTTCTTCAGCCCGATCAACGGATCCTCCTCCTGCGACGACGACCCGTCGGACGACGAGCCGTAGGCCGGGCGCCCGTACCCGGCGATCACACCGGCGGCCCGGACGCGCCGGCGCACCGCGTCCCCCGTGTTGGCCTCGATGGTCTGCACCCGCCCACCGCCGAGGACCTTCTCGACCACGCCGACGTGGTCGATCGCCCCGATGGAGTCCGTCGCGCCCCAGTCGAAGAACACGATGTCGCCGGGCTTCGCCCGGTTGACGCTCGCGGCCGAGCCGCCGTGCCAGCGGCCGATCTTCTGGAAATCCTGCGCGTGCCACACCGTGAAAGCCCTGTCCCCGCCCGGCAGGACGGACCCGGCGTTCCCGCTGTGCCGCGCCCAATACGTGACAGCCATATCGCACCACTCGGCACGAAGAAACGCGTTCCCGTGCCGGGACGAGTACTCGCGGCTAATCGTGTTGGGACGGCCCGACATCCCGATCGTCTTGCGCGCCTCGGCGATCATTCCCGCGGCGCTCATCCAGCGTCCGTCCCGTGGAAGAACCCATCGGCGTCAGGCTCGCCGTACAACTCCTGGAGAACCTTCTCCTCATCGGCCTCAGTCACGCCGGCACCGTTTTTCGGCACTGGCGGCATCGGCTCCGTCTCGTCCATACAACCCCTCTCGACTGGTCGCCGCGGTCGGCCGCCCATTGAGCCGCCCACCCCATCCCGCCACACTGCACCGCTCCAACATCGAAATCCCGGAGTTCGACGACCGTTTTCCCACCGTCCCACCCCCCTTCATCCGGCTTTCTTCGCGCGCGTCCATTAGGAGCGAGTAAGGGCGATCGGCGTCCTATCCGCCGCCCCCGATCGACCGTCTGGCCCTGCCTCGCCCTGGCCGCCGACCTCAACGGGGCTCGGCTGCCGCGGCCAAGTCCCGCAGGGCGCGGCGGTCGGTCTTGCCGGTGGAGGTCTTGGGAAGTGAGTCGAGCAGCTCGAAGCGGTGCGGAACCATGTAGGGCGGCAAGCGTCGCGCGCAATGCCTGGCGAGTTCCGCCGCCGAGACCCCGGGAGCCACGACGGACCCGACGATCCTGTTGGTGATGTCCGGGTCGGGGACGGCCAGGACCGCGCATTCCGCGACCGAGGGATGGCCGTGGAGCACGATCTCGACCTCGCCGAGCTCGATCCGGTGTCCGGCGCTCTTGACCTGGTCGTCGCGCCGTCCGTGGAAATGGTGGACGCCGTCGCCGTCCACCCGGACGAGATCGCCGGTGGCGTAGAAGACGCCTTGGGCGCCCGGCAGGCGGACCAGGGCCCGCTCCGTGCGGTCCGGATCGTTCCAGTACCCGCGCATCACCGTGGGACCCCGTACGTACAGTTCGCCGACCTCGCCCGCCCGCACCGGCGTTCCGTCATCGCCGATCACGGTGGTCGACACGCCTGGGACGGGCCGGCCGATCGGAACGGGAGTGCCCGGGTCGATCGGCCGCCGGACCTGCGTCCATGTGCACACGTTGGTCTCCGTCGGCCCGTACAGGTTCGCCAGGCGGGCGTGTGGCGCGAGGTCCGCCAGCTCCGCCAGACGCGGCGCGGGGAACACCTCGCCGGCGAAAAGGATCACTCTGAGCCCGGCCAGGTCGCGCGGGACGGGACGGCCGTGCCGCAGGAGCAGGGTCAGGGCCGACGGCGTCGAGTACCACACCGTGATCTCCCGGCTCCGGACGAAACTCGCCAGCTCGGCGGGGAAGACCGAGACGCGGCGTGGGACGAGGACGAGGGTGGCCGCCGCCGCGGCCGAGGCGAAGACGTCGAAGACCGACAGGTCGAAGTGCAGCGGGGCGAAGGAGGCCACCCGGTCGGCGCCGGTGACGGCGAACTCCTCGGCCGCCCAACGGACGAACGCCAGCCCGTTGCGGTGGGTGAAGGCCGCCCCTTTGGGGACCCCGGTCGAACCGGACGTGTAGAGGATGTAAGCGAGGTCGTCCCCGCCCGCCTTCGCCCGCACGTGGTCCGCGGACACCGATTCCGCGGACGCCGAGGATGTCGCGGCCTCCCCGGCGCACACCTCCGCGACACTGAGGACGCGTGTGTTCCCGGCCGGTTCCCCTCGCGGCGTCCCGGCCGGTTCCTCGCGTAGCGTCTCGGCATCGTCCGGGTCCCGGCACAGCAGCAGGCGTGGGGAGCAGTCCGTGATTATCCGCCGTCGCCTCGCGGGCGGCGCCTGCGGGTCGAGCGGCACGTAGGCCGCGCCCGCCGCCAGCACACCGTAGATCGAGACGATCGCCTCGGCGGACTTGTCCAGCAGGATGGCGACGCGGTCACCCCGCCCCACCCCGGCTTCGCGCAGGACGCGGGCGAGCCGGTTCACCGCGCGGTCGAGTTCGGCGTAGGTGAGGACACGGTCGCCGTCGACGAGCGCCGCCTTGCCGGGATGGCCGGCGGCGGCCTCGCTCAGCAGCCGGTGCAGCACAGGGCCCTCCTCACGGCGTACTCCTCACGGCGTGCTCCTCATTGGGTCTGGGCCTCGGCCTGGTTCGCCAGCTTGCGCGCCACGAACCCGGCGATCTTGTTGAGGGTCTCGAAGTTGTCGGCGACCAGCTCCGCCGGGTCGACCTCGATGAGGAAGCGCCGCTCCAGGAACGAGGCGACCTCCAGGACCCCGAGGGAGTCCAGAACCTGCTCGTCGATGAGCGAGCCGTCGGCGTCGAGGCCCTCCCGCAGGCCCGGCCGCCTCATCCGTCCGAGGATGAAGTCCCGCACCACGGTGGCAACGTCATTCATCGTCATGCCGTCCTATCTGCGTGCCCACGCCCATCAGGCGGGCGATCTCGTCACGCATGATCTCTGAGGTACCTGAGTGCAGCCGACCGGCCACCGCGTCGCGCAGGTCGCGTTCCAGCCCGTACTCGGTCAGGTAGCCGTAGCCGCCGTGCAGCTGCACCGCGTCCAGCCCGGACGCGACCATGCTCTCCGCGAGGTGGAGCTTGGCCATGGCCGACTCCAGCCGGGCCGGCCGGCCCTGGTCGATCAACCACGCCAGGCGGTACAGGAGGAGGCGCGCGGACTCCTGGCGCAGGCGCATGTCGACCAGGCGGTGCGCCACGCTCTGGAACGCGCCGATGGGCTGCCCGAACTGCCGGCGTTCCCGCGCGTGGACGAGGCACCGCTCCAGGTTCCGGCGCATGGTGCCGACCGGTCCGGCGAGGATGAAGGCGCGCTCGCGCTCCATCGCCCAGGTGAAGATCGGCATTCCCGCCCCGGCGGGGCCGAGGAGCTCGGCGGGGCAGCCGTCGAACGAGACCTCGGCCATGGGGGAGGTCCGCAGTCCCATCTTGGCCAGGGGCTCGCCGACGTGGACGCCCGGGGCGTCCCCCTCGACCAGGAACGCCGAGACCCCCGCGAAGCCGCGGCCGCGGTCGGTGCTCGCGAAGACGAGGAACAGACCGGCCATCGGCGCGTTGGTGACGAAGGTCTTGCTCCCGTCCAGGCGGAAGCCGTCACCGTCCTTGCTCGCCACGGTGCGCAGGGCGAACGCGTCGGAGCCCGATTCGGCCTCGGACATGGCGTGCGCGGTGATCAGCGACCCGGCGCAGATCGGGGGCAGGTACCGTTCGCGCTGCTCGGGGCTGCCGAACCGCGCCAGGGGCGCGGTGCACGCCCAGAGGTGCGCGTTCAACGAGAAGATCAGGCCGTTGTCCCGGCAGCCGTAGCCCAGGGCCTCTAGGGCCACGACGATGCTCGTGGCGTCCGCCTCCGAGCCTCCGTAGACACGCGGGACCGGCAGTCCCGTCAGACCCAGTTCGGCGCATCTCACCCAGTTGCGCGCGGAGAACAGGCTCCGCTCCTCGCGGGATGCGAGGTCGTCGTTCAGCTCCGCCCGCGCGAACTCGGCGATCGACTCGCGCAGTTCGCGCTGTTCCCCGGAGAGTTCGAAATCCACCGGCTCTCCCGTCCGCCGCTCAGAACCCGGGTTCCATCGCGGGAGCGCGCAGGCTGCCGAGATGGCGGTGCCACAGATGCCGGGGGTTCTCCTCGACCTGCCGGGTGACGGCACGCATCTTCGTCAGCGCGGCGGGTTCGTCCTCCTCGTAGAAGCAGCCCTGGAGCATCTGGATCACGTCCAGGCGGTAGCGCGGGTCCTGGACGAACGCCGTGTACAGGACGTTGAGCCGGTAGTAGATGGAGATGAACTCGTACCAGTTGCGCATCGCGCGGCGCATCAGGGTCTCGTAGTTCGCGAAGCTCCGCTTGGTGAAGCCTCCCGTCTCCGCCGCCGCGATGATGTCCTGAGCGGCCAGCCGGGCGCCGTTGAGGGCGACGCTGACGCCGCTGGAGAAGATCGGATCGACGAACCGCGCCGCGTCGCCGACGGCGACCCAGCCGTCGCCGCAGATCTGCCGCACCCCGTAGCTGTAGTCGCCCTCATGGCGGAACGGGCGGACCCGCTCGGCGCCCTTCAGCGCTTCGAGGAGTTCGGGCCGGCTGCCCACGCATTCCCAGAAGAACGCCTCCCGGTCGGAACGCGAGGCCGCGAACCGGGACTTCTGGGTGACCACGCCCACACTGGTGATCGTCTCGGTGATCGGGATCTGCCACACCCAGGTGTCGATCAGCGGAAGGAAGTGGATGAAGATGAACGTGGCCTTGTCCTTGGTGACGGCCACCGCGGTCCGGTCCAGCCCGTCGAACCAGGTGTGGATGGCGTACTGGTTGAAGACCGGGTCCGGGACCTTGAGCCGGAGCCTGTTGCCCAGGAACGTGTCGCGGCCGCTCGCGTCGACGACCACGCGGGCCGTGAGGTCGACGTCGCGGCCGCCGCCCATGGCGACCTTCAGCCTCTTGCTCGTCCCGGACAGGTCGACGCCGCGCACCCGCGCTCGCTGGTGGACCTTCGCGCCGAGCGAGGCCGCGTGTTCGAGGAGCAGCAGATCGAAAGCGCCGCGGTCCACGTGGTAGGTGTAGTCCTGATGGACGCCCGGCTGGTCGCGTTCGCTGAACCGGGTGCTCGCCTCACGGAACCCGTGCGGCAGGTCGAAATCCAGGGTCGGCACGTCCTGGGAGACCGCCGAGGTCCAGGCGGCCCCGTACTTGCGGGGGAATCCGGCCGTGTCCACGGCGGGCAGCGCGCCGATCTCGTCCAGCACCGGGGTGGTGGCCGGCACCAGCGACTCCCCGACGTGCGGCCGGGGGAACTCCGCGCTTTCCAGCACCGTGCAGGACAGCCCGGCCTTGGCCAGGTACGAGGCGGTGGTCGAGCCCGCGGGCCCCCCGCCGATGATCGCCACATCGAAGTCGGTCGTTGCCATGGCGCCCTCCTGGACGTGTCACGGTTTCGGACGAGCTTGGATCCGGGGGAGGACGCCGATTCGGGCGCCCGTCCCGTCTGGACGACGCGCGGGAGGCGACGGGATCGAGGCCATGTCGAGCGGGATCAAGGCCATGTCGAGGAGGCTCATGCCGGATCGGTGCGAGCCAGCCCGAGCCGCGGGTCCGTCACCAGGCGCAGCCCCGTGGCCGGATCGAAGATGGACCGCACGGCGGCGCCCGCGTCATGCCCCTGCGCCGCCGGGTCCTGCGCCGCCGGGTTCTGTGCCGCTGGGCCCGGTGCCGCCGGGTCCGGTGGGGCCGGGTCCGGTGCCGCGGCGACGTTGTCCGGCCCCGCCCAGCCCGGGGTGTAGCCGGTGTCCTGCAGATCGCTGAGCCCGGAGATGATCCGTGCGAACGCGCCGACCGGCGCGTGGTATCTCTCGCCGTCCTTGACCAGCCGCTGGGCCTGCCAGAAGTAGGTCTCCTTGCCCCGATACTGCTGGTACATCAGCGACACCAGCCGCAGGAAGCGGTCGTAGGCCCGCCGGTAGGAATGGTCGAAGAAGCCGAGGGCCTCGTCCTCCGGCACCGTGCCGTCCAGCGTCGCGGTGACCGCGGCCGCTCCCATCAGGGCGCTGAACATCGCCAGGTGCGTACCGGTGGACAGCAGGGGATCAAGGAAGCATGCCGCGTCCCCCAGGACGACATGTCCTGGCCCGCAGAAGCGGTCCGCGACGTAGGAGTAGTCCTGCTCGACCCTGGCCGGTGCCTGAAACCGTCCCATGGACACGAGCTTGCTGACCGTGTCCGACTCCCGGACGAAGGCCAGCAGCAGTTCCTCAAGCGTCGGGTAGTCGCGCCTGCGCGTCTGGAAGATGTCCCGGTGGGTTACGAATCCCACGCTGAGCCGCTTGCCGGCCAGCGGGATCACCCAGTACCAGCCGTCCGGGGAGGAGATGGCGTTGAGCCCGCCCTCCGGCGATCCAGGCAGGGTCTCACCGCCCTGCCAATACCCCCAGATCGCCACGTTGCGGAACACCTCGTGCGGTGTGCGGTCCCGGTGGTACCGGGTCGACAGCAGCCCGGCCCTGCCGGAGGCGTCGACCAGGAAGTCGCCCTGGGCGGTCATCTGCTGGTTGTCGCCCTGGCGCGTCCAGACGAGTCCCGTCGGCCGCGGCCCGTCGAACAGCACCTGCCGGACGTGCGCCCCCTCGATGACCTCGACTCCCTGAGCTCGGGCGTTGTCCAGCAGCAGCCGGTCGAATTCGCCGCGGTCCACCTGCCACGAATAGACCTGCGTGCCGAAGTTGCCGGACCAGTCCACGCCCCAGTCCTCGGCGCCCCACCGGAACAGGCCGCCGCGTTTGATCTGGAATCCGTGATCGGCGACCGCGGGCCCGGCCCCGGACAGTTCCAGAACCGCACGGCACGACGGGGCGAGCGATTCTCCGATGTGATAACGGGGGAAGGCCTCGCGCTCGAAGAGGCGGACCCGCAATCCCGCCCGGGCGAGCAGCGCCGCTGCGGTGCTGCCGGCGGGGCCGCCACCCACGACCAGCACAGTCTTGCCCATGTTCCCGACCTTTCAGCATGGCCGCCGCCAGCACGGCAAGGACGCGGGACCGCACGAACGTGCACCGATCGAATCCCACCAGAAGGGTTAAATCAGGCACTTCGGGCTTGGTGCTGTCACATGCTGTCGTAGCACTTTAAACCCGCCTATATCCGGCTGGTGACATCCCTGAGCAGTCTCGTCAGCATCCCCTGTGGTCGGACGGAACTCAGGCGTCCGGGATGCGGACCCGGGCGCCCCACCACCCTGAACCGCGCTTCAGCCCCCCGCGTCCCGACCGGCCAGAGTTTCCCCTGCTCATCACGGTGACCGCTGCACAGAACGGCCCCAGCAGCCGCCCAGTCCGTCGGTCAGGCACCGCGCAAGCCGGCGGGCCCGGCCGAGGTGAAGGATCTTCTGCTGACGAACGTTCAAGCATGTCCTAATACCACTGGGACCCGGTGCGAAGACTTCCCTTTATCCAATTAAACGCCGACCGAATCGGTCGCGCGTCGCCTCATCGAACGCAAGTCCGAACACTCGTGATCTTCGTCGGCGTCGCCGACCCGCCCGCGGCCGCCGACCCGCCCGCCGGCGCGTTGATCAAATGGTGGCGGCCGCATGATATTCGGGTGGACGGCACGTGATCGATCGCCTAATGCAGGTGGTCGAGTCAATTACCACCACAAAACGCCGCAGACCGCCCGCCATTGAAGGGATACGATCGCTTGCGTAGTGTTCTGCTCGCAGATAGGATCCATGCCCGATTACAGGCGTCATGGGAGCCCCCGGGGAATGGCGCTTGCGAAATGCTTATGTAAGCATTTGCGCCTCTATGTCCTATTCAGGGCGTTATTTTCTTCCACAGCGACTGAGGATGTGTCAATGGCACGATCCGGTTCATCGCCAGGAAGCTGGCCTTCCACCACTTCCCTCTGGCTGTCTCCTGTACTCGTGCTCCTCGTGGGCGCGGTCGCGGTGTGGCCGCTGGCGGGCGATGCGCAGGCGATCGGCGCGGTCTGCTGCGTGGCGGCCTCCTGCCTCGTCCTCTCGGCGGAGATCCGCAGGGAACGCGCGGTCTCCCGAGTTCGCCGCGACCACGCGGCCAAGGAGGCGGCCCTGCAGAGACGGCTGGCCGCTCAGGAGAAGGAGAGCCTCCTGCTGGCCACGGAGCTGCTGCCCGCGGCGATGGAACGCCTCCAGAAGGGTGCGCTCGCGGGGGAGGCGCTGAGCGGGCTGAGCCACGACCCCCGGTTCAGCCGGGAGCTGGGAGCCGCCCACGAGGCGGTGCTGAGTTCGGTGATCGACGCCGTGGAGGCTCAGGAGAGCCTTCGCGACTCCGCCCAGCGCGCCTTCGTGAACATCGCCCGCCGCGTGCAGGCGATCGTCCACCAGCAGGCCGCCGACCTGCGGGAGATGCAGGACAAGCACGGCGGGAACCCCGACGTCTTCGGCGACCTGCTCCACGTGGACCACGGCACCGCGCTGATCGGCCGGCTCGCCGACAGCATCGCCGTTCTGGGCGGAGCGCGGCCGGGACGCCAGTGGCTCCAGAATGTGCCGCTGTTCAACGTGTGCCGGGGAGCCATGTCGCGCATCACCGACTACAAGCGCGTCGACCTGCACTCGGTGGCCGAGTTCGCGATCGTCGGGGCGGCGGTGGAGCCGCTGATCCACGCGCTCGCCGAACTCCTGGACAACGCGACCCGCTACTCGCCGCCGCAGACCCGCGTGTACCTGACCGCGATCGAGGTCCAGTCCGGTGTGGCGGTCGAGATCGAGGACGCCGGGATCGGCCTGACCGAGGAGGCCCGCGCCCGGGCCGAGGAGGCGCTCGCGCAGGCCCAGGCGCCGGCGTCGGCGAACCTGGACCTGGACGACCTCGGTGAGACACCGCGGCTCGGCCTGGCCGTCGTCGGGCGGCTCGCGCGGATGAACGGCTTCACGGTCGCCCTTCGTCCCTCCGTCTACGGGGGTGTCCGCGCGGTGCTGACCGTCCCGAAGGAACTGATCACCGTGGCCCCCGATTCCGGCGGCCGGATCGCACGCGCCGCGACCCTGCCGCCACCGCGGTCGGGCGCGGCGGGCCTCACCGGCCCGAGCAAGGCCGTCGGCATGGACGCGCAGGCCGGCGAGTTCTCGCGCAACGCCAACGGCCTGCCCCAGCGCCAGAGCAGGCGCAGGGCCCCGGCGCCCGCGGGCGCCCAGCCCACCGGCACGCCTCCCGCCCGGGCGCCCCGGCGGTCCGAGCAGCCTGCGACGCCGCCGGAGGGATCCGCGGCGGCGCCGGTGGAACCCGGAATGTGGCTGGCCGCGTTCCAGGACGGCATCTCCGGAAACTCCTCCGCGGGAGACGCCGAGAGTCCGAAGAGTGACACGTCACTGGGCAAGGACGAATGAGCGCATGACACAGCAGCGGCTGAACCTGGACTGGCTCCTCAAGGACCTGGCGACCAGCGTTCCTCAGACACGCCACGTCGTCGTGCTGTCGTCCGACGGGCTGAGCATCGCGGAACTGGGCGCGGTGAAGGAGCCGGACGGCGGCACGGACACCGCCGACCGCGTCGCGGCGGCGTGCGCCGGGCTGCAGAGCCTGGCCGCGGCGATCGCCCTTGAGTTCCCGCACGGCGAGGGCCGGATGCGCCTCGTGGTGATCGAGCTTGACGGCGGCTTCTTCTACCTGATGGCGGCGGGTCAGGGCGCCTACCTGGCGGTGCTCGCCGACGAGGGGGTCGACTCAGGGCTGATGGGGCAGCGCATGCGAGATCTGGTGGCCCGTATCGGGGAGCATCTGAGCAGCGCGCCACGGTCGGACGAGCCCATATGAGCGGACCCGACGGGAAAGCCTGGCAAGACTGGGCCAAGGGCAGCCCGGAACGGCTCTACGTGGTCACGGCCGGCCGTACCCGCCCGGCCGCCGAGCACGCCCTGTTCGATCTCGTCACATTGATCGTGTCGCGAAGCGGTCCAGGGCCGGGCATGCATCCGGAACACGCGGCCATTCTCGATATCTGTACCAATCCACTGTCGATAGCCGAGATCTCCGCCCACCTGTCCCTGCCGGCCAGCACGGTCACCGTGCTCGTCGGGGACCTGGTGGACGGCGGACACGTGGAGGCTCGGGCCCCCGTACGGGCCACGACCCACCCCGACGTCGCACTTTTGGAGGCGGTGATGGATGGGCTTTCCAGCATCTGACACCCGGGCCGGGCCGGCGAAGCGGGACGCCCTGCCCGCGTCGACCTCGGCGGCGGTCAAGGTCGTGATCGTCGGGGGTTTCGGGGTCGGGAAGACGACCCTGGTCGAGGCGGTGAGCGAGATCCGGCCGCTGACCACCGAGGAGACCATGACCCAGGCCGGTGTCGGCGTGGACGACACCGTCGGCGTCGAGAACAAGACCGTGACCACCGTCGCGATGGACTTCGGCCGGATCACCCTGAACAAGGAACTGGTGCTCTACCTGTTCGGCACACCTGGGCAGGAGCGTTTCTGGTTCTTGTGGAAAGGGCTGTTCGAGGGCGCGCTCGGGGCCGTGGTCCTGATCGACACCCGGCGGCTGGAAGCCAGCTTCGACGTCCTGGGCCGGCTTGAGGAACTCGATATGCGGTTCATCGTGGCCATCAACCGCTTCCCCGACTCGTCGCCCCACCCGGTGGACGAGATCCGCGCGGCCCTGGACCTGCCCGAGTCCGTCCCCATCGTCGAGTGCGACGCCCGTGACCGGGCATCCAGCCGCGACACCCTGATGGCGCTGATGCGCTACCTGTACACGCTCAGCACCGTGACCTAGGAGCGAACCAGTGACCCCGGACCCCCACACCGCCTCAGAGCTGAACGCCGACGCCGCCGTCCCGCCACCCCAGTGCCCGGCGCATGCGGCCCACGGAGAAACCGGCCTCGTGAACCTGTTCTCTCCCGAGGTCGTGGCGGACCCCATGCCCACCTACGAGCGGCTTCGGGCAAAGCACGGGCCCGTGGCGCCGGTCCTGCTGGACGGCGATCTCCCGGCCTGGCTGGTCCTGGGCCACCGGGAGAATCTGGAAGTCGCCCGTACGACCACCCGCTTCAGCCGGGACTCCCGGATCTGGACCCTGTTCAAGGAGGACAGGGTCCCCGCCGACTCGCCGTTGCTGCCGACGACCCAGTGGAGCCCCACCGTCCGGTTCACCGACGGCGACGAGCACCGCAGGCTGCGGGCCGCCTTCAACGACAGCCTGGGCCGTCTGAACCGCCGCGGCATCCGCCGTCACGTCACCCGGATCGCCGACGACCTGATCGACGGGTTCTGCGCCAAGGGAGAGGCCGATCTGGTCCTCCAGTTCGCCCAGCACCTGCCCATCTTCGTCATGGTGCGGCTCCTCGGCATGCCGGACGGGGCAGGTCCGCTCCTGGTCAAGGCCACAGAGGACATCGTGACCGGCGCGAAGACGGCGGTCGAGAGCAACAAGCAGATCGTCTCGGTGCTGACCCAGGCCGTGACGGCCAAGCGGTCCGCCCCCGGCAACGACATCATTTCCTGGTTGCTGGGCCACTCCGTCGGTCTCAGCGACGCGGAGGTGATGCAGAACCTGCGGCCCACCCTCATCATCTCGAACGAGACCACGGTCAGCCTGCTCGCGAGCACGGTGCGGATGGTGCTCACCGATCCCCGTTTCCGCGCCTCCCTGGCGGGCGGCCACATGACGCTGTCCGACGCCGTGGAGCAGATCCTGTGGGACGAGCCGCCGTTCAGGGTCGTCCCCGGACGGTGGGCCATCGCCGACACGGAGCTGGGCGGACAGAAGATCAAGGCGGGGGACATGCTCCTGCTCGGCCTGGCCGCCGGCAACAGGGACCCCGCCGTCCGGCCCGATGTGCTCGCCCCCCTGTTCGGCAACCGCTCCCACCTCGCCTTCGGCGGCGGCTCGCACGAGTGCCCCGGCCAGGAGATCAGCCGGGCCATCGTCGAGACGGGGATCGACACCCTGCTCACGCGCCTGCCCGATCTGAACCTCGCCGTGCCCGAGGACGAGCTCCGCTGGGACACGGCCTGGATGACCCGCCGCCTCGCCGGGCTTCCCGTCACCTTCACTCCCCGGCGTCCCTCGTCCGGCAACCGCCCGGCACCGGAAACGGCCGCCCAGCCCCCCATCACCGAGCCCGCGACCGGGGCCGGGGAACACACCGCCGACCTGCCGGACAGAGGCCCCCGGCGCCCCGCCGGGAAGTCCTGGTGGGCATCACTGCGGCACCGTGTTCTGCGCCGCCTGCGGTGACCTGCAACTGCCGGCTGAAGTTTCTCCGGTGGGCTGTCGATTTCTCCGGTGCCCGTACGTCGGTGGGGTGACCTACCAACGAACGCCAGGAGGCGTGGCATGCGCAAACTCATCGCGGCGATGAAGATATCCATCGACGGCAAGACGGAAGGCCCGGACGGCAACGCGGACTGGGTGGCGGCCTGGTCCGAAGACTACGACCTGACCGCCCAGGTGGACGCGTGCGTGCTCGGCGCAAAAATGTACACGGGCTACGAGTCGTACTGGACCGCGATCCAGAACGAGCCCGAGGGAGACCACTGGATCACCGGCAAGCCGCCCACGCCGGGTGAACTGGAGTGGGCGCGCTTCGCCGCGCGTACCCCGCACTACGTGCTGTCGAGCACCATGGAGTCGGCGCAGTGGCCGAACACGTCGTTCCTGCGCGGCATCGACGAGATCGCCGCGCTCAAGGAAAAGCCCGGCAAAGACATCTACCTGATGGGCGGCGCTCAGACCACCGCCACCCTGATCGACGCCGGACTGGTGGACGAACTCCGGCTCATCGTCTACCCGGTCATCGCCGGGAAGGGAACGTCCCTCTTCTCGGGGACGCAGCAGCGCCACGGCCTGGACCTCCAAAAGGTCGAGCAGTTGCCCGACGGCCTAGTAAGCCTCATCTACGCCTCAGCCACCTGAACACATCAAGGAAAACACACACCCCATCGGCAACTCACTGACAGACCACACCTACCGGCCCGGCCGGGCCGGCCCAGCCCGGTCCTGCCGGGTCGGCTCCGGCCGCGTGCGGGGACGACCCGACCCGCCGCGTGGCCCCCTGACGGCCGCCCGCAGGCACCGGCGGCGCGCTGGCCCGCCCGGGCGATCGTAGAGTCCACACCCACCTCCAGGTGGTCATTTCCTGCCGCGGGCCCGCACCCTCCACGGGATTCCGTCGATGAGCCGCCGTTCGCTCCACTTCGACGGCAGACCCAGCCCCTTTGACCGCCGGCAGCAGCGTCTCCAAAGAGGTGATACCGAAGATGAACGCGTTGATGGAGCGGTGGGTGCAGACTTGCCGCCGTGAGCTCCTAGACCGCACGCTGATCTGGAACCAGCGTCCCCGCTCCACGCCGAGTATGAACATGCTGCTTGACCTGAGCGGACGTAGGTTCGGCAAGTGCACCGTCGAGGTGTGCGAACGCGCTCTCGCCACTCCCGGCGTGAGCGATTCGCAACGGCGAGACCTGTTGTCCAGGCTCGGCGACTGTCGGCTGGTCTACTTTCCGGCCGAGGGCGGTCTCGACGATCTAGCGACCAGCGTCCGATACGCCGAACAGGCGCTCGACGGACTGGACATGGACGATCCGGAGTGGTCCGACTTCGCCGGAAGCCTTGCGGGCGCACTGCTGCATCGGCACGTGGTCGACGCTCTCGGTGGGCGAGAGCCCGATCCTCGAGACCTCGCCCAGGGGATCAACACCGCGGAGCGGATGCTGGCCGTGGGTACGGGCGTGAGGACGTGGTAGTCCGCCTGGCGGCCCAGGTCGAGCGGGCCCGCCCATGGGCGGGCAATGGCCCCCCGGCGTTCGCGGGCTGAACCGGGGGCGTCATCGCGGCCGGGTTTCCGCCGTGGCCCACGGTGGCACCGGGAATTCGTCCTGCCCGCACTTCGGCGGGGACGGAGCGCGGCTCACCCGGTTCAACTCGGTGCAGAATGTCGGTCCGGGCATCCGGCCCACCGGCCGCAGCCGCTCGACGCGCATGGAGAAGTTCTCGTCGAGCAAGTCGGGATGGAAATGGGCGTGCAGTGCTTTCCCGATGACCAGCATGCTCTCTCCGAGGTCCACGACCGTGTGCAGCGTGCATTCGAAGCTCACCGGCGCCTCGAGGATGCGGGGCGGCGTGACGGTGACGCTCGGCGCCGGAGTCAGGCCGGTGACTTCGAACTCGTCCACGGCGCTTGGGAACTCCAAGGATGAGGTGACCAGCGGTTCGAGCAGGTCGACGGTGGCGATGTTGACGACGAATTCCTCGGTCTCGGTGATGTACCGCAACGTGTCCTTCTGCTCTTGGCCGCTCGTCTTGGTCTTATCTATCGAGACAGCGAGCATCGGAGGAAAGGAGGACACCACGTTGAAAAAGCTGAATGGCGCGATGTTGCGCGTTCCGTCCGCCGCGGCGCAGGACACCCACGCGATCGGACGAGGAATCACGCTGCCCACCAGTAGCTTGTAGATATTCGCTCGGGAAAGGTCGGAGATATCGACTGACGGCATGGGCGGTCCTAGGCGCGGAACGCGGAATCCGGGGTGTCATGCCCGGTTTCCGCTGGTGGCATTTCGGGCGTGGCCGGTGGTTCACCGTCGTCCTCCTCGCCGAGATAGGCGTCGATGACGTCCGATCGGCGCATGATCTCCCCCGGCGGCCCTTCGGCCAGGATCGCGCCGAGGCTGAGCACGGTGACGCGGTCGCAGATGTCCGTCACGACCCGGACATTGTGCTCGACGATCAGCACGGTCAGCCCGGATTCGCGCAGCCGCTCCAGCCGGGCGAGCAGGATGTCGATCTCCTCGTCGTTCATGCCCGACGTCGGTTCGTCCAGGGCGAGCAGCCGGGGGCGCGCCATCAGCGCCCGCGCGATGTCGATCATCTTCAGGTCGCCGCTCGCGATGGTGCCGAGCTCCCGCTCCAGCAGCCCGGGGTCGAGCCCGAGCGACGTGAGCATGTGCTCGCACCGTTCATTGAACTGCCGCTGCTCCTGTGCGGCTTTCCACGGCCGGAACGCGACCGTGTGCCACGGCAGCGTTTTCACCCCGTGTTCGCCCAGCCTCAGCAGATCGGCGACGGTCATGTCCTCGGGCGCCTTCGGATTCTGGAACGTGCGTCCGAGTCCCTTGTTCGTCCTCCGGTGGGCGGCAAGCCGGTTCAGCCGCCCGCCGTCCAGTGTGATCGTCCCGGTGCAGGGGACGAATCCGCTGATCGCGTTCAGCAGCGTGGTCTTGCCGGATCCGTTCGGCCCGATCAGCCCGTGGATCTGGCCGCCGGCGACCGCGACCGACACGTCTCTGAGCACGTGGGCCCCGCCGAAGCGGACGTTGATGTCGGTGAGCTCCAGCACTACGACTCCTCACGCGCGTTCCGCAGGCCGCCGATCCGGCGGGCCGCGGCTCTGCCCACACCCGCGACGCCACCGGGCAGCAGCAACAGCAACAGCAGCGTGGCCAGCCCGTACACCAGGCCGCTCGCCTCGGCGAGATCGAGCATGCCGTGCGATGCGTAGGTGAGCACCAGTGCCGCGACGACCGTTCCGATGCTCGACGAGGCCCCGCCGAACACCACGATCAACAGCAGCAGGACGGCGGCGCCGAGCCCGAAGTCCTGCGGGCCGATGTAGCCGTTCAGCATGGCCATCAGCGCACCGGCGAGACCGGCGAAGGCCCCGGAGACGACCGTGGCGAGGATCCGGGCGCGGTTGATGGCGACACCGGCGGCCTTGGCCATGTATTCGTCGCTCGCCGCCGCCTTCAGCGAAAGGCCGAACCGGGACTTCCGCAAGCAGTGCACCAAGTAGGCGCACACGGCGACGACCGGGATGGCCAGCTGGATGAACAGGTAGGGGTCGACCAGCCGCAGGCCGAGGAGGGAGGTCGCGGCGACGGGATGACCGTTTGAACCGCCGGTCACCGAGCTCTCGTTGACGACCAGCAGGCGCACGCCCTCGGCCAGCGCGAGCGTCGCCAGGACGAAGTAGTGCGACTTGGCCCGCGTCCCGATGACGCCGCTCAGCCCGGAGACGGCCGCGCCCGCCACGATGGCCAGCAGCAGCGTCGGCAGCGGGCCCAGCTCGTCCCCGGCGATCAGCGCGACGGTGTAGCCGCCGACCGCCATCACCGCGGCCTGCGCCAGCGACAGCATCCCGGCGAGCCCGAACACCACCGTGAGGCCGAGCGCCGCGATCGCGTAGACGCAGGCCAGCGAGATCGTCACCAGCGTGGTCTCGGCCGTGCCGCTCACCGCGACCAGGAAGACGGCCGCCGTCGCGGCGAAGCCAAGGGGGCTCAGCGCCGGCCGGACCGGCTCGACGCGCCGATGCCGGCGACGGTAGGAGACCGGGCGATCCATCGAGCTCATACCTGGCGCACCGCCTCGATGTCGTCGCCGAGAAGCCCGCGCACCCGGACCAGGAGGACGAGGGCCATGATGAGATAGGCGACGCCGAGGCCGTACCCGGCGCTGAGGTAGACCTGTGTCAGGCTGATCATCACCGCGATCAGGAATCCGCCGGCGAGTGCGCCGGGCAGGCTGCCGAGGCCACCGAGAACGGCGGCGGTGAACCCGATCGTGCTGAGCTGGAGACCGCCCGTGGGGGTGAGTCCGGTGACCGGCGCGATGAGTGTTCCGGCGAGGCCGGCCAGTATCCCGCCCAGTACGAACGACAGCAGGTACATCCGGGACGGGCTGACCCCGAACAGGGTCACCACCTCGGGGTCCTGCGCACAGCCGCGCATCGCCCTGCCCACTTTGGTCGCCGCGACGAGCCAGAGCAGCGGCAGCACGACCGCTCCGGTGATCCCGATGATGACGACCTGGTACGGGGTGATCGACAGCCCGGCGACCTGCCACGGATCGGTGGAGGCGAAGCTCTCGAGGTAGAGCGGCTGGCTTCCCCAGACGAGATTGATCATGCCTTCGATCACGATCGCGGTGGCGACCGTGGCCAGGATCGGCACGCTGATGTGCCGGGCGCGCAGTGGCGTGAGGACCACCCGTTCCATCAGGAAGGCGAACGCGGCCGCGGCGATGATGCCGCCGAGGGCGGCGACGGGCAGGGGCAGGCCGGCGCGCAGGAGACTGTAGGCGACGTACGGCGCCAGTAGCGCGATACTGCCGTGCGCGAAGTTGACCAGCTTGGTCGTCCGGTAGATCAGCGAGAACCCGATCGCGATGAGGGCGTAGACCGCCCCCGTCGCGACGGCGCTGATGATCGTTTGTCCGAAGATTGTCATCGCAAACCTGCTCGAAGGGAGTGCCGCCGGAAGGGCAGGAACGGGTCAGCCGGCGTTCTGCGGGAGAAGGATGTCGACGAGCTTGCGCTTTCCGTTCTCCCAGGTCCCGGTGATGACGAGTGGATTGACCGGGTCGCCGTTCTCCTGGAAGGCGAAGTCGCCCATTGGCAGGGCCCGGACCTTGACCTTTCGGTAGGCGGTGTTGAACGCGTCCGCGGAGCTTCCCGAGTCGGGGTCGTCGCGCAGGGTGGTCAGCATGGTGGCCGCCATGGTGTAGAAGGACGCGCAGTCCGCGTTCGGTTCGTAGCCGAAGCGGTCCTGCCACTTCTTGCTGAACTTCCGTGCGGTGTCAGACCATTCGGGAAGGAACGGGGTCGAGTAGACGACCTTGTTCGCGATCTGGGTCCCGGCGGTCTTGAGGAAGGTGTCGCTGGAGGCGGTGGTCGGGAAGTAGAGCTTGGCGTTCAGGCCGAGTTGGTCGGCCTGCTTGGCGAGCCGGGCGGCCTGGAGATCGTAGCCCTCCATATAGGCCACACCGACGTTCGCGCGTTTGAGCGCGAGCAGCTGGCCGGCGTAGTCGGTCGCTTCGTATTCGTAGGTCGACTTCGCGACCGGTGCGTTGCCGGCCTCGGTGAATCCGGCGCTTATCGTCTCGTAATTGGCCTTGCCGTAGGGGGTCGTGTCGGTGAGGACGCCGAGCCTGGGGCTCTTGCCGGACTTGCCGAGGATCCATTTCGCGTAGACCTTGTTGGTGACTCCGTCGTGCGTGAGCGTCCGGAAGATGTACTTGTTGCCTTCCGCGGTCAGCGACGGGTCGTAGCTGCCCGAGACGATGGACACCTTCTTGGCCTGGGTGAGGGGAATCGCCGCCCGGGTGTCGCCGGAGCAGACGGTGATCACCGCGATCGGGTTCTTCGACAGGACCTCGCGGGTCGCGGCGACCGCGGCGGAGGGCTCGCACCTGGCGTCGGCCTTGGTCAGCTCGACCTTCCGGTCCCCGGCCTTGCCGCCGAACTCCGCGAGCGCGAGCTCCCATGCGTCGTCGAGCCATTCACCGTAGTAGGCCGATGAACCCGAGTAGGGGGCCGCCAGCCCCACCTTGATCGGACCGCCTCCACCGCTCTCGGCTCGGCCGCATCCGGCGAGGGCGAGTGCGGTGACGGTGCCGCCGGCTATCAGCTTTGTGACCGTGCTGGTTCGCATTGTTCTTTTCCGATCTCATCCGGAATTTCGGCGGTCATGGCCTGCGCGCGTCGCCGATGCCGAGGTAGCCGGCTTCAAGCCGATCCTCGGTCAGCAGTTCGGCGGCGGTTCCGGTCATGACCAAGCGTCCCTCGTCGAGCACCATCCCCCGGTCGGCAACGCGCAGGCTTCTGCGGACGTTCTGTTCCACGAGCAGAATCGCGGTGCCGCGTTTCGCTATCTCGGTCAGCTTTTCGAGTACGTCCAGTTGGTAGGCGGGTGACAGGCCGGTGAGCGGCTCGTCGAGCAGCAGCACCGAGGGCCGTGGCATCAGCGCCCTGCCGATCGCGAGCAGTTGCTGTTCACCGCCGCTGAGGGTGCCGGCGCGCCGTCCGACCCAGTTCGCGAGTGCGGGGAGCATGGTGAGCACGTCGTCCAGTGCCGATGCCAGCGCGTTCGAGCCGGTGAGCTGATACGCGCCGAGTTTCAGGTTGTCCAGGGTCGTCATCCCGGGGATCACCCGGCGACCGGCGGGAACGTGGGCCATTCCGCTGCGGGCGACCCGTTCCGGAGGCAGACCGGCGACCTCCCGGCCCTTCAGCCGGACGCTGCCCCGCCTGCACGGAAGCAGGCCCGACAGCGCACGCAGAAGCGTGGTCTTGCCCGCTCCATTGCGTCCGACCACGGCGAGGATCTCGCCCGATTCGACCGTCAACGACAGGTCGTGCACAACGGCCGGGCCCCGGTGATAGCCGACCTCGATGTCGCTGACAAGCAGGTCCGTCATCGCTGGCTCCACCTCCGCGGTCGGCCCTTTAGTCGGAGTACAATACATTTTATATTCCATAAGTCAAGGAAACTCCGCAGGTCGCCCACAGGAGGAGCCGGTCGTTGGAGCGCGTCGATGCCCGTGAGGGTCGCGCCGACGACGAGTGAGTGGAGGGCGGCCCGGTTGACCTCGAGCGCCAGGTGAACCCGGGCGCGCCGCGCGGGACGAGGAAGCCCCGGACGCCGTCGTCGGTGCGCGCCCGGACGACGGCGATGCCGGCGACACGAAGGCGCGGTCATGACCCGTCCAGGTGGTACCGGATGGCATCCGCCACGCTGTTGACTATAGACTGTAAATTATGAAGCTAAGCATGAGAGTTGTATGTCTGGCAACCCGGCCCAGCAGGGGACGATCATGAACCTGTCCGATCTCACCTCGGGGGAGAAGGTGCGGCGCCCGCGCCTCACCGCTCGTGACGTCGTCGCGGAGGAACTGCGGCGCGGGATCGTGAGCGGGCGGCTGACGCCCGGTACCAAGCTGAACCCGCAGGAGGTCGCCAAGCTGCTCGGGGTGAGCCAGACGCCGGCGAGGGAGGCGATCCAGCTTCTCGCGAGCGAGGGCCTCATCCAGAACGACCCGTTCCGCGGCGCCCAGGTCTCCCCGCTGACCGTCGAGGAGTACGAAGAGCTCTACCTCATGCGGACCGGGATCGAGGGGTTCGCGGCGCGTCTCGGCGCCGAGCGCATCTCCGCTGAAGGCGTCGAGCAGATGGCCACGCTGCTCGCCGAGATGGAGAGCGCGGCCAAGGCGGACGACATCGACGGCTTCTATGAGAACGATCGTCGTTTCCACGAGCTGCACTACCGCGCGACCGGACGCGAGTCGCTGGTCCGCCGCATCATGAACCTGCGTATCGCGACGGAGCGGTACGCGCGGGTCGCGTACCGCATGCCGAAGGTGAACATGGAGGACACGCTGGCCACCCACGGGTCATTACTCGAGGCTGTCCGCGCGGGTGACGGTCCGCGATGCGAAGCCGTCCTGCAGGACGACCTTCGCCGCACTCTGGAGGTCTTCGCGACGGGCTTTCCGAACAACAGGCAGTAGCCGGGCGGTCCCGGGGCCGCACCGGCGCGCATTGACTTTGGCGCGACATGAGGCTTACGCTCCCAAATTATACTTTATAGACTGTTCGATACTACGAGCGACCGCCGTGCCACGAGGAGAACAGGGGAGCGCGTTGCCTGGCGTCTGGGACTCTGACGGCGTGACCCGCATCCGGTGCAACGGAGCGGAATATCGGGTCGACCGGGCCGGTGACCGGTTGCTGATCGACGTGCTGCGCGAGGACCTCCGGCTCACCGGAACCAAGCTCGGCTGCGGCACCGGCGACTGCGGCGCGTGCACCGTGCTGCTGGACGGCCGTCCGGTCAACTCCTGCCTCGTCTACGCGGTCGAGTGCGCCGCGAGCGAGGTCGAGACGGTGGAGCGGGTGTCGCGGGACGGCGCGGGACGGGTGCTCGCCGAGGAACTCGCCGAGGCGGGCGCCGTCCAGTGCGGGTTCTGCACGATGGGCATCCTCGTCATGGCGACCAGCCTGATCGAGTCGAATCCCGCACCCGACCGCGCCGAGATCGAGACCGCGTTGAGCGGGAACCTGTGCCGCTGCACGGGCTATCTGCCGATCGTGCGGGCCGTCGAGTCCGCGGCGCGGCGGGTCGCCGCCGAGCGGGAGCCGGCATGACCTCGCAGGGTTCGACGCCGCTCGTTTCGTCGCTGCTCGGTTCGTCCCTGCACCGGCCCGACGCGGCCGCCAAGGCCGGCGGCCGCGCGCGCTACACCGAGGACTTCCGCCCCGACGGCCTGCTGTACTGCGCGGTCGTCCGCTCGCCGGTCGCCTCGGCGCGCCTGCTGCGCGTCGACACCGGCCGTGCGGTGAAGGCCGCCGGTGTGGTGCGGGTCCTGACCGCCGAGGACCTGCCGGACCGGCGGTGGGGCACGGTGGTGCACGACCAGCCGGTCCTGGCCCGTGATGTCGTGCGGTTCGCCGGTGAACCGGTCGCGCTCGTCGCGGCCGAGACCAAGGCCGAGGCGGAGCGGGCGGCGGCGCTCGTGGAACTGACTCTCGACCCGTCGCCGGCGGCGGTGACGCTGGCCGACGCGTTGCGCGAGGACGGCTGGCAGGTGCACGAGGGACGGCCCAACCGCCACGAGGCCGCGCGGATCCGCCGCGGTGACGTCGACGCGTGCCTGCGGGACGCGCCGTTCGTCGTGACCACGCGCACCGAGTCGCATCGGGTGCACCAGGGCTACCTCGAACCACGGGTGACCCTCGCCGAACCGGACGGCGCCGGTGGGATCGCGGTGACCACCGCCTCGCAGGCGCCTTACGTCGTCCGCCAGGGGCTCGCGGCGCTCCTGGCCCTGCCGATGTCGAAGATCACCGTGCGGGTGCCCGCGCTCGGCGGCGGGTTCGGCGGGAAACTCCATCTCGGGCTCGCCGCGCTCGCGGCGGTCACCTGCCTCGCGACGGACCGGCCGGTGCGGGTCGTCAGCTCCCGCGCGGAGGACATGCGGGCGGGCAACCCGCGGGAGAACTCCATCGTCGAGCTGACCAGCGCCGTCGACCACTCGGGCCGGATCCTCGCACGCCGCGCGATGGTCTACCTCGACTCCGGCGCCTACGCCTTCGACACCCCGATGATCGCCTCGATCGCCGCGCTGCAGGGCGCCGGGCCCTACCGGGTGGACGCCGTCGATCTCGCCGCCGTCCCGGTGGCCACGAACACCTGCCCCACCGGGTCCTTCCGCGGGCCGTCCGGGCCGCAGATGGTGCACGCCGTCGAAACGCACATGGACGAGATCGCCACCGTCGTCGGGCTCGACCCGGTGGCGATCCGGCGGCGCAACCTGCTGCGCTCGGGCGATCGCGGACCGTCCGGGGAGCTCGTGCCCGACGTCGCCATGGGCGAGTGCCTCGACATCGCCGCGCAGCGGCTGGAGACGTGGCGCCGGGACGCGCCGCGGGTCGGCCCGGGACGTCACCGAGGCTACGGCCTCGCGTGCGCGTGGTGGCTGACCTCCGGCGCGCCGTCGAGCGCGACGGTCACCATGAACGAGGACGGCACCGTGACCGTGGCGACCGGCGGAACCGAGATCGGCACCGGAGCCGTCGTCGTCGGGGTGGCCGCCCTTGTCGCGGACGTGCTCGGCGTGCCGTTCGAAACGGTCACCGTGCGCTCGGGCGGTACCGGCGACGGCCTGTACGACTCGGGTTCCAAGGGCAGCCGCACCCTCTACGGCGTCGGCAACGCGGCGGTGATGGCGGCGGACGCGGTCGCGGAGCGGTTGCGCGCGGAGGCGGCGGAACGGCTGGAGGTCGCGCCGGCGGATCTCGTGCTCGCGGGCGGGCGGGTCGGTGTCCGCGGCGTGCCGCAGGCTTCGCTCGCGCTCGCCGACGTGGTGTCCGGCGCGATCAACCGCACCGGCCCGGTCGCCGCCACCGGGCGGTTCCGTGCCGAGCGACCCGTGCTGGAGGGCTCGAGCCTGGAGAACCTGCGCTTCGACGTGTTCAACGAGGCCACTTTTCACTGCCATGCCGCTGAGATCGAGCTGGACACGGAGACCGGCCGGATCGAGGTCGTGCGCTACCTCGCCGTGCACGAGATCGGGACGGTGCTCAATCCCGACGGCGCCCGTGGTCAGGTGGAGGGAGGCGTCGTGCAGGGTCTGGGTTACGCGCTGAGCGAGGTGCTCGACGTCGGCGCGGACGGTGCCGTCCGCAACGCCGACCTCGTCGACTACCGGATGCCGACGATCGCCGACGTCCCCCGGGAGATCGAGACGGTGTTCGTGGAAGGGCATCCGGGGCCGAGCGGCCCGAGGGGAGCCAAGGGCATCGGTGAGCCACCGGTCATCATCCCGGCCGCCACGGTCGGCGCCGCCCTGGGCGACATCCTGGGCGCCACGCCGCACGAGCTGCCCTACGATCCGATCCGCGTGGCGGCGTTCCTCGACGGCATTGACGGTATGGACATTGACGGTAGGGACATTGACGGTAGGGACGAGGCGCGGCGGCCATGACGCTGCTGCGCAGATTGCTCGCCGGTGAGACCCGCGCGCTGGCACGCGCGATCTCCCTGGTCGAGCGCGGTGACCCGGCAGGCGGCGAGCTGGTCGCCCGCGTGCGCGCGCACACCGGCAAGGCCGCGATCACCGGCGTCACCGGCCCGCCCGGAGCGGGCAAGTCCACGCTCGTCGGCGCGCTCGTGGGCGAGCTCCGGACCCGGGACGAACGGGTCGCCGTGCTCTCGGTCGACCCGACATCCCCGTTCACCGGTGGCGCGCTGCTGGGCGACCGGATCCGCATGGTGGACCATTTCCTCGACGACGCCGTGTTCATCCGCTCGCTGGCCAGCCGGGGCAGCGTCGGCGGTCTCGCCGCGGCGGTCCGTCCGGCGGCGCTGCTGGCCGACGCCGCGGGCTACCCGCACGTGCTGATCGAGACCGTCGGGATCGGGCAGGCCGAGGTGGACATCGCCGGTCAGGCGGACACCACCGTGGTCGTGCTCATGCCCGGCGCCGGCGACACCCTCCAGGCGATCAAGGCCGGGATGATGGAGATCCCGGACGTCCTGGTGGTCAACAAGGCCGACCATCCGGGGGCGGACCAGCTCGTCCGGGAGCTCAAGCGCACCGCGGCGCTGCGCGCCCGGCCCGTGCCCATCGTGCGCACCAACGCCCTGACCGGGGACGGGGTCGCCGAGCTGGCCGACGTCCTCGCCGGGCGCCCGCGACGGCGCGCCGACGATGAACAGAGCAGTGCAGGCCGCCGGGACGCGACCGAACGCGAGGTCGTGCGCCTCGCGCTGGACGAGCTGCGGGCCCGGGCCGAACGGGTGCTGCGGGACCGCGACGAGGGCCGGGCGGCGCTCGCCGCCGTGGACGAGGGGCGCCGCGCCCCCGAGGCCGCCGCACGCTGGGTGGTCGCGGAGCTGACCGAGCCCGGGCTGACCGAGCCCGGGCTGACCAAGCCCGGCTGAGAGACCGAGCGGCGCGGCACCCCAAGGGTTTTCACAGCGCCTAGATTATATTATAATATGCAGAATATAGCCTGGTAGGGAGGTGGCGATCGGTGTCGCGGTACCGCATCGGTTTCGACATCGGCGGCACGTTCACGGACTTCGCGCTCCATGACGGCGAGACCGGCGCGTTGCACGTCTGGAAACGGCTCTCCACGGGATCGGACCCGTCGGTCGGCGCCCTCGCGGGCATCGACGACCTGCTCAGACAGGTCGGTGTCTCGATGGACGAGGTCGGCCAGGCGGTGCACGGAACGACGATCGGCGCGAACACCGTCATCGAGCGCAAGGGCGCGAGGACGGCACTGCTCGTGACCGAGGGGTTCCGCGATCTGCTGATCATGCAGCGGCCGGCCCGGTACAGCACCTACGACCTGTGGTTCGACAAGCACGAGCCGCTCGTCCCCCGGCATCACGTGGTGCCGGTGCGCGAGCGCCTCGCCCATGACGGGGCCGTCGTCCGCGAACTGGACGAGAACGAACTGCGCGCCTCCCTCGACGGGCTGCGCGGCACCGGGATCGAGGCGGTCGCGGTGTCGCTGCTGCATTCCTACGCGGCCGGCGACAACGAGACGCGCGTCGGCAAGCTCGTCTCGCAACTGCTCCCCGGGGTGTCGGTGTCGCTCTCGCACGAAGTCGCGCCGATCATCGGCGAGTACGAGCGCACCAGCACGACCGTGGTCAACGCCTATATCCGGCCCGCCTTCGAGCATTACCTCGATTCCTTGCAGCGGGCGCTGGCCGAGCGCGGTTTCACCGGCCAGTTCCTCGTCAACCAGGGCAACGGGGGGCTGACGACGCCCGCCGAGGCGGCCGGTCTGCCGATCCGCGCCCTTGAGTCGGGCCCGGCGGCCGGGGTGTCGATGGCCGCCTGGATCGGGCGCCAGTACGGGCGCGGTGACCTCGTCGCCTTCGACATGGGCGGCACCACCGCGAAGGCCTGCCTGGTCGAGGGAGGCGAACCGACGATGGAGCGGGTCTTCGACGTCGACCAGACCCTGATGCGGGTGGGCACCGGGCTGCCCGTGGTGACCCCGTCGGTCGACCTCATCGAGATCGGCGCCGGTGGCGGCAGCATCGCGCGCGTCGGGCTCGGAATCGTCGAGGTGGGGCCGGAGAGCGCGGGCGCCGAGCCCGGCCCGGTCTGCTACGGGAACGGCGGCACGCGGGCGACCGTCACCGACGCCAACGTCGTCCTCGGGTACCTCAACCCGGACTACTTCCTCGGCGGCAGGATGAGCCTGGACGTCGGCGGCGCGCGCGCGGCGATCGGCGCCCAGATCGGCACCCCGCTCGATCTCGATCCCGGTGATGCCGCCTGGGGCGTCCACGAGGCTGTCACGTCCAACATGGAGCACGCGATCCGCGCGGTGTCCATCGAGCGAGGCCGCGACCCCCGGGACCTCACCCTCGTGGCCTTCGGCGGCGCCGGCCCGACGCACGCCACGCGGCTGGCCCGCAACCTGGGCATCGGTGAGGTGATCTTCCCGGCGGCGGCGGGCATCGCCTCCGCCGTGGGGTTGCTCCAGGCCGCGCCCCGGGTCGACCTGACCCGAACCTTCGTGTCACTCGTGGACGATGAGGGAATGGCCGTCCGGCTCAGGTCGGAGCTGGCCGAGCTGGACGCCGCCGTGAACCAGTTGCTCGACAACGTGACGCCGGGCGCCCGGCGCTCCGCCGTCTACAAGGCGGACATGCAGTACGTCGGCCAAGGCCACGTGATCGAGGTCGAGGTCCCGCGCGACACCGGGGACGAGCTGGCCGCCGCCTTGCGGGAGCGCTTCGAGGCGGACTACGCCGCGATGTACGGCTACCACTATCCGGGCGCGAGGGCCCAGGTCACGTCGATCACGGTCGTCGGAAGCGCCGAGCCCACCGCGTTCGACCTTCCGCGCAACACCGCCACCGGAAGGCCGGGCGCGGCGGAGACCCGGCGCGTCTACTTCCCCGAACTGTCCGGCTACGTGGATTGCGCGGTGCACCGGCGGGACGAGCTGTCCACCGGCACGCGGGTCGAGGGCCCCGCGGTCATCGAGGACGGCCAGTGCGCGATTCTCCTGCTCCCCGGTGACGCGGCCACTGTGGACGACCACCGCAACGTGCTGGCCACGATCGACCAGCACACTGACGCCCCCGACGCCGTCGACGCGGCCGTCCCGAGCACCAACGGAAGGGGCTGAGCATGGATCCGCTCACGCTCGGCGTGGTCTGGCGCGGCCTGGTCGCGCTGACCAACGACGCGGGTGTCGTGCTGCGGCGCACCGCGTACTCGGAGGCGGTCCGCGAGGGCCGCGACTTCTCGGTCGGGCTGTTCGACCGGCGCGGCCGGATGATCGTCCAGGGCGACTTCAGCCCCGGCCACCTCGGGTCCATGCCGTCCGCGGTCACGAACTTCCTGCGCTACTACGAGGCCGAAGAGCTCCGGCCCGGCGACTGCCTCATCCTGAACGACCCGTGGATGGGATCCGGGCACCTGCCCGACTTCTTCATGCTCAGCCCGTGCTTCCTCGACGGCGCGCTCGTCGGCTACGCCGTGAACTGCACGCACATGATCGACGTCGGCGGCGCCGCGCCCGGGTCGCAGCAGGTCGAAGGGATCAATGACCAGTTCCAGGAGGGCCTGCGCCTGTGGCCGACACGGGTGTGGAGCGAGGGCGAGCCGAACCAGGAGATCCTGCGGATCATCGAGGCGAACGTCCGGATCCCGGACAAGCTGCTCGGCGACCTGATGGCGATGCGCAACTGCAACCGGATCGTGGAGCAGCGGCTCGCGCAGCTGATCGGCAAGTACGGGATGAGCCGCTACGACGAGGCGTGCGACGAGATCCTGGACCGGTCCGAGGCGGCGATGCGCGCCGCGATCGGCGAGATGCCGGACGGCACCTATCGCGCGGTCGACCACTTCGACGACTACGGCCCGGGAACCGACCCGCTGCGCATCGAGGTCGCCGTCACCGTGGACGGGGACTCGGTGACCATCGACTTCACCGGGTCGAGCCCGCAGACCCGGTCCGGCATCAACGCCGTGCTGACCTACGTCCGCGCGTTCTGTTACTACACCGTCAAATGCATCACCAGCGGCGCGACCGTGCCGCAGAACGGCGGCTGCCTGCGCCCGATCACCTTCGTGGCCGAGCCCGGATCGGTGGTGAACGCCCAGCCGCCGGTCGGGTCCGGCGCGCGGGCGATCATGCAGCAGCGCTTCGTCGACGTGCTGATGCAGGCGTTCTCCGAGGTGCTGCCCGACCGGGTCATCGCGCCCAGCTCGCACTGGGCGAACCCGAACCTCGGCGGCACGGACCCGCGGACCGGCCGCCGGTTCGTGCACTACGACATCGTCATCGGAGGGTTCGGCGGCCGGCCGAACTCCGACGGCATGGAGGCCACCCCGAGCGCGTTCAACATCGACGGCATCCCGGTGGAGGTCAACGAGAACTCCTATCCGGTGCGCGTCGAGCGGCTCGAACTGATCCCCGACTCGGCCGGAGCGGGCCTTCACCGCGGTGGCCATGGGATCCGCAAGGACGTCAGGATGCTGGGTGAGCACATGACGTTCGCGAATCTCACCGACCGCCAGCGGTTCGCGCCACCGGGGATACTCGGCGGCGAGCCCGGCGCCACCGGCCGGACGATTCGCGTCGCCGGGGACGCGGAGCCGGTGCCGCTGGCCTCCAAGGGCACCTACCAGCTCGACCACGGCGACCTCATCAGCACCCGCCTGTCCGGCGGCGGCGGATACGGTGACGCGCTCGACCGCCCGGTCGAACGCGTCAGCGCCGACGTCGTCGCCGGTCTGCTGAGCGTGGCGAAGGCAGCGGAATCGTACGGGGTGGTCCTGGACGCCGCCGGTGACGTCGACGCGGCCGCCACGCGGTCCCTGCGCGCCGAGCGGCGGGCGGCGAGGCGATGAGCATGGCCGACGACATCGAGTTCTCCTTCAACGGCAAGAAGATGAACGCCCGGCAGGGCCAGTCGGTAGCGGGCGCTTTGCTGGCGGGCGGCAGGGAAGTGCTGAGCCGGAGCCCCAAATACCGGCGTCCCCGCGGCGTCTACTGCGCACACGGCCACTGTCCGAACTGCCTGGTACGGGTGGACGGGGTGCCGCACGTCCGCTCGTGCCTCGTCCCCGCGCGTCCGGGCATGCGCGTAGAGACCGAAGGCGGCACGGGCAGACGCGTCGACGTCTACAGGTCGCTCGGCCTCATCGGCAGGTTCTTCCCGGTCGGCTTCCAGTACCGCTGGTTCAAGCGGCAGAATCTGGCCTGGCGGCTGTGGGAGGGCCGGCTGCGCAAGCTCGCCGCGGAGACCGAGGTCCCGGCCCCCTTCGACGTCCCCGAGGCCGAGCGCCTGCGCGCCGATCTGCTCGTGGTCGGCGCCGGTCCCGCGGGCATCGCGGCGGCGGCGACGGCCGCGCGGGCGGGGCTGCGGGTCGTCCTCGCCGGAAGGCGGGCGCGGCTCGGCGGCTCGGCCGCTCCCGCGCTGGCGGACGGCACCGCGGGCGAGCGGCTGCGCCAGGCCCTCGAACTCGTCCGCGACGCCGAGAACGTGACGGTGCTCGCACCGGCGACGGTGGTCGCCGGTTTCGGTGAGCAGTACGTGATCGACCGGGGCGATCGGGTGGTCGAGGTGACGGCCAAGGCGAGCGTGCTGGCCACCGGCGCGTACGAGCGGGCCGTGGCCTTTCCCGGCAACGACCGGCCGGGCGTGCTGCTGACCGGCGGCCTGCACCGGCTCGTCCTTGAGGAGGGCGTCCTCGTCGGCGCGCGGGCCGTGCTCGTGACGGCCGACGACACCGCGTACCGCCTGGCCGCCGAGCTCGACCGGGCCGGGCTCCGCGTCCAGGCCATCGTGGACGGCCGCCGGGACGGGCCGGGCCCGTCCCTGAAACCGCCGCCGGGGGTCGAGGTGCTGACCGGAGCGCGGGTCAGCCGGGTCCGCGGACGGCGCCGCATCACCGGCGTGGTCGTGGAACACGCCGGTACCCGGCGGACGATCAAGTGCGACGTGGTCGGGATGAGCGGCGGCCGGCAGCGCGCCGACGAGCTGCGCTACAGCGCGACCAGCGCCGGGGACGCCGTGGTGCAAGGGCAGCGCGCGACCCGCATCGACCCCGTGGGTTGGGAGCAGGCCCCGCTGCCGCTGCTGCAAGGGGTCGGCGCGGTCGCCGGGACGATCGACCCGGCCACAGCCTTCGCCGAGGGCGCGGCGGCCGGAGCGTGGGCGGCCGGACGGCTCGCCGGTGACACAGAGCTGATCGCCGGTGCCATGACCGACCTTGCCGCGCTGCGCAGCGCGAACGGTGCGAGAGGAAGCCATGGCTGACAAGACCGTGCTCTGCCTGTGCCTGGACGTCACCGAGCACGACCTCGACCGCGCGATCGCGGAGGGCTTCACCGACGCCGAGACGCTCAAGCGCTACACCGCCGGCTTCATGGGCCCCTGCCAGGGAAAGTCCTGCATGGACACCATCCTCGAACTGCTGGCGGAAAAGACGGGGACCGACCCGGAGTCGCTGCGCCGCCCGACCCTGCGGCCCCCGGCACACCCGATCCGGCTGGGCCTGCTGGCCGGTCTGGGAGGCCCCGATGCCTCCTAGGGTCCTCCCGGCCGCGCAGCCGCCGCGCGACTGCGAGATCGCGATCGTCGGCGGCGGTGTGCACGGCCTCTCGCTGGCCTACAACCTGGCGAAGTCCGGGCGGAAGAACATCGCCGTGTTCGAGCGGTCCTATCTCGGCGCGGGCGCGAGCGGGCGCAACCTCGCGCTGATCCGCAGCTCCTGGCAGCAGCGGGCATGGGCGGAACTGGTGTGGTACTGCCGCCAGATCTGGAGCCAGATCTCGGTGGAACTGGACTACAACGTGATGCTGACCGAACGCGGCTCCTACCTGTGCGTCCGCGACGAGCGTTCGATCTCCGTCGCCCGCGACGCCGTGGCGATGCAGAACTCGATCGGCATTCCCACCCGGTTCGTCACGCCGGACGAGCTCGCCAAGGCGGTCCCGCAGTTGGAGACCGGCGGGATGCTCGGCGCCGTCCACGATCCCACGGCCGGTGTCTCCCGGCACGACGCGCTCGTGTGGGGCTACGCGCGCGCGGCCGGCAGGCTCGGCGTCGCCGTGCACACCGAGACGGCGGTGACCGGCATGCAGGTGGCCGGGGGCAGGGTGAACCGGATCGTCACGAACCGGGGGACGGTCGCCGCGGACATCGTCGTCAACTGCGCGGGATCCGGCTCGGCGGAGGTGGCGGCGATGGCCGGTGTCACGCTCCCGATCCGCAAGCTGGCGCTGGAGATGTTCGTCACCGAGCCCTACAAGGCCTATCTCGACCCGATCGTCTCCGTGATCGAGGATCAGGCGTACATCATGCAGACGTCCCGGGGGGAGTTCGTCGGTGGCGCCGAGCCCACCGGCCACATGCGCGTCCCCAGGCTGACGACGAGCTACGCGGCCCTTCGCCAGTCGGCGGCCGTCATCGCCCGCCTGTTCCCCGCGCTGCGCGGGGTGAACATCCTGCGCGCCTGGGCCGGGCTGATCGACATGACCGCCGACGGGGCCGGTCTGGTGGGGGAGACCGACGAGCGCCCGGGGTTCTTCCTGGACTGCGGGTGGGGCGGGGAGGGCTACATGGTGTCGGTCGGCACCGGCCGGCTGATCGCCGACTATCTGAACACCGGCGTGCTGGACCGGCGGTTGCGGCCCTTCCACTTCAGCCGGTTCGCCACCGGTGACCGGCTGGACGACGGGCTGCTCGTCGTGGACGCGTCCGGCGAGACCCGGTCTTGATGGGAGCACGATGTACTACCGCCATTTCATCGAGCGGGCCGTCCGCATGCACGGTGACCGGGTGGCCGTGGTGTGCGGTGACACGGCACGGACCTTCGCGGACGTGCACGAACGCGCCAAGCGTCTCGCGAACGCGCTCGCCGCGCGGGGCTGCCGGCCCGGTGACCGGGTCGCGGTCCTGCTGCACAACTGCCCCGAGTACCTGGAGCTCGACCTCGGGCTCGCGCTGGCCGGGTACGTCCGGGTCTCGCTGAACACCCGTGCCCCGGCACGGCAGCAAGTGGACGTGCTGACCGACTCCGGCGCGAAAGCGCTGATCTACGCCGACCGATTCGCCTCGGCGGCCGAAGAGATCCTCCGTTCGGTCGACGTGCCGACAGTGCTGTGCCTAGGCGAGGACACGTCCACCGGCGAGATCCTCGACTACGACGCCGCGCTGGCCGCCGCCCACGACACCCCACCCCCCGCCGACCCCGAGCCGGGCGCGCTGTACTGCCTCTTCTACACCTCGGGCACGACCGGCCGCCCGAAGGGCGTCATGCTCACCTACGCGGCCTATCTCGCCGTGGCGCACAACCTGCTGCTCGAATTCGGCCCCGTCCACGCGGGGGACAAGATCGTCCTGACCCAGCCGCTCAGCCACGGCGGCGGGTTCTTCCTGCTGCCCTGGTTCCTCAGCGGCGCGACCTGCGTCGTCATGGAGCGCTTCGATCCGATCGGCTGTATAGAGCTCACCGAACGCCATGGCGCGCAGACGCTCAAGGTGGTGCCGACCATGCTCCTGCAGATGCTCTCGGCGGGCGTCACCGCGCCCGACCTGCCGGCGCTGCGGCGGATCGTCTACGGCGCCTCGCCGATGCCGGCGAGCCGGCTCGGGGAGCTCATCGACGCGTTCGGCGACGTCTTCGTCCAGCTGTACGGGCAGGCCGAGGCGCCGATGTCCATCACCGTGCTCGACGAGCGGGACCACGCCGCCGGCGGACGCCTGCTGTCCTCGGCCGGACGGCCCTGGCGGGGTGTGGAGGTACGGGTGGTCGACGCGGACGGCCAGGACGTCCGCCCAGGCGAGCCCGGCGAGGTGATCGTGCGCGGGCCGCATCTGATGACCGGATACTGGGAGCGGCCCGAGCAGACCGCGCAGGTGCTGCGGGACGGCTACGTCCACACCCGCGACCTGGCCGAACAGGACGATCGCGGCTACCTCTACCTGCTCGGCCGCACCGACGAGATGATCATCAGCGGCGGCTTCAACATCGCCCCCCGCGTCGTCGAGGACGTCCTCAACCGGCACCCGGCGATCCTCGAGTCGGCCGTCGTCGGCGTCCCGCACGACACGCTCGGGCAGGAGGTCGCCGCCTTCGTGAGCCTGCGCCCCGGCCGGGACGCGACCGCTGACGAGATCATCAGCTACGCCAGGGCCGAGCTCGGCTACCAGAGGCCGCGCCGGGTCGAGGTCCGGCAGGGCCTGCCCCGCAACGCCTACGGCAAGATCTCCACGCCCGACCTCCTCGCCGGCCTCAAGGGGGTGGACACCCGGTGACCGGCGAGCAGCGGCCATGGGGCGCCCCGACCGACGAGGAATTCTTCCGGCTGGACGCCGGCGCCGTCGTCCAGCCCGCCTACGACCAGGACGACCTGCTCAGGCGCAGTGTCGACACCGAGCGAACCGGCGCACCGGGGGAGTTCCCGTTCACCCGGGGAATCCACCCGGACGGCCAGCGGACCGCGCCGACCCTGGTGAAGATCTACACCGGGCTGGGGACGCCGGAGGACACCAACCGCCGGGTGCGCAAGCTGGTCGAATGGGGAGTGGAGATCCCGCAGCTGGCCGTCGACCTGCCGGCGCAGATCGGCTACGACCCGGACCACATCATGTCCGCCGGGGAGGTGGGGCGCTCCGGGGTGTCGATCGCCTCGCTGCGCGACCTGGAGCGCGTCTTCGACGGCGTGCCGCTGTCCCGGCCGCGGCGGGTCGGCATGCTCGGCAACTCGATCGGGCCCATCGCGCTGGCGCTGTTCGTCGCGCTCGGCGAACGCCAGGGCTGCCCGATCGACGGCTACAGCGTCGACCTGCAGAACGACCCGCTCAAGGAGTACGTCGCCAGGGGAACGCAGTTCCTGCCGATCGAACCGGCGGTGCGGCTCTCCGCCGACGTGGTCGAATGGTGCGCCCTGCACGCGCCGCACTTCTATCCGCTCGACGTCTGCGTCAACCACCTCAACGCCGCGGGAGCGGGATCGACCTGGGGCACCGCGTTCGCGCTCGGCAACGCGACGCACTACATCCAGACGCTGATCGACCGCGGCCTTCCCGTCGACAGGTTCGCCTCCCGGATCCAGCTGTTCCTGGACGAGCGGGAGGACTTCTTCGCCGCGATCGCCAACGTCCGCGCGACCAGGCGGATCTGGGCGGAGCTGCTGCGCGACCGGTTCGGTGCGCGCGATCCGAGGTCGATGGCGCTGGAGGTCACCGCGTACGGGCACGGCAGGGAGACCCGCAGGGAGCCGCTGAACAACATCGTCCGGATCACGCTCGGCTCGCTCGCCTACTACCTGGCCGGGGTGCAGAGCCTCTACACCGCCTCCTACGACGAGGTGATCCAGACGCCGTCCGACGAGGCCGTCAAGATCGCGGTGCGGCTCCAGCAGATCATGAGCCTGGAGCAGGGCCTCGGCCTCACCGCGGATCCGCTCGGCGGCTCCTACTACCTCGAGTCGCTCACCAGCGAGCTCGAGACCGGCATCCGCGAGGGGCTCGCCGCGGTCGAGGCGGAGGGCGGGGCGGTGGCATGCATCGGCTCGGGCTTCATCCGCGAGATCATCGGCGATGGCGCGGTCAACCGGCAGGAACGCTTCGAAGCCGGGATGCGGCCGATGGTCGGCGTCGACCGGCTCACCGCGTCCGACGACGATTCCTGGGCGGTGCGCCCCACCTCGGTGATGTCCGAGGCCGCAGAGCAACGGCGGCGCGCGGAGATGGCCGAACTGCGGCGCGGCAGGGAGAGCCGGCGCGTGGCCGACGCGCTGCGCGAGGTGGAAGCCGCTCTGCGCCGCGGGGACAACTCCGTCGCGACGGTGCTGGACGCCGTGCGGGCGTACGCCACGATCGGCGAGATCTCCGATGTCTTCCGGGAGGTGTTCGGCGAATGGGCGCCGGATCAGACATTCTGACAGGGCGGACGGCGGTGCGCGTCGTCGTCGCCAAGGTCGGCCTCGACGGGCACGAGGTGGGCGCGCGGGTCGTGGCCCGCGGCCTGATGAACGCCGGCATGGAAGTCATCTACACCGGCCTGCGCCGAACGCCGGAACAAGTGGTGTCGGCCGCGCTGCAGGAGGATTCCGACGTCATCGGGATCAGCATCCTCTCCGGCGCGCACGTCCCGCTGCTGCGCCGCGTCTGCGCGCTCATGGCGGAACACGGCCTTGACGACGTCCTGCTCATCGTGGGCGGCGTCATCCCCGACGCCGACGTCCCGGTGCTGCGCGAACTCGGCGTCGCCGAGGTCTTCCACCCGGCGACGAAGATCGACGAAATCGTCCGGTTCATCCACGACAACGTCCGCTCCGACCTGGGCGCCCCGGAAAAGGATGAGACCTCATGACGGAGCAGGTGGCGGTAGCCGGAGTCGGCATGCACGAATTCGGCCGGTTCCCCGGCAGCTCCCTGAAAGATCTGGCCCGCGTGGCGATCGTCCGGGCGCTGGACGACGCCGGGCTCGGCGTCAAGGACATCGAGTGCGTGTACTCCTCGAACGCGCTCGCCGGAGTACTCCAGGGCCAGGAGCAGATACGCGGCCAGAGCGTCCTGCGCGACGTCGGCATCGAGCGAGTGCCGGTGATCAATGTGGAGAACGCCTGCGCCGGTGCGTCGACGGCGTTCGCGCAGGCCGTCCTGGCGATCCGGGCAGGCGCCGCGCGCGCGGTGCTCGTCGTCGGCTTCGAGAAAATGTTCGTCGGCGACACCGCCCGATCTCTCGACGCGCTGGAGAGCGCCGCCGACATCGAGGTCGTGGCGGGCCTGGGATTGCAGTTCACCGCGATCTACGCGATGCGCGTACGCAAGCGGATGGACGCCGGCGCCCTTACCCGCCGACACCTGCTGGACGTCGCCGTGAAAAGCCATTCCAACGGCGCGCTCAATCCCTACGCGCAGCACCGGAAGGTGTTCAGCGCGCAGGAGATCGCCGACTCACCGCCCATCGCCGACCCGCTCACCCTGTTCATGTGCAGCTCGATCTGCGACGGCGCCTCGGCGGCGGTACTGGTGGCCGCCGACCACCCGGCGGCACAGCGCCACCCGACCGTCATCGTCCGGGCCTCCGCACTGGCATCCGGCTACGCGCACGTCGAACCCTCAGAACCCTCCATCGTCACCCTGTGCGCGCAGAAGGCCTACGAGGAGGCCGCGATCGGCCCCCAGGATCTCGACGTCGTGGAGGTCCACGACGCGATGGCCCCGGGTGAGCTGCTGTACTACGAACAGCTCGGACTGTGCGCGGACGGCGAGGCGGGCGCGCTGCTGGACAGCGGCGCGACGTCGTTGACGGGCCGGACCCCGGTCAACCCGAGCGGCGGCCTGTGCTCGCGAGGCCATCCGGTCGGCGCGACCGGCCTGGCACAGCTGGCCGAGATCGTCTGGCAGCTACGCGGGCAAGCGGGCCGGCGCCAGGCCGGGCGACCGCGAATCGGGCTCGCCCAGAACAGCGGCGGCTGGCTGGAAGGCGACCCCGCCGCCGTGAGCGTCCACATCCTGGAAAGGACCCCGGCGTGGGACTGAACAGAGCCCTGGAGGCCACCCCGTTCCCCGCACGCAGGCGCATCGATGAGGAGAAACAAGCGCTGGTCGGATCCCGATGCGCCGACTGCACCGCCCGATCCTGGCCGTCACGCGCGATCTGCGCACGGTGCGGGTCGGACCGCCTGGCGGAAACGGCACTGCCCACAACCGGGCCGCTGACCTCGTTCACCACCGTCCGGGTGCCACGTGCCGGCTTGCCGACGCCCTACGTGCTCGGACAGATCGATCTCGGTGCAGGCGCCATGGTGTTCGCGCACATCCGCGAACTCCCCCCCGATGCGACCGTCCCGGTCACGGTGCGCCTGACGCTGAACCCGGAACCGGCCGGCGAACCGCGATTCTGGTTCGAACCCCAGATCGTGTCGGACAAAGAGGAGGACTGACCGATGTCTGAGATTGCCGAGTACAAACGTGGTTTCGCTTGCGTGGACGGTGAGTTCGTACCCGCCGCCACGGCATCGGTGTCGATCTTCGATCACAGTTTCCTTTATGGCGACGGGGTGTTCGAGTCGATAATCTGCCGCAACGGAAAGCCGTTCGCCCTGCGTCCGCACCTCGATCGCCTATGGGCGTCCTGCCGGTACCTGCAGATCACGCCCCCCTTCGACCAGGAGCAGATCTCCGCGTTCATCACAGAACTACTGCACCGCAACGAACTCTCCGAAGGCTACGTGCGCGTAGTGATCAGCAGAGGTGAGGGATATCCAGTATCTGACCCCCGCAGGGCCCGCAACCCCACATTGGTCATCTCCGTCCAGGGTTCCGCCGCGACAGAGCGTTCCTCCGACCTCGGAGTGAAGCTGGCGATCGCCTCCACCCGCCGGACGCCGCCGATCTGCCTCGAACCCAGGGTGAAGTCGAACAACTACCTCAACCACATCGTCGCGAAACTCGAGGCGATCGCCGCGGGAGCCGACGACGCGCTCATGCTCGATCTCGACGGCAATATCGCGGAACTCCCGGTGGCGAACATCTTCGTGCGACACGGCGACGTACTGTCGACGCCGCCGTCCAACGGGATCCTCGCCGGCATCACCCGGGCGACGATCCTTCGCCTGGTCGCCGAGGGCGCCGCCGGCCCGGGAATGCGGGTCGCCGAGCGGGTCATGGCCGCCTATGACCTGTTCACCGCCGAAGAGGCCTTCATCGTGGGCACCGGAACCGGCGTGGCCTTCGTGGAGTCGATCGACGGCCGCCGCATAGGGGACGGCGCCGCGGGCCCGGTGACCAAACGCCTCATGGACGCCTACACCGAGCTACTGGCCCGGGACGAGTTCGACTCGCAACCGACCACCCAAGGAGCGTAGCCAGGTGCTTTATCCCGAACTCCGCGGCAAGAACGTCCTGGTCACCGGCGGCTCCCGAGGGATCGGCGAGGCGACCGTCCGCGACTTCGCCGCCACCGGCGCGAACGTCTTCTTCAACTACCGCGCAAGCGCCCAACGCTCCCACGACATCGTGGCCGAACTCGGCGACGCCCACGTGGCCGCGACCCAAGCCGACCTAGCCGACGTCAATGACGTCGAACGCCTCTGGCAGGAAGCGGTGGCCTGGAAGAACGGCATCGACATTGTCGTCAACAACGCCTCGATCCGCGAACCCATCGGCCTGGACGCGCCAACCCCCGAATGGGACCACCACTGGATGACCGCGCTGCGAGTCAACCTCCTGGCCCCCGCACACCTGTCCCGATTCGCCATCAACCACTTCCTCGAACGCGACTGCCAGGGCGTCATCATCGGCCTGACGGCACGCATCGCGGTGCGCGGCGACTACCCGGACTACCTGCAGGACGGCGCCGCGAAGGGCGGCATGAACTCCCTGCTCCGCGGCGTGGCCCGCGGCTTCGCGAAGAACGACATCCTCACCTACCTGATCTCGGCGGGAATCATCGAGACCGACCAGGCCCGGGCACAGTTCGACAGCCACGGCGGCACCGACCAGTATCTGGCCGACATCCCGATGGGAGAGTTCGGCACGCCCAAGGACATCTCAGAACTGATCCTCTTCCTCTCGACCGGCCGGGCCCGATACTCGACCGGCGCGACAATCGACGCCGGCGGCGCGTCGTTCCTCCATTAGGCGCCCTCATGACAGCCGAGTACCGACGACCGTCCACGCTGCCCGAGTTGCTCACCGACATGGCCGAACCGGGAGCATTCGCACTCGCCGGCGGCACCGACCTCATTCCCCTCCGCACCGCCGGCGCGGTATCTCCCACCCTTCTGGTCGACGTCAAGCACGTCAGCGAACTCAACGGCATCACAACCGAAGCCGACACGACCCGAATCGGCGCCGCGACCACACTGGCCGACTTGGCCAAGCACCACGACCGCTCCCTGGACGCGATCCTCGACGGAGCGAGAATCGTCGGAGCCCCCCAAACCCGTAACCGGGCCACCCTGGGCGGCAACCTCTGCCGCTCGTCCCCAGCGGGCGACACCCTGTGCGGCCTCCTGGTCCTGGACGCGATCGCGGAACTGCACTCCCTCAACGGCGTCCGCCACGTCCCAGTCCGGGACTTCTTCACCGGCCCGGGCCGCAACGTCGCGACACCCTCAGAGGTACTGGTCTCCATCCGCCTCCCGACAAGGCACGCTGGTTCGGCCTACCACCGCTTCACCTACCGCCGTTCAATGGACCTGGCGATAGTCGGCGTAGCAGCCCGCCTATCCATCAAGAACGGCACCTGCGTAGACGCAGCAATCGCCATAGGCGCCGCCGCACCCACCCCTCGCCTAGTCCCAACCGCCGCCGAAACCCTGATCGGCACCCCCTGCGACGACAAAACAATCGCCCACGCCTGCGAACAAATAATCGCCGCCGCCACCCCAATAGACGACGTAAGAGGCACCCGCACCCACCGCCTCCGCGTCCTAACCCCCCTAGCCCGCAACACCCTGCAAACCGCAAGGACCCGGGCCCTGCACACCTAAACCGGGAGTACGGGCGGGCGTTCTACGGCAATCAATTCGCCCTGATGGCGCCGCTGTTCGATCATTACGGGGTGCAGTTGTGGAGACACGAGATCGACGGTCTGATCGATTTCACCGCCGAAGCGCACGAGCGGTTGATGATCATCCTCGGGATCCAGTCCAAGCGGGAGATCACTCGGACCAGGATCCGAGTCTCCACGGCGATGGCGGCCGGGTTCGTCGTCTCTACCGGCGTGGTGACGTACTCGCCTATGGAGAGACCAGGCTTACTCATTGAACATGATGAGTTCCCAGACCGGCGGGTCCACGATCCCACGCTCCGAGCGGGCATTCAGTGCCTGGGCCGGCTTCTTGCGCTCGCAGGCGGACACGCTGTCGGCGCGCGACTTCCTGGAAGCGGTCGCGCGGTCGGAGCGTGGCTGTATGCGCTGGCGTTGATCGAGCACCGCACCTGTCGGATCAGGGGGCTGGGTGCGACCGCGCATCGAGGTCGTGCTCGCCGGTATCCGATTGCCGCGAATGAACGCTGTCATGCAAGCGACGGTGCCCGGGTCGCCAACCCGCGGACTCATGGCCTGCCCTCACGCTTCCGCGGGCGGACGACCCCGCTCTGAGGGTTCTCGCTGGCAGACGGGGGAGATGAGCCGTCCCGGCGGGGTTGGTCTGGCAGGCCGTTCAGGGCCCGGTCGATTCGGTGGCTGAGGATCTCCTCGACGACCGGGCAGGTTGCGGGGTCTTCGCTGGTGCAGCTCAGGAAGTGGTCCAGGGCGTCCTTGGCCGCGCGCAGGTGTTCGATCTGCTGTTCGAGGTCGTCGGCGCGGGTGGCGAGGGTGTTTCTCCAGCGGGCGGGGTCCGGCGCTGTCATGAGCGTCGTGGTGTCGTCCAGGCTCATCATGCCGTCGAGATGCCACAGCTGCAGCAGCGCAAGGGAGCGGAGCGCCGCGCGGTCGTAGTAGCGGACTCTGGCCCGCCGGCAGGTCGGGCGCAGCAGGCCGCGTTCCTCGTAGTAGCGCAGGGCCGAGACGCGGACTCCGAACGCGCGCGCGACCTCGGTGATCGAGTACAGCTCGTCACTCACCGGCGTCTCCAGGTTGCGCTCAAGTCGGCTTGAGAGGCCAGCCTATGATGCATGAATCACCGGCAGACGACCACAAGTCCTGTCCAGCGCCCCGCGCATCTGAGCGGCACCATCGAGCTCGGGGACCTGCGTGTGCATCGCCTCGGCTACGGCGCCATCCGGTTGACCGGTCCCGGGACCTGGGGAGACCCCTCCGACCGCGACGGCGCGATCGCGGTTCTGCGCAGTGCGGTTGAGCTCGGGATGGACTTCATCGACACGGCCGAGGCCTACGGGCCGTTCACCAACGAGGAACTGATCAGGGACGCCCTGCACCCCTATGACGGAGTCGTGGTCGCCACCAAGGGCGGCGGCGTCCGGCCCGGGCCAGGCCGGTGGGAGGCGGTGGGCCTGCCGGAGTTCATTCGCCAAGGCGTCGAGACCAGCTTGCGCCGGCTCGGCGTGGACTGCCTGGACCTCTACCAGCTGCACCGGATCGACCCGCGGGTGCCGCTGGCCGACACCCTGGGCGCGGTCAAACAGCTGCAGGAAGCCGGGAAGATCCGTCATATCGGCCTGTCGGAGGTCGACGTCGCCGACATCCAGGCGGCCCGCGAGATCGTCGACATCGTCTCCGTGCAGAACCACTACAACCTCGCGACCCGGCACTGGGACCACGTCCTGGACCACTGCGAGCAGCAGGGCATCGCCTTCATCCCCTGGGGACCGCTCGGCAGCGGAGACCTTTCCACCCTCGGCACCTTCACTCACATCGAAGGGCTCGCCGACCACACCACCGCCCAGATCGCGCTGGCCTGGCTGCTTCGACGCTCCCCGGTGACGCTCCCCATCCCCGGCACCGCCACGCTGCACCGCCTGCAGGAGAACGCGCACGCGGCCGCCATCAAGCTCAGCGACGAGCAATACCAGCGGCTCACGAAGCGGAGCGGCGGCCCTGCATGACCGTTCTCCTTACCCGCTCAAACACAAGACCGTGGCGCCGAGTGAGAAGCGGACCCGCACGCTGATCCATGCCGGACAGGTCGCCCGGATCCATCGCGACGTCTACGCCCTGACCGGCCAGCGGGTGTCCGAAGAGATCGTCCACGCTGTCACCAGACTGTCCCCACCGACCTGGCCGCACTGGGATGTTCGTCATTGACGGCACCCGTTGATTCATCACTGGGAGAGGTCGAACTCCCAGTCCAGTTCCCAGACGCGTGCGACGCCGTTGTGGTCGAGCGAGACGACGATGCGGCCGTTGGCGCTGAGAGCGAGAGCCTCCACGGAGGCGTTGTGGCGGCCCAGCACGCGCAGGCACTCGCCGTCGCCGGTGTCCCAGACCCTCACCTGATCGTCCACGCCGTCGGTGACGGCGAAGCGGCCGTCGTCGCTGACCACGACGGACCAGGCGTCCACGCCCACGTCGCCGACGGCACGCCGGCCCTCCCCGGAGCGCAGGTCCCAGACGCGTATCGTCGAGTCCTCGCTCAACGAGATGGCGGTTGTGCCGTCGGCGGAGACGGCGACCTCCCGTACGGGTTCGTCATGGCCGGACATGGTGTGGAGTGTCTCTGCGGTCCGGACGTCCCATACCCGCACGGTTCCGTCCATGTGGCCCGACAGGAGCACGTCGCTGTCACGGCTCAGGGTCAACGTCTGAGCGACCAGCCCGCCGCCGAGGTCTCGCGGCAGAACGTGCAGAAGGCGTCCGGTCCGCGCCTCCCAGATATGCGGGGCCCAGTGAGCCGGGGCGGCCGAGACGATCCGGCTCCCGTCGGCGTTCAGCAGGATCCGAAGGGCGTGGGTGGTGCGCCGGCCGGTGACTTCCGCGAGAGGTTCGGCCGTCTCCAGGTTCCAGACGCGGATGTCCCTGTTCCCCCCGCCCGACACGCCGACGCGACCATCGGCGCTCACCGCCACGTCGACCTCGCCCCCATGGCCGTCCAGCACGTGCAGGCAGCGGCCCGACTCGACGTCCCAGACGCGCGCGGTGCCGTCCTCACCCCCGGACAGCGCGATCGGGCCGTCGCCGCAGAGGGCCAGGCTGTGGACGCGCCCGTCATGCCCCGGCAGAGCGTGCCGCCGCGTGCCCCGGGCCAGATCCCAGACCAGCACCGTCCCGTCCTCGGCGCCGGTCAGCACCAGCGAGCCGTCGCGACTCGTCACGGGAGGGACGCGGAAACCGCCCACGATCGACGGGGCGTCGCGAGCCCATGCGTCGGACAGGGCGGCGCGCCGTCCGGTTCGCGCCACGTCCTGCCAGCGGTCGAGCAGGACGCGGTGCCGCCGATAGCCGGGGACGGCCCGGGCCCGGCGGATCTCGTCGGCGGCCGCGGCGGAGCGGCCCTCGGCGATCAGCTCCGCCGTCCGGCCGAGCGCGCGGTCCACCTCCTCGTCCTCGTGGAGCCGGTCTGCCGCCTCGCGCGGGAGCGGGTAGCTCCAGGGTGCCGCGGGGCCCGGAACCGGCATGTCCCACAGGGCGACCTCGCCCTCGTCGTCACCGATGAGGGCCCTGCCGCCGTCGGGGCTCAGCGCCGCCACCATCGCCCGTTCCGGCGTCGGCCATGCGCGCAGGCGCCGGCCGGTGCCCAGTTCCCACAGCTCCATGGCGTTCACGTCGCAGGAGATCGCGGAACGTCCGTCGCCGCTCACGGCGAACTCGTCTCCCATGCCGCCGGGGCGGTTCAGGGTGTGGACCTCCCGGCCGGTCTCCCGGTCCCAGATCCGTACGCGGGCGTCGTGGCCGTATCCCTCCTGCGTGACGACGGTCTCGCCGCCGGCGCTCATCGCCGCCATGGAGGAGCTTCCGCCGAACGTGCGGAGCACCCGGCCGGTGCGGACGTCCCACGCGTGCGCGACGCCGGTCGCCCGGACGCGCCCGAACGGGGGTGAGGACGACACCGCCGTCCGCGTCGACGTGCACCGACGCGAAGTGGGCGTACGCGCTCCCGTGCCCCTCCGCCAGCAGCCGCAGGCAGCGGCCGGTGACGGCGTCCCACACCCGGACGGCTCCGTCGCCGTGCACCGTCAACGCCAGCAGCCCGTCCCCGCTCAACGCCACGTCCACGGTCCCGTACACGCTGAAGACGTCCGTACCGGTGAGCTCGTGCAAAAGCCGACCGGCGTGCAGGTCCCAGACCTGTGCGGGGCCGTCGTGCCCGCCGAAGACCGCCCGGGCGCCCGCCGCGTCGACCGCGATCGCCCGGACGCCGTACTCCGCTCTCGGTGGCTTCAGCGTCCGCACGCGGCGCGGGCCACCGCGGCCCCCAAGCCGGAACCGGTGCCGAGCGAGATCCCAGACGCGCACCTTCCGGTCCTCGCCCGCGGAGAGGCCGAAGCGGCCGTCCCCGCTGAAGGCGAGGGCGTTCACCGGCCCGTCGTGCCCGGTCAGAACCCGCGGCGGTCCGGGCCGGGACGCGGCGCCGGCCCGTTCGATCGCGGCGGTGATCTCGGGGACGCCCCTCTTCCGCCGCCCGGCGTCCCGCAGTGCCTCCAGTGCGGCCTCCGCGTCACCGCGCTCCAGATGCACCAAGCCCAGCAGGTATTCCGGCTCCCAGTCCCCGGGGTGGGCCGAGCGGGCCCCGTCCAGATCGGCGACCACCTCGGCGTCGGTCCGCTTTCCGGTGCGCCAAAGATGGAGGCTGCGGTTGTAGGTCACGTGCGGATTTCGGGGGTCGGCCTCGGCGGCCCGCCGCCACAGCGCGTCGGCCTCGTCGTCCCGTCCCAGGTCCAGCATCGACAGGGCCTGGTTGGACAGTTCGTCGGCCAGGCGCACCGCCGTCAGCGGTTCCGGCCTTGGATAGGCCTCCCCGAGTGCCTCGGCGTAGACGTCCGCGACGGCGTCCGCCATCCGGCCCATGTCCCTGGGCCGCTCCGCCGGCTCTGGAGCCAGGCAATCTCGCAGCAGGGCCACCAGGCCGCCGGGCATGGCGGGGATGGCCGCGAGCCGTTCGTCCTCTTCCCCTTCGCCGGCGAACGTCTGGGCGGCGGCCCCGGCGTCGACGAACGCGGCGAACACCTCGGCGCCGGTCTGCCCGGCCAGGCATGGCGGATGCCCGACGAACATCTCCAGCACGGTCAGCGCCCACGACCACGTGTCGGTCGCCCGCGTCAGATCCGGCCGGGACGTCCCCGTCCCTGCGGCTGCCTCCGCCTGCTCGGGAGAGCAGTACGCCGGGGTCATCCCCGCGTATCCGGCCAGCAGGCTCGCGCCGGGCGGAGCGGTGTCGCCCTCCCCGGCCGCGGCACGCGCCCCGGCCAGCCCGAAGTCGGTCACCTTGGCCGTCCCGTCGCGGTCCAGCAGCACGTTCGCGGGCTTGACGTCCTGGTGGACGTGGCCGTTCCGGTGCGCGTGCTCAAGCCCCCGCGCGGTCTGCGCGGCGACATCGAGGACGCGGCGCAGGGCCGCGCGCCTCCCGCCGGCGTAGAGGCGCCCGTCGCGCACCGCGTCGGCCAGGCTGCCCCCGTCCAGCCACTCGGCGAACACTCGGGGAACGCCTCCGAGGGTGCGCACGTACACGCACTTCACGGCGTTCGGATGCGCGCCCAGACCGACCCACATCGCCGCCTCGGTCTCGAACTCCCGCACGCCCCTTCCCGTGGCCACCAGGTCGGGCCGCGGCACCTTCACCGCCAGCTCCACGTTCCACCCGCGGTGCAAGACCCGGTAGACCACTCCCATCCCGCCGCTGCGGATCACATCGCGGACCTCGTACAGCCCGAGGATCACCTCGCCGGGCCGCCATACCAGGGCAACGTCCTCATCCACCACCGACCCGCTCCCGTCCAGCCGAAGTCGCCACCGAACCCTCCAACAGAGTGCACCCTCGACGCCGGGACCCCCGCCAAGGCGATCCCGCCTCGGCTGCCGCCACCGCACCGCTCGAAGCGGCGGCCTTTGGCATCGACAGCCAGCCGTGCCACCGTGAACTGCCCGGCCCGCTCGTTGCGCAAGGTGACTTGGGTTCCATCGAGCTCCACCACCTGGACCGGGTCTCCGCCGAAAACAGCCGGGCCCCAGGGCAGGCGCTGAGTTGCTGCCGGTCCACAGCACCTTCCTTTCAGGCGGCCCGCACGACGACACCGGCGCCGACGTCGATGAGCACCTGGACCAGTTCGCCGGTGGGGTGGGCCAGATCCGCCGCCATCGCGGGGCAACCGGCACGTCATCGGCGGGCTCTCCGACCACGGCATGATGAGACGCATGACGGACCCGGCGGACCTCAGCCCCGAGCAGCTGATCGCGGTCATCACGCGCGGCCTGGACAAGGACGAGCAGGCGGCGCGGGCGACGACGGGACCGTGGAAGTTTCACCGCGAAACCGCTGGCGTCGTCCTGTCCACGGCGGGTCAGATACCGGAGCCGAACGAGATCGTCGGTACGCCACGCGAACCTGCTGACGCCCGCCACGACCCGTCTCGCGTCCTCGGCGACGTCCAGGCCGCGCGGGCTGTAGTGGCCGAGCTGGAGCGCCTCCCGCACTACGCCTGGGAAGGCCACGACGAGTACGGCTACCCGAAGGTCACCGACGCCGAGACGGGGGCCGAGGTGATGGGAGGCGCCGAGCGGGCGTGCACCTGCGGACGTGACGCGCACGTCGCTCGGATGCGCCAGGCGCTACCTCGACCGGCGAGGCACCGTGAGGTGGCTCTGGCGCCGCGTCCGTGGCCGCCACTGCGGACACTGCGAGCGATGCGCTTGGAACCCGGCCCGGACCGCGGACGCCGCGAGCACCCCCGCTACGCGAGGTGCGGACACTGCCAGGGACGGTACGCATGAAGGAGCTGATCCTTACCTCGGATTCCCTGCTGTCGAAGTGGGGGTTCAATGACGGAGACGAGCCGGACGCGCTGCTCGACCACCTCGACGGGCTTGGCCGCACTGGTCGCGACGGCTACCTGCCGGGCGACGTCTGGCACCGCGTCCTGTGCCGCCTCGTCCGAGAACACCTGATCCCGCAGCTTGTCCAGGACGTCGAGGTCGACGTCCTGGTCACCAGTCACAACCCCATCCGAGCGCGCACAGTGGACGGCGTCGACGTCACCCGGCCTCCATTCCCTCAGCCGGATCTCACGCCCGAGTCGGTCAGCGTCCCCATCGACGTGGTCATGGCCGCGATCGACGACGAGATAGCAACGCTGTGACCTGCGACCGGTCACCCTCCACTGACTGACAAGAACGATCATGAGCGTGCTGGAGAGCCTGTTCCTGGTGGACATCGACGAGACGGTCGCCGTTCGCCCCACCGCCCCGGACGTCCGCGGTCCGTTCGACTGGCACCGCGTCGGCGAGGACCACCCCAACTGGCCCGTCATCACCGGCGTCCGGGCGCTGCACACGGCAGGGCACCGCATCACCTTGGCCGTGTTAGAGGCGCTTGAACTTCAGCTCCGGGGTGGGCCCCCATGCTCACCCCTTCTATCGGCGGCCACCCGATGGCCGTCGAAATCAGTTCGTCCTCACCCCGAACTTTGGCCGGTCACCAAGGGGCGGCCCGACCGTGTTGAGCACGCCAAACGTCGCGACCCCAGCGCCTCATATGAACCGGATATCAGTTCCCGCCGCGCCTCCGTCTCCAGCCGGTCCGGCGCCAGCACGAACGCCACCAGCCGTGGCGCTGGCAGATGAGTGACGCTCGGGACTCCTCCCGGGAGCGGGTTGTAATATCCCAGCGACCGGTCATGCGTTCTGACTAAGAGGGCCTTGTTTTCTGACGCATGGTTGGGTTGTGCTTCTGGCCGGGCAGAACCAAAGCACCAAAGATACATCGTTGGAGGTTCAGGCTGATGGGTACTGATTGGAACGAGGGGGAAGATGAAACACGGCTAGCAAGGTTCTTCCGTGGTGAAGCTGGGTCGGCTGGTCACCTCTATCTGGGTTCGAGTTTCCTCCATTGCGGAGAGTGTGGCGCCGCCATGAATGCACATCGGTACTACGCCAGTCAGCACACGAGGGCACGGGTCGTCTATAGGTGTCGCCGGGACGGTTGTGGGCAGGTCACCGTCGATGCGGCCATCGTTGACCCCGAACTGATGAACTTCGTGGTCACCCGACTCTCCGATACTCGTTTCGCCCCTCAGCGCGCTCGTATGCGTATAGAGCAGATCGAGAAGGAACAGAAGAAACTGGCAGACGGGCTTGACTTTAGGGAGAAGGAAGCTCGCAAGAGCATGCGCCGATTCTTGAGGAATCGGCATGCCATTTCGCGGTCAACGGCTGACCGATGGATAGATGAGATGATCGAGAGCCGGAATCAGAAGATCTCGGCACTTGCCGCCGAGAAAGAGCTCCTGGTCAAGGGGGGTGAGAGTGCGCGTTCAGAAACGGTGCCCTTGGATGCGATCATCGCCATGTGGGACGCTGCGAACGTGCATGAACGCCGCGACATGCTGACCACCGCGCTCGGAACGGATCGACTGCTCATTGACCCCGCACCTGACGATCGTTCGCGGCACGCGGTGCTACGAGTGGAAATCCATCCCGGCTAGCTGGGGGATGTCCCCTGGCGGCCGCCCCGGAGCGGATCACGGCAGCGGGCGTGATTGCAGCCACCGGGTCTCCGCTCACGGCCGGTCGGCGGACGGCTGTGCGGTGGTCACCTCGTGTCGAATCGTTTGGTGCTCCGGTCGCGGGCGACCGGCAAGGTGCGGATGGTGATGCACGGCGGGGTGTCGTCGCGCGCCGATGCCCAGTTACCCCCAGGACGGCCTGGTCAGGGTTGTGTTCGCGGCTGCCAGCGGTGGGCGGTCTCGTCGTCGGACGGGAAGAACGCCTCGACGCGGAGTTCCTGCGCGGTGACGTCCGCGGGCGCGCCGATGCTGGACACCATCGAGAAGAACCGCAGATATTCGCCGTCGAGGCGGAAATGCACGTCCACGACCGGGATCAGCGGCTCGATCATGCGGGGCGCCGTGATGAGGGACTCGACCTCGGGACGCGCCCGCAGTTCCTGCACCAGCTCGGCGGTCGCCAGGTCGAGGACGCCGCCCACGGCTTCGCGGCGGGCGCGTTCGAGCAGCGCCGGTACGACCTCCGCCCAGTTGGCGATGCCGTCCCGGACCGGGCTCGGTTCAAGGATCAGCCGCAGGACGTTCGCGTCGTCGGGGATCGGATCGGGAGCGAACAGCGCCCCGAACAGCCGCGCCGCGCCATGGTTGGCGCGGACGAGGTTCCAGCCGCGGTCCAGGACGACGGCGGGAAACGGGTCGTGCCGGTCGAGCATCCGTCCGATGGCCATGGTGACCCGGTCGAGCGCCGGGTCCTCAAGCCCGCGGTGCGGGAACAGCGGAGCGAAGCCGGCCGACAGCAGCAGGCCGTTCCGGTCGCGCAGCGGGACGTCGAGCGCACCCGCCAGCCGCAGCACCATCTCGCGGCTCGGATTCGAGCGGCCGGTTTCCAGGAAGCTCATATGCCTCGGGGTGGTCATCGCGGCCGAGGCGAGATCGAGCTGGCTCATCGCCCGCACCCGGCGCCAATACCGGACCAGGGCGCCGAAGCCGAAGGACGCCGGATCGGACATGAGGCGACCTTACGGCCGCCCGTGATTCGCGGCCCTTCCCTGCGAAGGAATCGTGAACGGACGCCGGAGCGGGAGAAGGTCGGCCCATCATCCGAACTCCAAGGAGCTGTGATGCGCCTTCCGATCCTCTCGCCGGAGACCGCGCCGCCCGCGTCCCGGACGATCCTCGACGGCATCGAGGCCGACCTCGGCTTCGTCCCGAACCTGGCGGCCGCGATCGCCGCCAGCCCGATCCTGCTCGCGGGCTTCGACGGGCTGCGGCGCGCCGTCGGCGACGCCTCCTTCGACGCGGTGCACCGGGAGATCGTGCCGAACAGTGAGCTTCCGCAGGTGGTCAATCCGCCCGCCGGGTTCATCGTCTCGGCGAACAACGACCCGACCGGCAATTCGTTCGACAATGACATGCTCAACCAGCTCCGTCCCGGCGGCGGAATCTCCTACCTCGGCTTCCTCCACCGGCACCCGGGCGGGCCGCATCACCGACATGCTGCGGGCCGCCGTCGCCAAGGGCCGGATCACGTCGGACGACGTCGTCACCATGCAGTCCGACACCTCGTCGGTGGACGGACGCCTCTTCACACCGTTCATCACCGCGCACTGAAGAGGGCCAAGACCAGCAAGAACGCGGAGCTGGCCGCGCTCGCCTCGGACCCGCGCGTGGCGGAGGCGGTGAACCGGCTGGCCAGGTGGGACCTCACCTACCCGACCGGAATCCCGGAGGGATACGACGGCGGTGACCGCGACGGCAACCTCGGCAGGCCGTCGCAGTACGAGATCGACAACAGCGTCGCCGCGACGCTCTACACGCTGTGGCGCGGCCGGTTCCTCATCAACGTCTTCGACAAGCGCCTGGCGCAGATCTCGCCGAAACTTCCGGCGCCCGCCGATTTCTACGCGCTGCCGGCGATTCGGCAACTCCTGGTCGACTTCGACGAGCGCAAGGGCCTCGGCCGGTCCGGAATCGACTTTCTTCGCCGTGCCGGACGTCGCCGACCCGGACGACCGGCGCGACCTGCTGGTGCTGCGCAGACCACCGGTACAACTTCCCGTCGCCGCTCGGCGCGCCGTACTCCATTCCGTCGGAGGGCAATCGGTTCACCTCGCCGCTGCCCGGTCTGCCGGGCATTCCCGCCGACGGCGGCGCGGGCATCGTGGACGCGTCCAGCCATCCGATCCGGGCCGACTCGCCGGACAGGTTCGCCTTCACCTTCGTCCCGGTCCGGCGGGGCGTCCACCAGGCCACACCTTTCGGCATGCGCGGGGTGGACTCGCTGGCCGGCGGCCCCAGCGAGGACCCCGGCGGCGAGTTCGAGCAGAACCTGCTGCCGGGCTGGCTGACCAATGACACCTATCCGATCCGGATGTACCCGTCGGACCTGAAGGGCGCCACCCACTCGGTGACGCGGTTCGCGCCCCTCCGGCATCAGTGACCGCAACCGTGCTCCCGCCGGGCCCTGTCGTGCGGATCGTCCGTTGCGGCGTTCCCTCCCGTGGGCGGCTATGGGTGGTCGGCGGTGTGGGGAACGTCGGCGGTGGCGCTCTTATGAGCGCAGGCGACGCGCTCGATCTCGGCGGCGGCGGCCCTTCCGGAGATGAGCGCGAGGATGTGCGCGTGCTCGGCCACGGAACGACGGGCGTGGCTGGGAACGTAGGTGAAGGTCGAGCGGCGCATGTGGTTCAGGAGGGTCCACTGCGCTTCCAGCAGGGAGCGCAGGCGCGCGTCCGGGCAGTGCCGGTAGATGGAGAAGTGGAACTCGCGGTTCAGCGTCGTGAAGGCTGTGGAGTCGAACTCCGCCAGCGCTTCCGTCATCCGGTCGTTGATCTCGTGGGACGCGGAGACCTGCGCGGACGTCATGTGCGGTGCGGCAGCGGCGGTGGCGTAGCCCTCAAGGCGGGCCAGGATCTGCTGCGTGTGCTCCACCTGCTTGGCGTCGAAGACCGCGACGCGGGCGCCGACGTTGCGCACCACCTCGACCACCCCGTCGGACTGCAGCCGGCGCAGCGCCTCGCGCAGCGGGATCGTGCTGACCCCGGTCTCCCGGGCGAGTTCCTTGATGACCAGCCTGTACCCCGGTACGTACGTGCCGTCCAGGATGCGCGACCGCAGCAGTTCGTAGCAGAACTCGGCCTTGCTCTCCTTGACGGTGCGCGGCGTCTTCGCGGAGTTCACCCGGTTCTCCTCATCTTCACTTCCTCGGGAGGAAAGCCCGACGATGCGAACGCGATGATCACACGGATCTCCCTAGATGATTTCGCATACGATTTCTCACACTACTTGATCTGAAGGGCCGCGTCCCGTTCCCTCTGAGGGCGCGTAAACTGTTCGATCCCAAACGATTGGTCCGTTTGAGCTCAAACGATTGGCCACCGCTGTACCTGCATCATTCGGATCTTGCGCGGACTCTGGACGCGGTGCAATACATACGATTAACTACACCAAATCAGATACGATTTCGATCAGCAGGTGCTGGTGTTCCGGCGGACTCGGAGGTGGCGATGCCCTCGGATTCCGAGCCCGGACCGCGGGTGCCGAGTGTCCGGTCGCCTGCGTCCCCGCCTCGCGTGCTGGTCAGCTCCCGTCGATCCGTTCGGCGTGACGACGGCGTGAAATCGCGCGGCCGTCGGCGCGCCGAGGTTGGGAAATGTCCCAACGGCCCCGAGAGGGCGCAGCTTCTCACCAACCCGGGAGGTCCCCCGATGCGCAAACTCGTCCCGATCATCAGCGCCTCAATGCTGGTCGCCGCCGCGTGCGGCGGAGCCGGCGGGTCTGGCGGCTCCACCGTCAAGGTCGGCTTCATCGAGTCCCTGACCGGCAATTACGCCCCGCTGGGCGGCGACGCGAAGAAGACCGTGGAACTGGCCGTCGACCAGATCAACAACGCCGGCGGAATCAAGGGCAAGAAGATCAAGCTGATCACGCTGGACGACAAGACCGCCCCCGACCAGGGCGTGCTGCACTTCAACAAGCTCAAGTCCGAGAAGGTCACCGCGATCCTCGGCTCGACGTTCTCCAACACCGCCCTCGCGGTGGAGCCGCTCGCCGAGCGGGAGCGGATACCGTACGTCTCGCTCGCCTCGACCGACGCGCAGGTCGACCCGATCAAGTCCTACACGTTCGTCGTCCCGGCGATCGCCTCCACCTACGCCCAGCAGATGCTGGCCTACTTCAAGGCGCACGGCATCACCAAGGTCGTGGTCGCCCACGACACCCAGAGCGCCTACGCCAAGGCAGGCCTGGGCGGTACTCGGAAGTACGCGGCCCAGTACGGGGTGCAGATCCTCAAAGAGGAGACCTACGAGACCGCGGCGTCGGACTTCAGCCCCCTGTTCGCCCACGTCCGCGCATCGGGCGCGCAGGCCCTGGTCGTCTGGGGCAGCGGCGCCCCCGTGGTGACGATGGCCAAGCAGTACCCGTCCTCCGGTCTGAAGCTGCCGCTGTTCCTGACCGGCGCGCAGGCCAGCAAGCTGTGGCTCGACCCGGTCGGGAAGGCGGCCGAGGGCGTGTACGTCCAGTCCGCCATCGGCGTCGTCGGTGAGCACCTGCCGGACGGCCGGCTCAAGCAGGCCGTCCGGGAGATGTCCGGGCCCTTCAAGCAGAAGTACGGCTACGAGCCGCCGCAGTTCGCGATGGACGGCTACGCGGGCGTCAAGCTCCTCGCCGCCGCGATCGAGAAGGCGGGCACCGACCGGAAGAAGATCCGGGACGAGCTGGAGCGCCTCACCCTCGTCACCCCCACCGGCAAGTACACCTACTCCAAGACCGACCACTCCGGGCTTAAGCCCACCGACGTCTCCATGAACCAGGTCGAGGACGGCAGGTTCGTCCCCACCAGGTGGTCGCTCAAGCAGCTGGCCGAGACCGCGAGGGCGGCCGGATGACCACGCTGCTGGAGATCGGCTCGCTCAGCCGGGCGTTCGGCGGCGTGTACGCCGTCCGCGACGTGACCATGAGGGTCGCCGAAGGCGAGACCCGGGCCGTGATCGGCCCCAACGGGGCGGGCAAGTCGACCTTGTTCAACCTGATCAGCGGCCATCTCGCCGCAGACCACGGCGCCATCCGCTACCGCGACGGGGAACGGTTCCGGCGCGTCCACCGGCTGCCGCCGCATGCGCGGGCGCGGCTCGGCGTCGCGATCGTCTTCCAGGGCGCCCGGCTCTTCCGCGGGATGACCGCGCTGGAGAACGTCATGGTCGGCGCGCACGCCCGCACCCGGCACGGCTTCCTGTCCGCGACGCTGCGGCTGCCCGCGCACCGCCGCGAGGAGGCCGAGATCCGCGCGGACGCGCTCGCCGCGCTCGGCCGCGTCGGGCTGGGCGACTGGGCACACCGCTCCGCGGAGGTCCTGCCGCTCGGCCAGCAGCGGTCGCTGCAGGTGGCGCGGGCGCTCTGCGCGCGTCCCCGGCTGCTGCTGCTGGACGAGCCGGCGTCCGGGCTGCGGGCCGGCGAGCGCGAAGCGCTGGCGCAGCTCGTCGAGGGCCTGCGCGCGGAGGGGTTGACGATGATGCTCGTCGAGCACGACGTGGCGTTCGTCGCGCGCCTCGCCGACCAGGTCAGCGTCCTGGACCTCGGCCGCCTCATCGCCGAGGGCACCCCGGCGCAGATCCGTGCGGACCCCGCCGTCATCGCCGCCTACCTGGGGCAGGAGGCCGCGTAGATGTCCACGCCCCTGATCGAGGTCGACGATCTCGTCGTCCGGTACGGGACGGCCACCGCGCTCGACCGGGTCGGGCTGAGCGTCCGGCCCGGGGAACTGGTCGCGCTGATCGGTCCGAACGGGGCCGGCAAGACCTCGCTGGTGAACGCGATCCTCGGCGTCGTGCGCCCGGCGGCGGGACGGGTGCGGGTGCGCGGCCGGGTCGCGCTCGTCCCCGAGGGCCGGCAGATGTTCGACGACCTGACCGTCGAGGACAACCTCGCCCTCGGTGCGTGGCGGCGGCGCCACGAGAAGGACGCGCGCGACACCTCCCGCGTCTACGCGGTGCTTCCGCAGCTCGCCGACCTCCGCAAGCGGCGCGCCGGGTCGCTGTCGGGCGGGCAGCAGCAGATGGTCGCGTTCGGGCGCGCGCTGATGGCGCGGCCGGACGTGATGGTCGTGGACGAGCTGTCGCTCGGTCTCGCCCCGCTCGTCATCGCCGACCTCGCCGCGCATCTGCGCGAGCTGAACGCCCGGCACGGCCTCGCCGTCCTGCTGATCGAGCAGAACGCCCGGCTCGCGCTCGACCTGTGCGGGCGCGGCTACGTCCTGGAGGCCGGATGCGTCCGCGCCCACGGCTCGGCCGCCCGGCTCGCCGCGGGCCCCGACCTCGCCGACGCCTATCTCGGCGCCGGCGGAGCGGCCGGCGGCCCCACGGAGGGAGAGCCCCGATCATGAGCGCCTTCCTGCAATACCTGATTTCCGGTGTCGCCGTCGGCTGCGGATTCGCGCTCCTGGCCAGTGGCCTTGTCACGATCCACCGGGTGACCCGCGTGGTGAACTTCGCGCAGGGCATGTTCGCCGTCGTCGGCGGCATGACCGCGGGATCGCTGCTGGGGGCCGGGCTCCCGCACGGTGCCGCCGAGGCCGCCGCCGTGCTGGTCGTGGGCGCCGCCGGACTCGCGGTCGGGATCGCCTCCACCGGACGCCGCGGCACCTCGCAGCAGTCCGCGTTGATCATCACGCTCGGGCTCGGCTTCCTGGCGTACGCGGTCGAGATCCTGATCTGGGGCGACGGCCCGCGGTCCTTCCCCGGGGTCGGCGGCGCCGTGACCGTTCTCGGCGCGCACGTCCAGAGACAGTCGTTCCTGGTCATCGCGGCCACGGCCGTCGTGTTCGCGCTGCTCGGCCTGTTCTTCACCCGCACCTACACCGGCAAGGCGCTCAGCGCGTGCGCGTCCAACCCGTACACCGCACGGGTCATGGGCATCGACCCCCTGCGCATGGGCCTGATCGCCTTCGCGCTCGGCGGGATGCTCAGCGGCCTCGCCGGAGTCCTGATCACCCCCCTCCAGCCCATCTCGTACAACAGCGACGTCCTGCTGATCACCAACGCGTTCGCGGCGGCCGTGCTGGGGGACCTGAACCGGCCGGCCGTCGCGCTGGCCGGTGCGCTGACGCTCGGCGTCGCCGAGGCCATGGTCGCCGGTTACGGCGAAGCGTCCTACCAGACCGTCGTCGCGCTCGTCCTGATGCTCACGATCATGATGGTGCGGGCTTCGCGCAGGACCACGCTCCAGGAGGAGGCCGCCCGATGAGCGTGTCCGTCCACAACACCTCGCACCGGGCCGGGCCGGCCACCGGACCACGACGCCGGTACCGGCCCACGCCGGGCGCCGCCGTCGCCACGGCCGTCGCCGCCGCCGCGCTGGCCGTGCCGCCGCTGCTCCCCGAGACGCAGGTGCCGGTGTACGTGCTGCTGCTGCTCGCCGCGATCGTGGTCGTCGGGCTGTCCATGCTCATGGGGTACGCGGGCCAGGTCTCGCTCGGCCAGGCGTCCTTCACCATGATCGGCGGCTACACCGCGGCGCTGACCGCGACGCACGGCCTGCCGGGCTGGCTCGGGCTGGTGCTGGCGCCGTTCGCGTCGGCCGCGGCGGCCGCGCTCGTCGGCGTCCCGCTGCTGCGGCTGCGCGGCCACCAACTCGCGTTCGCGACCCTCGCCATCCAGCTCATCCTGCTCAGCCTCGTCGGACGGCAGGAATGGACGGGCGGCGACATCGGCCTCCAGGGCGTCCCGCGCCTCCAGGCCGGCGGATACGAGTTCGCCACCGACATCTCCTACGCCTACCTGGCGCTCGGCGCGCTGGGGCTGGTCGTACTGGTCACCCGGCACATCGTGACCTCCCGTCCCGGACGCGGCCTGCGCGCCCTCGCGACCAGCGAGGTCGCCGCCGCGTCCTCCGGCGTGCCGGTCGCGGTCTACAAGCAGGCGGTGTTCAGCCTGTCCGCCGGGTTCGCCGGACTGGCAGGCGGCATCTACGCCTTCTACATCGGATACGTCGCGCCCGGTTCGTTCCCCGTCCTGCTGTCGTTCGAGTACGTCGTGATGGTCGTCGTCGGCGGCGCCGGGACGATCTGGGGCGCGCTCGCCGGCGCCACCGCGATCACGCTGCTGCTCCAGGTCCTGAACGACATTGGCACACGCGAAGGCCTGCCCGCCTCCGCACCCACCGTCCTGTCCTACGCCGTCTACGGCCTCCTCCTCGTGGTGATCGTGCTGTTCCTGCCCAGAGGGCTCGTGCCGTCCGCCACCAGCTGGTGGGAACGGCGCTCGACTTGCAAACGACGGCACGCACGACGCCCGACCTGAACCAGCGAACCCACGTCCCCGGAGAGGACAACCCCATGCCCAATCAAGAACCCGGGCCGCGGCACGCACCCCGAGCCCGGCAGTTCCCACGGACCCCCGCCCCGGTCCGCGCGGACCGGACGCTCACCTGAGCAGACCGCTGGGCCGCGTCACGTGACCGAGGCCCTTCACGTGACGCGGCCCCGGCGTCCGCCGAACCAGATGTCCGCTCTCGGCCCCGGCACGCGCGTGCCTGCGCGCCTTCGGCGGTGCTCCGGAACGTGGCGAGTTCCCGGACAGCGACGCCTAACGAGCACCCGCGAACGGGCCACCACGCCGACGCGCCAGCAGCCCCGCCGGGACCGGCAGCGCACCACTACCCCGGACCAGACGGCGCCCCGGCCACCGGACCAGGTCAACCAGCAGTTCACCGCCGACCGGTCGGATCGGTTGTGGCTGGCAAATATCACCTATGTGCGCACCTGGGACGGATGGGTGTACGCGGCGTTCGTGCTGGACCGCCTTCTCCCAGCGGGTCGTCGGCTGGCAGCGGGCTGACCATCTGCGCACCAACCTGCCGCTGGACGCGCGTCGAATGGGTCGGCTGGTACAACCACCACCGGCTGCACACCAGGATCGGTCACGTCCCACCCACCGAGTACGAAGCGGCCTACTACCTGCAAGTATCGCCCGGGTACGTGTTGAGCTGGGCTGTCGTGGATTCCTCAGGCAGGACGGCGGTACTCGTTGAGCAGTCCGTTCAAGACGGTGCGGCGCTGTATCCGGGCGGTCAGGTCCAACACGCGGCCAGGATCGTCCAGCGGTGGGCGGAGTTCGCGGCCTTGGCGCGGGCGGTGGGTGTTGTAGTGGTGCTTGTACTCGGTCAGGACCGAGCGCAAGTGTCTTTGCCCGGAGATGAGCAGGTGGTCAAGGCGCCCACGGCGCAAAGTGCCGACGGATCGCTCGGCGTGGGCGTTGGCGCGCGGTGAGCGCGGCGGTGTCTTCACCACGCGGATGCCCGCCGCTGTGAACACCGCATCGAATGCCGCGGTGTACTTGGCGTCGCGGTCGCGGATCAGATACCTGAGATGCTCGGCCCGCTCTCCCAGGTCCATCAGCGGGTTGCGGGCCTGCTGCGTGGTCCACAGCCCGGTCGGGTTGGTGGTAACACCCAGGATGTGCACGCGGGCGGGTCTCAATCTCCATCGCAGACCACACGTACAAGCGTCGGAGCAGAACGGTGTCGACGTGCCGGAAGGCGCACGCCAGCACACCGGAGGCCTGCGCGGTGCAGAATGCTGCCAGGTCGGCGAGGCCCTCCTCGGGGGCCCCAGCCCGGCCGCCGCCAGGATCCGCCGGACGGTGCCCACTGATCCGGTGACCCAGGCCGCGCAGCTCGCGATGGCCCCACCGCGGATTCTCGGTGACCAGTCGAACCACCAGGTCGCCGACCTCTTGCGAGACAGGCGGGCGACCGGCCTTGCTCGGGTAGGCCCAGTGCTTGGCGACCAGGCGCCGATGCCAGGCCAACAGCCTGCTCGGCCTCACCAGCCGATGCGAGCGCAGTCACAGCGGATCTCGACGCGCCAGTGCCGAGATCACCGCGCGGTCGGCCCAGGTCCCACCGCGGCTGCCCGACCTGCCGACGCAGCACCGCGACCTCGTGGCGCAGCACCAAGATCTCTGCCTCCTTCGAGGCATCACCGCGAGCGGGCAGCACCAGCCGAAAGAGCATGAGAGCCGAGGGTGGCCCGGCTCACCTGCCATGGACGAGTTCTGGCACCTCACAGGTTCGCAGCAGCCATTGAATTTTCATCTTCCCGCGCATTCGGTAAAAAACGGAGGCGACCTCTTTGCGCGAATCTTCCCTGGCGGGCATTGCGGCATTAACGCGGCATCGTGGACTCTGACTGGTAAGAACCCGATACCCTCGAGGAGGGATTTGACATGGCTGGACCGGCCTATCCTGGCTACGTCTTCAAGCAGCCGCCGCCGATGAAGGGCAAGGGCAACGACGTAAAGAACTGGCAGACCCAGATGAACAAGCGCGGATTTCATCTCAAGGTCGACGGCATCTACGGCCCGAAATCCGAGGACGACTGCAGGGATCTCCAGAAGATGGCAAAACTGAAGGTGGACGGGATCGTCGGCCCGAAGACCTGGCACGCAACCTGGAATGCCGCGATCACGCTGCCCGTGTAGCCGTTGAGCCGTCCGCCATTCATTGGTGACGCTCACCACAAAGCGTGCCGGAGCCCTGTTCCGGCACGCTCTGTTCTTCCCCGGCGCCGTTCCCCGGATCGGCTCTGCAGGGTCGGTACACCGGCGACCGGTTCATTCCCGCCGCGGTGGTCACCCGGTACGGCGACTACCAGTCGGCCTCCCGACTGGATCCAGCCGGGGAGCTGATCACCATGCTGGATGAGAAGCCATCGCGGATCAGCGTGGCGTTGCGGTGACTCGTCGGCAAGATCAATGCACTGATCGAGAGTGCGCGATGAGCCGGAACCTGCGCGCGTTCAAGGGCGGCGCAACCGAGTGGGTGCACCGGCAATCCGGCACCGCTCAACTGCTGCCCCGCCCTGCTCGGCGGCCGCAGCGCAGGACCGGTGCTTCTGACCGACCGGCGCGCCCCGTCCCGCACCCCGGTCGTGGACGTCTGCGCGATCACCCAAGCGGGCGCGGTTGTCGTACGGGCGCGCGCCGCCGAACTGTTCGAGGGCTACACCCGGCCGCTGGCGCACCCCGATATCACCGACGCGGTGCTGCTGGGCTGTCGGCGACGCCTGAACGCTGCAGCAGCTGCGGCACTTTCCTCTCCTCCCAGGGTTGGCAGTCCTGAGATGTTGAGCACCGGCCGGTGATCCCGGAGGGGATGCCGGTGCCGGTCGACGACGATCTGCGGGCGATCGCCTACGACCGTCCCGGATACGGCGAGGCGGTACAGGACGCCCTCCAGGGCCGGGAAGAGACCTTTGCTCGCTACACCCCACCAGGCTGGGAAGGTCGGGTGTGGCATACCGCTTCGACGGCTTCCACGCACGCGCGCTGTACGAACTGACCGGCCTCCCCGACGAAGTCCGCGACGGCGCACTCCTGAACCGCCTCCTCGACCTCCTAGAAGCCCCATGGGACGCAGTACCGGAACGGCCAGGTCAAACAGCATTCCGACACGCCTTCTTCGGTGACACAGCGAGGGCATGCTCACGATCGTGGTGAAGGAGGAATCCAGACGCTCCGCATCATCGACATCCTCTGGACGGGCGTACGGCGTAGCCGCTTTTCTTCCCCCAACCTTCCTCCCCCCGACCCCGACGAGACCTGCACTTAGCGGCGGACGGGTTCTGTCAAGGGTGGCGAAGCCATCACGTAGTGACGCCCGTAGGGCGCCCTTGACAGGTTCCGGCCGCCGCCATCCTCAACACGCGGGGTCGGGGGGCCACGCACATTTCCATCCCAGCTGGCGACGTCCTTGCGCCGGGGACACGTCGATCGCCTCGGCTGTACGCTGCGCGGCGTGATCGGAAACGCGCTGGAATGGCTGGTCATTGGTTGTGTGGCCTGCTTTGGCTTGGTGATGGCGATCGTGGTCCCCTTGCGGCGGAGGACTGGTCCATCCTGCACCGCGCATGGATGGCGTCGGGTGGGCTCTGCATGCTCGGGTGGTGCGTCCGGCAGGTCAGGACGCGGCTGACTCGCTGAGGGCGGCGGCGCGTACCCCGTGGCGGCCGGTCGGGGCGGGGCTGGCGGAGGTGGCGCGATGCGCGGCCCGGCGCGGCCGTCCGGTGACCGGCGCCCACGCCGCACGCTCCGGGCGGCCAGGCGCGGGGCCGCGCAGCGGCCTGAGCGCCGCCGCCCCTTGACCGGGTGAAGTGGCGTCCGCCGAAACAGAACGGGGCCGTTGATCGGCGCGTGGTGGTGAATCCGGCGCAGGCTCGGGAGCTGTTGGCGGCGGTGTCCTATGTCGGCCGGTCGCGTGGGCCACGGCTGCGGGCGATGTTCGCAAGCATGTACTTCGCTGGCCTTCGTCCGGCTGAGGCGGCGGGGCTGCGGCGGCAGGACTGCGAACTTCCGGCAACGGGCTGGGGCCTGATCACGCTCAAGAGGACTCGGCCGCAGTCCAACAAGAGGTACACGGACTCGGGGGAGACCTTCGACGATCGCGGCCTCAAGCATCGGGAGGACGACATCGTCCGCCCGGTCCCGATACCTCCAGAGCGGGTGGCGATCCTCCGCGAACACGTCGACACGTTCGGGACGGCCGAGGATGGGCGGCTGTTCGTCACCAGTAGCGGCGCGTCGTTCTCCGGCTCGGCCTACGCGCAAGTCTGGAAGCGGGCTCGTGCCCTGGCGCTGACTCCAGATCAGGTTGAGTCACCCTCGGCGGCGCGGCCGTACGACTTGCGGCACGCGGCGGTGTCGCTGTGGCTGAATGCTGGCGTCCATGCTCCCGAAGCGGCCGAACGCGCTGGGCACGGGGTCGATGTGATGTTGCGTGTTTACGCTAAGTGCATAGATGGGCAACGGGACGTCGCCAACCAGCGCATAGAGGATGCGTTGGCGGCATGACGAACGAGTGCGGTGGAGAGGCTTCGGAGCGTCCGGGGCCTCTCTTCGCTTGTGTGCTGACCTGGGCAAACGTAGGCGAGGTCATTCCGCGTATATTCCGGGAACGGTGCCGTGCGGCTGCTTCCGGTGGCACATGGCTGCATCCGGGCGAACAAGATCAAGAAGCGTTCTTGCAGGTCAGCGCCGAGATGTGCTGGTGGGTGGGCGCGCCCGGCAGGATTCGAACCCGCGACCGTCGGATTAGAAGTCCGATGCTCTGTCCAGCTGAGCTACGGGCGCCCGGCGCCCGGCGGGACGCCGGGACACAGTGTAAGGGGGCGGGTCCTCCGGCTCCACATCTATAACGCCGTTACCACGGGTGAACGGGCGGAGGTGGTGTATTGGGGGTCTTATCTTTGGTTGTTGTGGTGGTGGACTTTGAAGTGCCGCTCTCCGGCGGGGACGTGTCGGAGGGCGTGGTGCGGGTCGGGGACACGGTGCGGAGGCCGTTGGGGGCGCACAGTCCGGCGGTGCACGGGTTGTTGCGGCATCTGGAGGCGGTGGGGTTCGACGGGGCGCCTCGGGTGCTGGGGGTCGATGGGCGGGGGCGGGAGGTGCTGAGCTGGGTTCCTGGGGAGGCGCCGCGTCAGCCGCTGCCGGGGTTCGCGGTTTCGGAGGAGGCGCTGAGGGGGGTCGGGCGGCTGCTGCGGCGGTATCACGAGGCGGTGGCGTCGTATGAGGCGCCGGACGGGGCTCCGTGGGACGGGGAGACGTCGAATCTGGACGGGGAGCCCGAGGTGATCGGGCATTGCGATGTGACGCCGGAGAATGTGGTCTTCCGGGGCGGGACGCCGGTGGCGTTGATTGATTTCGATCTGGCCCGTCCTACGACGCGGTTGTTCGATGTGGTGACGGCGTTGCGGCATTGGGGGCCGATCGCAGATCCGGCCGATCGGGACGCGGTGCTTTACCAGGTGGATGTGGGGCGGCGGCTGCGGATTTTCTGCGATGCGTACGGGTTGGAGCGTGGGCTGCGGGGCGATGTGCTTCCGGCGGCACGGGTCAGGTTCGAGCGGTCCTATGAGGCTATGCGGATCCGGGCGGAGAGTGGCGGGGGCTGGGCTCGGATGTGGCGGGGCGGGGCGGGGCAGCGGATACTTCGGGCGCAGGACTGGCTGGAACGGAACTGGGATGAGCTTGATGCGTGTCTCTGGTGAGGGGCTTCTTCTCGGGGTGGCGCTGGACGCGCTTTTCGGGGATCCGAAGAGGTGGCATCCGGTCGCCGGGTTCGGGCGGGTCGCTTCGATGGTGGAGCGGTCGGTGTACGGGGACTCTCGGTGGCGTGGGGTTGTTTACGCGGGTGTTTTGGTGGGGGGTGCGGGGGCGTTGGGGGTTGTGCTTGAGCGGGTCGGGCGGGGGAGTGTTCTGGTGACGGCTGGGTGCACTTGGGCTGTGCTCGGGGGGACGTCGTTGGGGCGGGAAGGGCTCGTTATGGCGCGGGTGTTGGAGCGTGGGGATTTGGCCGCCGCGCGGGAACGGCTTCCGCATTTGTGCGCTCGGGATCCGAGGGGTCTGGACGGGCCGGGTTTGGCGCGGGCCGTTGTGGAGTCCGTGGCGGAGAATACGTCGGACGCGGCGGTCGCGCCTTTGGTGTGGGGTGCCGTGGCGGGTGTTCCCGGGCTGCTGATGTATCGGGCCGTCAACACGCTCGACGCGATGGTCGGGTACCGGAATCCGCGGTATGAGCGGTTCGGGTGGGCGGCGGCGAGGCTGGACGATGCCGCCAATTGGGTTCCGGCGCGGGTGACCGGGGGGCTGGTTGTGCTTTGTTCGGGTCGTGAGGCGTGGCGGGTTCTGAGGAGGGACGGGAAGAAGCATCCGAGTCCCAATGCGGGACGGTGCGAGGCCGCGTTCGCCGGGGCGCTCGGCGTCCGGCTGGGCGGTGTGAACGAGTACGGCGGACGGGTCGAGCGGCGTCCTGAAATGGGCGACGGCCGCGTTCCCGAGGTGCGGGACATCAGGCGGGCGGTGGGGCTTTCGGCGGTGGTGACGTTCGCGGCGGCGGCCGTGGTCTGGAGTTTGCGGTGAGCGGGCTGCTCGTCGCCGGGACGACGTCCGACGCGGGAAAGAGCGTGGTCACCGCCGGGTTGTGCCGCTGGCTCGCGAGGCGCGGGGTGAGGGTCGCGCCTTTCAAGGCGCAGAATATGTCGCTGAATTCGATGGTGACGAGCGACGGGGCCGAGATCGGGCGGGCCCAGTACATGCAGGCGCAGGCGGCGGGGGTGGAGCCGCGGGCCGTGATGAATCCAGTGCTGCTCAAGCCGGGCAGCGATCGGCGCAGTCAGGTCGTGGTTCTGGGACGTCCGGTGGCGGAGGTCGACGCGCTGCGGTACGGGGAGCACAAGGCGTGGCTCGCGGAGGTGGTGGCGGAGAGTCTCGCGGAGCTCCGGAATGAATACGACGTGGTGATCTGCGAGGGCGCGGGGAGTCCGGCCGAGATCAATCTGCGGGCGGGCGACATCGTGAACATGGGGCTCGCGCGGGCCGCGGAATTGCCCGTGGTCGTGGTCGGGGACATCGACCGGGGCGGCGTTTTCGCGTCGCTGTACGGGACGGTCGCACTTCTGGAACCCGAAGACCAGGCGTTGGTCGCGGGATTCGTCATCAACAAGTTCCGCGGCGCCAGGGAGTTGCTGGAGCCGGGGCTTGAGCAGCTTCAGAAGCTCACCGGACGTCCCACGCTGGGTGTCCTGCCGTGGAAACTCGGGCTGTATCTGGATTCCGAGGACACTCTGGCATTGGACGCGCCCAGGCCCGACGCCAGAGGCCCGGTCGGGAAGGAGACGCTGCGGATCGTCGTGGTCCGGTTTCCGCGGATCTCGAATTTCACGGATCTGGACGCGTTGGCCTGCGAACCGGGCGTCGTCGTCCGGTACGCGGCGAGCGCCGGGGATCTGCTGGAGGCCGATCTGGTCGTCCTGCCGGGAACGCGCGCCACGGTGAGCGACCTCGCCTGGCTGCGCGAGCGGGGAATGGACGAGGTGATTCTCGGGCGTGCCCGCGAAGGGCGGCCCGTGCTCGGCATCTGCGGCGGATATCAGATGCTCGCCGGCGAGATCGTGGATCACGTCGAATCGGGGACCGGACGGGTCGAAGGGCTCGGCCTGCTGCCCGCGAAAGTCGAATTCGGAAAGGAGAAGACGCTCGGGCGGCCGAGCGGGCGGGCATATGGCGAGGACGTCCACGCGTACGAGATCCACCACGGCGTGGCGATCACCGCCGGCGGGGAGCCGTTCCTCGACGGATGCCGGAAGGGCGCCGTCTGGGGGACGACCTGGCACGGCGCAATGGAGAACGACGGATTCAGGCGGGCCTTTCTCAGGGACGTGGCACAGGAGAGCGGACGCGATTTCACACCCGCGCCCGATGTGTCGTTCCAGGCATTGCGGGAGGCGACTCTGGACGCGCTCGGCGACCTCGTCGAACAGCATCTGGACACCGGCGCCGTATGGCGGATCATCGAGCACGGCGCGCCGCGCGGCCTTCCCGTCGTCCCGCCGGGCGGGGCGCCCACCGCGGCGGTAGGGTGATCCATTCGTAGGCACCGGCCTCATCAGGAGGAGCGTCCCGTGACCGAGCCGCGGTCCAGTCTGATCGTCCCGCTGATGAAGGCGCGGGTGCCGGCGGAGGTCCAGCTGGAGTTCCCGCTGCCGGCGGACGAGGAGCCGATCCGCGACCCGTTCGCCGCCGACCTGTACGTCACCTACGCGCTGGAGATCGCCGACGAGGGCGTCCCGTCCGGGCGGCGGCACGAGCATGTGGCGCTGCGGCACTGCGCCGAGCTCGGCGTGCAGCCGGAGGAACTGCGCCGCCGCGCGGTGCTCAACCTGCGCGACCGGCGTCCTGACCTGAGCCTGGGCTGGTACCCGGACGTCCGGGCCGTCACGGTCTCCCTCGGCGGGACCGCGACGACGGCGGCCGCGACGGCTGCGACGGCGGCGGCGGGCCGCGGCACCCTGGAGTCGGGCCTGCTCCTGGACGAGGCCTTCCTGGAGAAGCTCGCCCAGGACGTGGACGGCGACCTCGTCGTGGCCGTCCCGGCGCGGGACGTGTTCGTCGCGTCCGGAACCGGCCACCCGGACGGCGTCGACAAGCTCCGCTGGACCGTCGCGCAGGTGTGGGCCGGGGACCGCGGCGACAGCGGTGGCGGCGACGGGCCCTGGGACGTTCCCGCCGGGAGCCTGCTCACCCACGACCTGCTCATCCGCCGCGGCACGACCTGGGACGTCCTCCAGGCGTGATCACGACGAGCACGTGATCACGACGAGCACGTGATCACGACACGCGTGATCAGGACAGGGTCTTGAAGCGCGGCCACAGCTCCGGCCAGGGCGCCCGCTGCCCGCGGCAGATCCAGATGGGCTTGCCCTGCTCCTGGTTGTCGAGGTCGACGCCGTTGTCGACGCGGCTCACCGGGCGCACGTCCGTCCAGAACCGACCCAGGTAGGACGCGCCCGCGAGCGTCTCCGGGCCGACGACGACGGTGGGCCCGCCCGTGTCCGCCGGACGCCCGAAGTACCAGTAGCCGTTGTGGCCGCTGTACGCGCGGGGCAGGCCGAGGCCGGGCCCGTACTTGTCGAGCGCCCCCGCCTCGCCGTAGTTGCTGACGACGATCGTCGCCTTCGACCGTTCGTCCGGCGGCAGCGTCCGGTAGGCCGCCGCGACCTGGGCGGCGAAGCGGGGCCAGCGACCGGCGAGTCGCCTGACGCCGCCGTGATCGCGCGGGCGAGCAGCGGCATCAGCGGCGGCTGGTCCGGATAACCCCAGGCCAGATGGCGTCCGGCGACGCGGAAGTACAGCTCGTCGCGGTGGTACCCGTACCGTGCGCTGACGGCCAGCAGCAGGACGCCCAGCACACCGGCGATCAGCAGCACCGGCCGCCAGGCCACTGCGGCGGACGGGCCGGGGCGGGCGATCTCGACCGGACGGCCGGACGCCGCGGACGCTGGCGCGGACATGCGTCGAACCTATGCCGGGCCTCGTCCCGAGTCACGATCTTGAACCGGCCACCCCTGGACACCGTCCACCCTGGTGGGGCCGCCGCGAGCCGGGCCGGGCGGGCCGGGCCGGGCGGGCCGGATATTCGGTGGGACGAACCGGACATGCTGCGTAGTGTCGCGGTCATGGTGTCGACAGATCAGATGCTCGCCTTCTCCGCGATGGCCTTCGCCATCATCATCATTCCCGGCCCGTCCGTGCTCTTCGTCGTCGGACGGGCCCTCGCGCACGGCCGCCGCACCGCGCTCGCCGGCGTCGTCGGCGGTGTGGCCGCCGCGCTCGTGCTGACCGTCGCCGTCGCGGTCGGCGTCGGCTCGATCGTGGAGCGTTCCGCCGTCGTGTTCACGACCTTGAAGATCGTCGGGGCCGTCTACATCGTCTACCTCGGGGTGCAGGCCATCCGGCACCGCCGCTCGCTGCAGGAGACGATCGGCGCGGACGAGGAGGGGCAGGGCGGCGACGTCCGGGCCTTCGCGCAGGGCTTCGTGGTGGGCGTCACGAACCCGAAGACGACGGTGTTCTTCGCGGCCGTCCTCCCGCAGTTCGTCGTCCGGGAGCACGGGCACGTGCCGCTGCAGATGATCGTGTTCGGGCTGCTCTTCGCGGTGATCGCGCTGCTGAGCGACAGCGTCTGGGGCATCGCCGCCGGCGCGGCCCGCGACTGGTTCGCCCGCTCGCCCCGCCGCCTCGCCGCGATCGGCGGCACCGGCGGCCTGATGATGATCGGCCTCGGCGTCACCGTCGCCACCACCGGCCGCAAGGACTAGCGAGGCGCCCCCGCCCCGCCCGACCGGCCCCGCCCCCGCTCGACGGCGCCCGATCGCGCTCGGCCGGCCCCGCCCCGCTCGACGGCGCCCGAGCGCGCTCGGGCGCGCCTCGGGTGTCAGAGCTCGCAGAGTGAGAAGTTGTCGAACGTCGCCTCTCGCGTGGCGCCGTCGGGGCTGGTCACGAGGAGCCCGATGCCGCCGTCGCCGCCCGTGGGAGCGGGCGCGGTGGCGGACGTGACGAGCTCGTCGTTGACCCACATGCCGAGTCTCATGGACGGCCCGTCCGGCACGCACGCGGCGTGGATCAGGTCGTCGTTCTCGCTGAGGTCGCCGGCGGCGCCGGTCACCAGCTGCCGCCTCGGCTCACCGCCCTCCATCGCGACGATGCGGGCGCGTCCGTCCGAACGGAGGAGGAACGCGAAGCCGCTCCGCGTCCCGCGGCAGTACACCCCCGCCTCGCCGTCGCCGCCCGGCTCCACCTCCACCTCGATGAGGTGCGACATGGACGCGGGCGGCGAGACGGGCGCCCCGATCACGTTCTGTTTCGCCGCGGGGAGGACGTGGACCTCGTACTTCCGGTCGAGGTAGGCCGCCTCCCAGAAGACGTTGGACGTGGCGGCCCTCTTCCAGCCCGACGTCTCGTCGCTGAAGTTGTCTGCGTAGAGCTTCTGCTCGGGCTCCGGCGGCTTCTCGCCGAAGCCGGAGGAGGAGGCCGCGGCGGAGTCGTTCGGCGTCCGGTCGGGGCCCGGGGCGAGCAGACCGGCCAGTATCGGGACGACGACGCCGACCGCCGACAAGGCCGCGATGAGCAGGCGGCGCTGCTTCAGCGGACGTCCCGCAAGGCGCCCCGCAGTGCGCCCCGCTGAGCGCCCCGCGGGAGAACGCGCAGGGGGAGCGGACGGCGGCGGCGCGTTCACGGGACGCGTCACCGGGACGGGGTCGACGGTGGTCTGCGGAACCGTCCCGCGCTCCGGTGGCCGCCCGGACTCGGGCGCCGGTGGGGGAGGCGGCGCGTCGTTCTGCGGCGGCGCGGGCGCCACCGGGGTCGCGGGTGGCTCGTCCTCGCCGGTCAGGGCTTGGATCAGCTGCTTGACCGTGGGGCGTTCGGCCGGCTTCTTGGCCAGCGCCCGGGCCACGAGGGCGCGGACGGCCGGGTCGAGGCCGTCCAGGTCGGGGTCGCCGGTCGTCACCCGGTTGATGACCTCCGGGAGCGTTCCGCCGCTGAACGGGACGCGCCCCGTGCCGGCGTACGCGACGACGCAGCCCCAGGAGAACACGTCGGCCGCGGGCGTGATCTCCCTGCCGTGCATCAGCTCGGGCGCGATGTAGGCGGGGGTGCCGACGAACTGGCCGGTGCGGGTCGGGCCGTCGGAGGAGTCCAGCGCGCGGGCGATGCCGAAGTCGATCACGCGCGGGCCGGTCGGGGACAGCAGCACGTTGGACGGCTTGAGGTCGCGGTGCACGATCCCGGCGCCGTGGATCGCGCCGAGCGCCGTCGCGATGTTGACCGCGAGGGCCTCCAGGTCGCCGCCGCGCAGCGGCCCGCCCTGCTTGACGGCGGCCTCCAGCGACGGTCCTGCGACGTACTCGGTGACGACGTACAGCGGCTCGCCGTCGAGGCGGGCGTCCAGCACCGCGGCCGTGCAGAACCGGCTGACCTGCCGCGCGGCCGTCACCTCCCGGCGGAACCGCTCGTGGAAGGCCTCGTCGTCGGCGAGCTCCGCGTTGATGACCTTGACCGCGACCTGCCGTCCGGCCCCGTCCTCGCCGAGGAAGACGGTGCCCATGCCGCCGCGCCCCAGCCTCCCGGCGAGGCGGTACGGGCCGAGCCGCTGCGGGTCGCGGTCGCGAAGAGGGGCCTGCATGGCTCGACTCCCGGGGGCCGGAGGGCGTGTTGTGGTTCGGGCGGTCTACGGTTCAGTCTTCTATGACGTTCGATCAAGGGGAATCAGTTCGCCCGCCTGGGGAGGAAAGAAGCATGGACGTGACGGAGGATGTGCTCGGCCCCGGGTACGAGGCGATCGAGCTGCCGATGGGCCGGGACGCCGAAGGCGAGGTCGTGGCGACCCTGGTACGGCGGCGCGGCCCTGGTCCGTCCCGGCGGGCGGTGCTGTATCTGCACGGGTTCGTCGACTACTTCTTCCAGCGGCATCTGGCCGACTTCTACCTGGACCTCGGATTCGACTTCTACGCGCTCGACCTGCGCAAGTACGGGCGGTCGCTGCGTCCGCACCAGACGCCGAACTACGTGGAGAGCCTGGCGGACTACTTCCCGGAGATCGACGAGGCCGTCCGGATCGTCCGGGACGTGGACGGGCACGACACGGTCCTGCTGAACGGCCACTCGACCGGCGGCCTCATCGCCGCGCTGTGGGCGGACGGGGCGAAGGGCCGGGGCCTCGTCGACGGCCTCTTCCTGAACAGCCCGTTCCTCGACATCGCGGAGCCGCTGGTGATGCGCAAGCTCGGCGCTGGCCTGGCGCGGGCGCTGCGCCCGCGGTTCCCGAAGGCGAGGCTGCCAGCGGGCGTGTCCGACCGGTATCCGCGGAGCATCCACCGCGACCACGAGGGCGAGTGGGACTTCGACCTGGCTTGGAAGCCGATCCTCGGGTTCCCGGTGCGGGCGGCGTGGCTGGCGGCCGTCCGCCGCGGGCAGCTCCGCCTGCGCAGGGGGCTGGACGTCGACGTGCCCGTGCTGGTCATGGCGTCGACGCGCAGCGTCCGGCCGACCCGCAAGGCGCTGGACGTGTCCGGGGCCGACGCCGTCCTGGACGTCGAGCACATGGCCCGGTGGGCGCCCAGGATCGGGCGGCACGTCACGCTCGTCCGGATCGACGGCGGCCTGCACGACCTGGTGCTGTCGGCCGAGCCCGCCCGCGCGCGGGTCTTCGCCGAGCTGACCCGCTGGACGGCCGCCTACCTGCCCGCGAAGAACGCCTGACCCAGGCTCGGAAGAACGCCTGGGCCAAGCTGGGAAGAACGCCTAGCGGAGGATCTTCGAGAGGTCGAAGTCGTCGAAGACCGCGACGATCTGCTGGGCCGGGTTGCCGCCCCGCGCCGCATGCAGCCCGGCCTTGCCGTTGGGGAGCGGCTGGTCGTCGTCCGTCGCGTCGATGACCTGTTCGCCGTTCACCCAGAGCCGCAGCCGCACCTTCTTGCCGCCGTCGGCGCTCTCGCAGCCGATCTGGATCTTGTTCGGCTCGTCGTCGGAGAGCCCGGGGACCGACGTCGGGGCGGCGAGCTCCTTGGCGCCCCTTTCCTCGCTCGTCTTGCGCAGTGACGCGCCCTTGCCGTCGTTGCGGATCATGAAGGTGTACCGGTCGTCGAGGTCGTCGTGCGAGCGGCAGTAGAGGCCGTAGCCGCCGTCGGGGGGTCCGCTCGCCACCGAGACCGTGACCGTGGCCAGCATCGGGTCGGGGGCGGGCGCGTCCTTGGGCACGTCCTGCGCCACCGAGTCGGTCGAGGCGTCGGTCAGGATCCGGTACTTGCCGTTCTGGTAGTTGTTCTCGCCGCTGTAGGTGCGCCAGCCGGACTCGCTGTTCGAGAAGTCGTCGCTGAACGCGGTCGCCAGCTTGTCGGGCGGGCCGTCCGAGCCGAGGAGGGTGAACCCGACGACCGCGAGCGCGGCCACCACGGCGACGGCCGCGGCACCGATGACCAGCGGGAGGCGCCGGGACCTGCCGGACGGCGACGGCCTGGCGTCGCGGCGCGTCACGTCGGCGCCGAGCATCGACGTCGGCTGCTGGAACGCGGCCTGACCGGTCGCCTGACCAGGTCCCTGGACGGGCGGGTGGGCGTGCGTGGGCTGGCCGGGCGGGCCGGTGCGCGCCTGCACGGTCGGGTCGGTCGCGGTGCCGTGCCAGCCCGCCTGGACGGTCTCCGCCAGCCTGGCCGGGTCGGTCTGGCCGTTCCCGACCAGCCGGCCCAGCAGATCCTGGACGGACGGCCGGTTCCGCGGGTCCTTGTCGAGCGCGGCGGCGACGACGTCGCGCAGGGCGGCGTCGAGGCCGTCCAGCTTCGGCTCGTCGTGCGCGACGCGGTAGAAGATCTCCGGGACGGTGTTGCCCGCGAACGGGGCGCTGCCCGTCCCGGCGTAGGCGACGACGCAGCCCCAGGAGAACACGTCCGACGCCGGCGTGACCTGCTCGCCGCGCAGCAGCTCGGGCGGCAGGTAGTTCGGGGTCCCGACGAACTGGCCGGTGCGGGTGGGGCCGTCGGCGGCGTCGAGCGCGCGGGCGATGCCGAAGTCGATCACGCGCGGCCCGGTGGACGACAGCAGCACGTTCGCGGGCTTCAGATCCCGGTGGACGATCCCGGCCCCGTGGATCGCGGCGAGCGCGGTGGCGACGCCGACCGCGAGGCCCTCCAGGTCGGACCCGGGCAGCGGGCCTCGGTCGGCGACGGCACGTTCCAGGCTCGGGCCCTCGATGTACTCGGTGACGACGTACAGCGGGTCCTCGTCGAGCTCGGCGTCCAGGACGGGGGCGGTGCAGAACCGGCGGACCTGCCGGGCGGCCGTCACCTCGCGGCGGAACCGGTCCCGGAACGCGGTCTCCCCGGCCAGCTCCCGGTTGATCACCTTGACGGCGACGCGGCGGCCGCCGCCGTCCTCGCCGAGATAGACCGTCCCCATGCCGCCGCGGCCGAGCCTGCCGACCATCCGGTAGGGGCCGAGTTCCGCTGGGTCCTCGGGGCGCAGGGCCTCGCCGTTCTCTCCTGCGTGCGTGGTCATCGTGATCCTGAACTGGAAATCGGGAGTCGTTTCCGTAGAACCCTAGCGGGATGCACCAATTCAGACGCGCAAAGTAAGAGGGTCAGCGGTTTCGGCGGGCGCGGGGCAGCGTCCGGAACGGCGGAAGCATCTCGCCGGTGAGCCCGAACGCGTACGCCACGACCCGGGCGGACCAGCGCTGGCAGCCGACCACCAGCCGGTACAGCCAGCGCGGGTAGCGGCCGGTGAACGGGATGACCAGCCAGCTCAGCGCCATCAGGACCACCAGGACCACGAACACGACCATCATCACCAGCAGGTGCGGGATGACCAGGATGCCCCTGACCAGGGTGAACCAGCGGCGCGGCCCCTGCCACTCCGCCGGGAACGGCAGGTCGACCACGACGGTCCCCTCGTCCGGGGCGGGCTCCTGGGCGGCGGGGGAGGCCGCGGCCAGCGTCGGCTCCGCCGCCTGCTCCTCCACCTCGGGGACGGGTCTCGGCCGCGGCACCTCCGCGGCCGGGGCGCGCTCCGCGGCCGGGGCCGGGGCCGTCCAGGTCGTCGAGATCGTCTCTGCGGCGTGCTCCGGGCTCTCCTGGCCGACGAGCCGGGTGAGGATCTGCCGCGCCGTCGGACGGGTCCGCGGGTCCTTGCCGAGCGCGGCGCCGACGACGTCGCGCAGCCGCGGGTCGAGGCCGTCGAGGTCGGGCTCGTCGTGGCCGATGCGGTGGAACGTGTCCGCGACCGTCTTGCCCTGGAACGGCGGGCGTCCCGTCCCGGCGTAGGCGACGACGCAGCCCCAGGAGAACACGTCCGACGCCTGCTCGACGGGCTCGCCGCGCAGCACCTCGGGCGCGATGTAGGCGGGGGTGCCGACGAACTGGCCGGTGCGGGTGGGGCCGTCGGGCGCGTCGAGCGCGCGGGCGATGCCGAAGTCGATCACGCGCGGCCCGGTGGACGACAGCAGCACGTTCGCGGGCTTCAGATCCCGGTGGACGATCCCGGCCCCGTGGATCGCGGCGAGCGCCGTGGCGACGCCGACCGCGACGCCCTCCAGGTCGGACCCGGGCAGCGGCCCCTTGCCGCCGACCGCCTTCTCCAGGCTCGGGCCGTCGATGTACTCGGTGACGATGTAGGGCGGGTCCTGGTCGAGCCCGGCGTCCAGGACGGGTGCGGTGCAGAACCGGTGGACGCGCCGCGCCGCCGTCACCTCCCGCCGGAACCGGGCGAGGAACGCCGGCTCCCCGGCCAGCTCCCGGTTGACGACCTTCACCGCGACGCGGCGGCCGTCCGGCTCGGCGGCCAGGTAGACGGTGCCCATCCCGCCGCGGCCGAGTCGTCCGAGCAGGCGGTAAGGACCGAGGACGCGCGGTTCGTCCTGCTCCAGCGGTTCGGCGGCGTATGCGGTCATGGCGGAGGGACTCCTCGAAGATCGTATATTCCCGCCCAGCCTAAGGCAGCCGCCGCCCGCCCGAGCGGACGATCAAGGGATCAGCAGGAGCTTCCCCGTCGTCCGCCGCGCCTCCAGATCGGCATGCGCGGCGGCGGCCTCCGCGAGGTCGTAGCGGCGCCCGACATGCACCCTGACGTCGCCTGCCCCGACCCATCCGTAGACGGCGGCGGCCCGTTCCCGCAGCTCTTCGCGGGTCACGATGTAGTGGGCGAGCGTCGGCCGGGTGAGGAACAGCGAACCGGCCGCGTTGAGGCGCTGCGGGTCGAACGGCGGCACCTTCCCGCCCGCCGCCCCGTACAGCGCCAGGGTCCCGCGCCTCCGCAGGCTCGCCAGGCTCCCCTCGAACGTGGGCGCGCCGACGCCGTCGTACACGGCGGCGACACCCTCCCCGCCGGTCAGCTCCCGGACCCGGTCGGCGAAACCGTCGTAGCCCATCGTGACGTCCGCGCCCGCGTCCTCCGCGAGCTTCTCCTTCTCCGGCGTGGACGCCGTCCCGATCACCCGGGCGCCGAGGGCCTTGGCCGCCTGGGTGAGCAGCAGCCCCATCCCGCCGGCGGCCGCGTGCACGAGGACGGTGTCGCCCGCCCGGACCGGGTACGTCGACCGCGTCAGGTAGTGCGCGGTCATGCCCTGCAGCAGCGACGCCGCCGCGTCCTCAAGGTCCACCCCGTCCGGGACGGGGACGAGCCTCTCCGCCCGCACCAGGGCCTTCGCCGCGTAGGCGCCCTGCACGTCGCTGGACGCGACGCGGTCGCCCACCGAGAACTCCCGGACGCCGTCGCCGGCCGCCGCGACCGTCCCCGCCGCCTCGATGCCCGGCGTGTACGGGAGCCGCCGCGGGTACGCGCCCGTCCGGTAGTACACGTCGACGAAGTTGACGCCCGCCGCGGCCACGTCGATGAGCACCTCGCCGGGCCCCGGCTCCGGGGCCGGACGCTCCGCGGCGGCCAGCACCTCGGGGCCGCCGTTCTCGGTGATCACGATCGCGCGCATGCCGTGCTCTCCTGCCTGTCGGGGCGGCGGACTGATCTCGGCAACCCGGCCTCTCCGCGGGCTATTCCACCGCCGGAAGGGCTAAATCCAGTCGCGCATAGTCTGGCCGACCAGCGCGACGGCCTCCTCCACGCGGGCCGCTACCGTCGGGGGGTCCCAGATGTCCAGCCGGGCGCAGTCCTCGAACGCGATCTTGGTCGCGGCCATGAAGAACGCGACGACGATCTTGGGCCGCAGGTCCTCGTCGGGATCCGCGTCCTCGCGCCGCGCGATCTCGGCGGCGAGCGCGTCCGTCGCCGCCCCGTACCGCGCCATCTGCGCCGCCATCAGCGCCGGCGTCGCCTCGATCACCTGCCGGACCCGGCGGAACCTGGCGCTGTCGGCCGGGTCGCCCTCCGCGATCGTCCGCAGCATGACGCGCAGCGACTCGTACAGCGCGGTGAACGGACGCTCCCCTGGCGGGCGCTCCGCGAGGGCGGCCGCCAGGGCCCGGTCGTGCTCGGCGAGGAAGCTCGTGACGACGTCCTCCTTGGTGGCGAAGTAACGGAAGAACGTCCGCTGCGACACCTCAACGGCCGCGACGATCTCGTCGATCGTCGTCGCCTCGTACCCCTGGGAGACGAACAGCTCCAGCGCGGCGTCGACGAGCGCGAGCCGGGTCCGCTGCTTCTTGCGCTCGCGGAGCCCCGCGAGCGCGGGAGCGGGCTCGGGCGCACCCGGGGCCGCCGGGTCGTCGTTCGCGTTCGCCGGGTCGTCGTTCGTGTTCGCGGGGTCGGCGTTCGGGGTCGCCGGGTCGCCGTCCGTGGGGCCTGACGGGTCGCCGGCGGGGACGGCGCTCATCGGCTCGCTCCTTCTGATCCGCGTGACGCGGGCGGGTGGACGCCCGTCTTCACAGAGGCTTCTATCACGGACGGACCCTCCGCCTACGCGGCGGGGGTTCCATCATCCGGAACCCCGTCCTCCAGCCCGCACCCACCGCCATTTCAACGGACGAGCTCCGCCCGGCGCTCCGCCGCGCGATTGGCGCATGTGAGCGCGGCGCGTCGTGGCGCCCAGCACGGACCATCGCATGGCCGGAAGGGAAACAGCCGTCCCACTCTCCGGGAATTCCCTGCGCAGCCCGCGGATTCGGGTCATGCTGAGGGCCGGTCACCAATTGTCGCCGGACGGTCGCCGAAGGTCATCGTCCGGCGCCTCGGACCATGCTGAGGCGGCTGATGTGTCAGTAGTCGGTGGGCGGGAGATCGCCGAGGTGCGCCGGCGTCACCTCGCGGCGCTAGCGCACGAAGTCGAGGTCCGCGGGCTCTCCTGGAGGCTCGCCGGGCCCGAGGAGTCCCTGCTGAGCGTGTCCGGCACGCGGACGCGACGCCAGATCATGGTCGTCGCGACCCCGTGCGGCGACGGCTGGTACTACCTGTGGCCGGGCGGCGGCATGGCCGAGGTCACCGAGGCCGCCACGGTCGCCGACCGCCTCAGCAAGTTGTGAGGCTGCCTCCGCCTTGCTCCCTGGTGGACGGCTTCCCTAGACTCGGGCCCGAACATTTGTTCTAATGCCCGCATGTCCTTCCCCCGTGCGGTGAGCGCGAGGGGGAGGCAGATGACACGCGTGTTCGGCGACCCGGTGGACGTCTGGGTGAGCGATGGACGTCCTGTCCGGTTCGTCTGGCGTGGCCGGCTCTACACCGTGCGGCGGGTGCTGGAGCACTGGGTCACGACCCGTGACTGGTGGCGGGAGCAGCAGCCCGACGGCGAGGCCACCGGAGAGCGGGAGTTCTGGCGGGTCGAGGCGACTCCGGACAGGGAGATCGGCGTCTACGAGCTGCGTTATGACGTGGCCGCCGACAGCTGGCTGCTTTCCCGGGTATGGGACTGACGTGCACCTTCATGTCGCCTCGTGCTATTCGCTGCGGCACGGCGTCGCGCCGCCCGCCGCGCTGGCGGAGCGCGCCGCGGGCCTCGGCATGGAGACGCTCGCGCTGACCGACCGCGACGGGCTGTACGGCGCCGTCCGTCACGTTCGGTCATGTGCGGACGCGGGGATCGGGGCCGTCGTCGGCGCCGATCTCCGGGTCGCGTCCACCGGCGAGGAGCGGATCGTGGTGCTCGCCGAGGGGCGTGCCGGGTGGCGGTCGCTGTGCCGGTTGGTGACGGCGGCGCACGCGGCGGGTGAGCGCGGGAACCCGCTGGTCACGCGGCAGATGGTCGGTGCGCATGCGGAGGGTCTCGTCGTCCTGCTCGGTCCGGCGTCGGACGTGGGGCGTGCCGTCGGCGGGCGGCGTCCGGACGTGGCGGGGGCCCGGCTGGACGCATGGCGCGCGACGGCCGAGAGCGTGGTCGAGATCGTCGACCATCACGGCAAGGGCGAGGGGCCCAGGGCGGCCCGGATGCTCGCGCTCGCGCGCGAGGCCGGGGTGCCCGCGGTGCTCGGCAACGCGGTGCGCTATCTGGAGCCGTCCGACCATCCGGTCGCGCAGGTCCTGGACGTGACGCGCCGCCTCGCCCCGCTGGACCGGCGGCATCTCGACGACCGCACCGGGCACGCCTACCTGAAGTCGGTCCCGGAGATGCGCCGCGTCGCGGAGCTGGGCTGCGGGGCGGACGAGGCGGACGCCCTCCTGGCCGCGACCCGGCGGCTCTCCGAGCGCTGCGTCCTCGACCCGGGGCGCGATCTCGGCATGGACGGCGTCCATCTGCCGATCGGCGAAGGCGACCCGTACGCGCGGCTCGTCGCCCGCTGTGCGGACGGGCTGGCCCGGCGCGGGCTGGACGGATCGCGGAAGGCCGCCGCGCGGCTCGATGAGGAACTCGGGGTGATCGCCCGGAAGGGGCTGGCGTCCTACTTCCTGACGGTCGCCGACGCCGCGGCGCTGATCAGGTCGCGCGGGATCCGGTGCGCCATCCGCGGCTCGGGCGCGGGCAGCCTGGTCAACTACCTGCTCGGCATCGGCGACCTCGACCCGCTGCGGCACGACCTGGTCATGGAGCGGTTCCTCGCCGACAGCCGGGAGGGGCTGCCCGACATCGACCTGGACGTCGAGTCGGCGCGGCGACTGGAGGCCTACGAGGCGCTGTTCGATCGGTTCGGCGCCGAGAGCACCGCGTGCGTGTCGATGATGGAGACCTACCGGGCGCGCAGCGCGCTCCGCGACGTCGGCAACGCCCTCGGGCTCCCGCCGCTGGAGATCGACGCGATCGCGAAGGCGTTCCCGCAGATCAGGGCCGGCCAGATTCGCGCGGCCCTCGACGACCTGCCCGAGCTGCGGCAGAGCGGCCTGGCGAGCGGGCGCCTGGAGGTGCTGTTCCGGATCGCCGAGCGCCTGGACGGCCTGCCCCGCCACATCGCCATGCACCCGTGCGGCGTCCTGCTGTCGAACCCGACGCTGCGCGACCGGACGCCCGTCGAGCGGGCCGCCGTGGGGTTCCCGATGAGCCAGTTCGACAAGGACGACGTCGAGGCGATGGGCCTGCTGAAGCTCGACGTCATCGGCGTCCGGATGCAGTCGGCGATGGCGCACGCGGTGGCGGAGGTCGCCCGGCTCACCGGCCGGACGATCGCGCTGGAGGACGTCCCACGCGACGATCCCGCGACGTACGAGCTGGTCCGCACGTCCCGGACGCTCGGCTGCTTCCAGATCGAGTCGCCGGGACAGCGGGAGCTGATCGGCCGCCTCCAGCCCCGCGACCTGGACGATCTCGTCCTGGACATCTCGCTGTTCCGGCCGGGCCCGGTCAACTCCGACATGGTGACGCCGTTCCTGGAGTCCCGCGCCGGGACGCGGGAGCCCGCCTACCCGCATCCCGATCTCGAACCGGTGCTGCGGGAGAGCCTCGGCGTGATCGTCTTCCACGAGCAGGTGCTCCGCGTCTTCGACGTGATGACCGGTTGCGGCCTCTCCCGGGCGGAGGCCGCGCGCCGGAGCCTCAACCACGAGCGCGGCCAGGCGGTGGTGGGCGCGTGGTTCCGCAAGACGGCGCTGGCGCGCGGCTACGACGAGGCGTCCGTGGAACGCGTCTGGCGGATGCTGACCGCGTTCGGCGCGTTCGGTTTCTGCAAGGCGCACGCGGCGTCGTTCGCGCTGCCCACCTACCAGTCGGCCTGGCTGAAGCGGCACCACACGGCCGCGTTCTACGCCGGCGTCCTCACCCATGATCCCGGGCTGTACCCGAAGCGCGTCATCCTGGACGACGCGCGGCACTTCGGCGTCCCGATCCTGCCCCTGGACGTCAACCGGTCGGCCGCCGGCTGGCACGCCGAACCCGTCTCCGGCGGCGGGCCGACCGGGATCCGGGTGGCGTTGAGCGAGGTCAAGGGCATCTCCGACGCGGAGGTCGGCAAGATCGTCACGGCCCGTCCGTTCGCGTCGCTGGGCGACTTCTGGCGCCGGGCGCGCGTGTCCCGTCCGATCACGGAGCGGCTGGTGCTGGCGGGCGGGTTCGACGCCGTCCACGACGCCCCGCGCCGCGACCTGCTCTGCCGCGTGGGCGCGCTGGAGCGGGCCGGAAGCCGTGCCGCGCACGTCATGGAGGGCCAGCTTCCCCTCGGCCACGAGGACGGCACGCCGCCCGGCCCGGTGGAGGAGATCCCCGCGGGCGAGCTGCCCCCGATGACGCCCGCCGAGGTGGTCGAGGCCGAGCTGGACATCCTCGGCATGGACGTCAGCCGCCACCTCATCACCTTCTACGACGGGCTGCTCGCCGGGCTCGGCGTCGTCCGGGCCGCGGACCTGCCGGGACGTCCCGCCGGAAGCGAGGTGCTGGTCGCCGGGGTCAAGGTCGCCACGCAGACCCCGGCGGTCAGGTCGGGCCAGCGCGTGATCTTCGCCACGCTGGACGACGCGACCGGCCCCGTCGACCTCACCTTCTTCGAGTCGGTGCAGGACAGGTGCGCCGCGACCGTCTTCGGCTGCTGGCTCCTGGTCGCCCGCGGCCGCGTCCGCCGGGCGGGGGACCGCGCCGTCTCGATCGTCGCGAACGCCTGCTGGGACCTGAACGCCCTCGACGAGGAGTGGCGCCGCGGCGGGCCGGACGCCGTCCGCGCCGCGATGGCCGCCCCGTCGCCGCCCGCCCGCGCCGTCGGCCGCCGGATCGTCCAGCCGACGGGGTTCGCGATGTCTCCGTACTCCGACATCGGGCATGCGGGAGCGGCTGTCAAACGTCCGCCCGCCGCCCGCCTCTGGCACAGCAGCCAGGGCAGCTCGGGCCCCTAGCGGCCCGCCGGCCGGCCCGTCAGGCGCCGGGGGCCTGGGCCGAAGGCGTCACCGACAGGCACTGGAGCCGCGTGATCTGGAAGACCGTGGCCATGCACAGGGTGGCGGCGAGGGCCTGGAACGCGGCCGCGGCGACGCCGACGTGGACGTCGAAGCGGGCGTCGGCGAGGGTGTCCACGCTGCCGTGCGTGAAGGCGCGGCCGAGGACGAGGCCGAGCAGGGCGCACGTCCACCAGGCGGCGACGACGAGGCCGGCGCCCTGGCGTTCGGCCGTCCGGTACCGGCCACTGTTGACCCAGATGTCGTAGACCATGCGCGGCGGCAGCCACAGGTTGACGACGGGGCAGAGCCAGCCGAGCACGACCCAGGCGCGGTGGTGCCGGTGCGGGCCCGGCGACTGCCGGTACGCGCGCCACAGCCACGTCAGGTACAGCACGCCGGTGACGACGGCCATGATCGCGCTGATCGTGAACACGTCCGTGTAGGGGGCGAGCTCCTGACCGGTGACGGCCGGGTCGTAGTTGCCGTGGGTCGCCCCGCGCAGGGGATGGGCGAGGCGGAGCAGGCTGATGCCGGAGCCGAGGGCGATGAACGCGTTGAAGCCGAGCAGCATGAACACGGCGACGCCGACGGCGCGGAAGTCGCGGCGCCGCGCCCATGCCCCGCATGCCGGGCAACGGGTGACCTCGGCCGGGATGATGTCGCCGCACAGCGCACACGGCATGGTTCACCTCCGACGGCCTTTGCGTTTCGCTGCTTTGGATACTACGTACGTTTGACTGGCGCGGCCCACCACGGGTTCGGACGCACCGCGTGTGGATGTTCACACGCGTAAGACCGTTCACCCGCGCCAGACCCGTCCACCCGTGGGAGAGCGCTCACACGTGGAAGACGAGGCGCGCGGCGGCGTACGTGGCGGCGGCGGTGACGGCCGCCCAGGCGGCGAGGCGGCCGAGACCGCCGCCGCTGAGGAGCCGCTCGGGCCGGAACCCGGTGACGAGGAGCAGCGCCCACCATTCGGCGGTCAGCGCGATCGTGGCGTACAGCGACCCGAAGCCGATCAGCGAGCACGTCAGGATCACGCCCGCCGGGGTTGCGGTGTGCGCGAAGAGGCAGGGGCCGCGGGCCGGTCCGTGGACGCCGCCGCGCAGGCAGGCGAGGACGGCGCCCCATCCGGCGGCGCACAGCACCCAGACGGCGACGACCGTCGTGGGCAGCCCGTTCAACGACTCCGGTGCCAGCGCCTCGTCCTTCCCCCGCGTGTTCTCGTCCCGCCCGCCCGGTGGGCGGGTCAGGTCATGAGGCCCGACTCCCAGGCCCAGGCGGCCGTCTCGACCCGGTTCCTGGTCGCGAGCTTCCGGTGGACGCTGCCCAGGTGCGTCTTGACCGTGGACAGCGACACGTACAGCTCCGTGGCGATCTCCTCGTTCGTCCGGCCGCGGGCGACGAGGCGCACGACGTCCAGCTCCCGGTCGGTGAGGGGCTCGCGGGGCGGGGCGGGCGCGGCGGGGGGCGCCGCCAGGTGCTCCAGCAGCCGGACGGTGATGGACGGCGACACCAGCGACTCGCCGTTCGCCGCCGCCCGGACGGCCTCGACCAGCAGCGCGGGCCCGCTGTCCTTGAGCAGGAACCCGACCGCGCCGCCGCGCAGCGCCCCGTACACGTACTCGTCCATGTCGAACGTCGTGACGATGACGATGCGGGGCGGGTCGGCGACGCCGGGCCCGGCCAGCACGCGGGTCGCCTCCAGGCCGTCCATCCGGGGCATCCGGATGTCGAACAGGCACACGTCGGGGTGGAGGCGGCGGGCCAGCGCGACGGCCTCGGCGCCGTCCGCCGCCTCCCCGACCACCTCCATGTCGGGCTGCGAGTCGACGATCATCCGGAACCCGGTCCGGACCATCTGCTGGTCGTCGGCGATCAGTACGCGGATGGCCACGCGCTGATTCTGTCAGGTCGTCCGTCCCCGGCGGGCAGGTCGTCCGTCCCTGGGGGGCAGATCATCCGTGCCCGTTGGGCAGATCGTCCGTCCGCGGCGGGCGGGTCAGCGGTCCCCGGCGGGCAGGACGGCGACGACCTCCCAGCCGCCCTCGGGGCGCGGACCGGCGTACAGCCGCCCGCCGAGCGCGCCGATCCGCTCCGAGAGCCCGGTCAGCCCGAACCCGCTGGACGGGAGCCGCCGGCCGCGTCCCCGCCCGTCGTCGCGGACGGCCACCTCGATGGCGCCGCCGACGCGCGCGAGCGTGACGCGGACGGTCGCCGCGTCGGCGGCGTGCTTGCGGACGTTGGTGAGCGCCTCCTGCACGACGCGGTGCGCCGACGCCGCCACCTCGGGCGGCAGCGTGCCGAGGTCGGGCGCGAGCGTCAGCGTGGCGGGCGGGTCCGCGAATCCGTCGACGAGGTCGTGGAGCAGAGCCAGGTCGCCGACGGGACGGGTCGCGGCGCCGCCCACGCCGCCCACGCCGTCCGCGGCTTCCGCGCGGGCGTCGCCGTCGGGCGTCCCGACGTTCTGCGCGTCGCGCAGCAGCCCGACCATGCGGCGCATCGAGGTGAGCGCCTCCGTGCCGGCCTTCTCGATCCCGCCGAACATGGCGTCCAGGTCCCCGGGCTCCGGCGGCGCGGCCCCCGACCGGGCCGCGAACCGCGCCGCCTGCGCCTGGACGACGATCCCCGTCACATGGTGGGCGACGAAGTCGTGCAGGTCGCGGGCCAGTTCCAGCCGCTCGTCCCGCCGCGCGGCGGCGAGCGACCTGGCCCGCCGCGCGTCCATCGCCCGCAGGTACAGCCCGATGCCGGCGGCGATCGCCACGGTGATGCCGAGCGGCGCGGTGAACAGGATCGCGGCGATCGGCGACCAGCGCAGCGGGACCGACAGGATCGCGACGGCGAGCAGCCCCGCCAGCGGGACGAGCGGCCGGCGGGCAACCTTCCATGTCGTCCGGGTGATCAGGATCAGCAGGCCGCCGATCTCGGCGAACAGGCTCGGCACGTCCTCCACGAGGCCGACCGCCGTGCCGAGGAAGAGGGTCGTGAGCGCCGACAGCGCCCCGGCGGCGATCGCCCAGGCGGCGAAGCGCCGACCGGAGACCGCGGCGGCGTTGGTCGCGGCCGCGACGAACACCATCCACGCGGTGGTCTCCGCGCCGAAGCCGGCGGCGAGGCAGCCCAGCAGGAAAAGCCCGGCGAACGCCGCGTACGCGGCGCGCGCCAGGCAGCCGCCCACCGAGTGGATGCGGTCCAGCCGTGCTCCGACGTCGCTCACGCCAACGCAGCGTACGACCCGCGGCCGACCGCCGGATCGACCGTTCGGCCGATAACCGGCGCCGGGAACCGGTCCCGCGCCCGATGCGGGGGCGGGGCGGCCGCGCGCACGCTGGAGGCATGGAACTCATCTACATACCGTTCGTCCTCGTGTTCGCCGCCTTCGTGATCTACGCGGGCATCGTGATGCCCGCGATGGAGATCGCCGAGTCCTTCCGGGGCCACCGCCGTTCATGAGGCGGTCGAATAAAGGTTCGAGAATGTCAGAGGTGACGCGTAGCGTTGACCTTGTGATTCGGGCGACACCTGGGAACAGATGTCGAACCGAGTGGCTTGTACAGACGTACCAATGGGTATGTGACTGACGGTGGCGATCCGCACTGGAGCGGCCCACCGGGCTTTTGGAAGGGGTGTTGGCATGAGCGCAGCTACCGGCACGTTCCATCTCTCCCACCCGCGGCTTGACGGGCCCGCCGAGCGGACCGTCGTGGAGCCGTGGCTCACCGACCTTTCCCACGCGACGCTCAACGCCTACGCCGAGACTCCGCCCGCGCTGGCCCCGGTCGAGGCGCTGCCGATGCGGCCCGTCCCGGCGGCCCCGTCCGTCCGGCCCGCGCCCGCCCGCATCGCCGTTGCGGCCTGAGCGGCGCTGGGGTCGAGGCTGCATGACGGGTTAACGACGGCGAAGGGGACCGAGGAGACTCGGTCCCCTTCTCTTGTGACCTGTCGTCTCAAATAGTGATACTTAATTCTCAAAGTGTGAGAAGAGGTCGTAGGGTGTGGGCACGGCACAGAGAGGCGGTCCGATGTCCCCAGACGCGACCTACACCCACGGCCACCACGAGAGCGTTCTGAGCTCGCACACGTGGCGCACCGTCGAGAACTCCGCGGCCTACCTGGTCGGGCGGCTGCGGCCCGGCGCGTCCGTCCTCGACATCGGCTGCGGGCCCGGCACGATCACCGCCGGTCTCGCCGAACGCGTCGCGCCCGGCCGGGTCGTCGCCGCTGACTCCGCGCGGACCGTCCTGGACGAGGCCCGCAAGAACACCGCCGCCCTGGACAACGTCGACTTCGCCGTAGCCGACGTCCACGCCCTCGGCTACGCCGACGACACGTTCGACGTCGTCCACGCCCACCAGGTCCTGCAGCACGTCGCCGACCCCGTCCTGGCCCTCCGGGAGATGCGCCGCGTCACCAGGCCCGGCGGCGTCGTCGCCGCGCGCGACGCCGACTTCGGCACCATGGCCTGGTACCCGGACCCGCCCGGCATGGACGCCTGGATGCCGATCTACTACAAGGTCGCCCGCGGCAACGGCGGCGAACCCGACGCCGGACGCCGGCTCGTCTCCTGGGCCCGCGCCGCCGGATTCACCGACGTCGAGGCCTCCACTTCGTCCTGGTGCTACGCCACCCCCGAGGAACGCGAATGGTGGAGCGAATCGTGGGGCGGCCGCCTGCTGCGGTCGTCCGTCGCCGACCACGCCGTGGCCGGCGGCCACGCGACCCGCGACGAGCTGCAACGCGTCTACCAGGGCTGGAAGGCCTGGGCCGCCGCCGACGACGGCTGGTATTCCGTCACGCACGGCGAGATCATCTGTCACGCCTGAACGGGCTCGGCCTCGGGCCGAGATCACGCCGATCGTAGAATGGACCGGTGCCCGACGCTGACCTGCTGGTCGTCGAAGACGATGCTGACATCGGCTCCGATCTGGTCGCGATCCTGAGCGACCACGGGTACGCGGCGTCGCTCGCGCGGGACGGCGAACGGGCGGCGGACGCGGCGCTGCGCGTCCGGCCGCGACTCGTCCTGCTCGACCTCGGGCTCCCCGACATGGACGGCGTCACCCTGTGCCGGTGGCTGCGGACCCGGCTGCCCGACGTGGGCATCCTCGTGGTCACCGCCCGGACCCGCGAGGGCGAGATCGTCAAGGCGCTGGACGCCGGAGCCGACGACTACGTCGTCAAACCGTTCCGGGTGGGCGAGCTGCTGGCCAGGCTCCGGGCGCTGGGCCGCCGCCGCGGGGCGCGCTCCGGCCTGCTGAACGCCGGCCCGCTGACGCTCGACCCGGCGGCCCGGCAGGCGTTCCTGGACGATCGCGAGCTGACCCTCCGCCCGCGCGAGTTCGACCTGCTGGCGGCGCTGGTCCGGCAGGCCGGGCGGCCGGTGGCGCGCGAGCGGCTGATGCGCGAGGTGTGGGGCGAGGACTGGTTCGGCGCGACCAAGACGCTCGACGTCCACGTGTGCGTGCTGCGCCGCAAGCTGGCGGCGGACGGGCGCGACGCCGGCCGGATCGCCACCCTGCGCGGCCACGGATACCGCTACGACCCGCCCTCCTCACCCGCCTCCGCGTCGGGCGTCTCCGCGTCGGGCGTCTCCGCGTCGGGTGCCTCCGTGTCAGGCGCCGCGGACGTCGCGGTGGCCGGACAGCGCGGCGGGGTGCTCGCCGAGCCCGGACCCGGACGAATCGGCGCCGAGAACGGCCGTCCCGAGGGTGGCGGCCGTGTCGAGGGCGGCCGGGAGCACGAGGGTGAACACCGTGGGGCCGAAGCCGGAGAGGTGGAGGTCCCCGCCTTCGGCGCGGGCGAGTGACCGCGCCAGCGCGAGGCCGATCCGGTGCCGCGGACCGACGTCGCCGTCCGGGTCGCCGCCGTCCGGGTCGCCGCCGTCCGGGTGACTGCCGTCCGGGTCGTCGCTGCCCGGGCTGGGGCCGTCCGGGGCCTCGGTGGGGTGGACGCGCCGGAACACGTCGTCGTCCGGATCGGGGCCCGTGCCCTCGTCCATGACGTCGACGGCGACGCCGGGATCGGCGCGGCGCGCCGTGACGGTGATCGTCCCGGCGCCGTGCGCGAGGGCGTTGTCGATCAGCACGTCCATGATCTGGATCAGGGCGGCGGGGGAGGCGTGGACCGGCGGCAGCGGCCGGTGGACGGCCACGGCGAACCGCCGCCCGGCGGACGTGACGTCCGGGTCGCGGCGCCGGTGCGCCTCGTGCACGAGGTCCGCCGGGTCGAGGCGCTCCCGCGCGTGCGCGTCCCGGGCGAGGCGCAGCAGGTCCTCGACCGTGTCGGCGAGCGACCAGCCGCGGTCGAGCGCCGTCCGGATCGCCGCACGCGGGTCGCCGGGCCGCCGCGCCGCCGCTTCGAGGCCGAGCAGGAGCCGGGTGAGGGGCGTGCGGAGCTGGTGGGCGACGTCGCTGCTGAAGGCGCGTTCCCGTCCCAGGGCCTCTTCGAGGTGCCGCGCCGTGTCGTCCGCGAGGCCGCGGATCGGCTGCGCGGTCCGTCCGGCCAGGAGGCGGGCCGCGGCCACCGACAGCAGGAGCAGGACGATCGCGACGCTCGCGATCAGCGCCCAGGCCCGTTCGGTTTGATGGCGGACCCGGGCGGACGGCACGCCGACCCGCACCACGGTGATCGCACCCTCCGGATGCAGCAGCGGGGCGGTCGCGGTGAGCTGGCCGTCCTCGACGGTGTCGTGCATGCGGCCGTCCCGGCACAGCGACGCCGCGCCGGAGACCGGGGGGCCGTGGCCGACGAGGAGGCGGCCGTTCGGGCCGTACAGCCCGACGACCGCGGGGGCGGCGTGGACATGGACGTCCGCGCCGGCGTCCGGACGCGTCGTCTGCATGGCCCGCGCGAAATGGTCCAGCTCCGTGACCGCCTCGTCGTGGTAGAAGCGCTGGACGGCGAACGTCAGCGGGACGGCGCAGACGAGCACCGTCAACGCGGTGATGCCGACCACCAGCCCGACCAGGTGGCGGGGCAGCGGCGCGCCCGTGCCGGCGGGCGGCCGCCGGTCAGGCCCTCTGGCGTCCATCGCGACCATGGGCGCCGCCCCGCGACCGGTACACGATGTACGGGCGCACCAGATAGCCGACCGGGGCGGCGAACGCGTGCATGAGGCGGCTGAACGGCCACAGCGCGAACAGCGCCATCCCGGCCAGCGTGTGCACCTGGAACAGCACCGGCGCGTCGCCCATGGCGTCGACGTTCGGGTCGAGCGCGAACAGGCTGCGGAACCAGACCGAGACCCCCAGCCGGTAGTCGTAGTCGCCCGACGTCCCGCCCACGAACGTGGCCGCCAGCCCCGCGGTCAGCACCACCGCCAGGACCGGGTACAGGACGCGGTCGCTGCGCAGCGACGAGCCGCGCACGGCCGGAGTGCGCAGCCGCCGCCAGATCAGGACGGCCAGCCCGGCGACCGCCGCCAGCCCCGCGGCCCCTCCCACCGCAAGCGCGTTGGCGCGGTAGACGGGCTCGGAGACGTGCAGCCGTTCGGTGAGCCCCTCGGGGACGACCAGCCCGATCACATGACCCGCGATGACCATCAGCAGGCCGAGATGGAAGACGGGCCCGGCGACCTTCAGCAGCCGGCTCTCGTGGAGCTGGCTGGAGCGGGTGGTGACGCCGAACCGGTCGTAGTGGTAGCGCCAGGCGCAGCCCAGCGTGAACAGCGCCAGGACCAGGTACGGCAGCACCCCCCACAGCGCGATGTGCAGATGCCTCAACGTCGTGATCCTTCCCGTGGGGAGCGGGCGGCGTCGAAGCCGCTCTCCGCGCCGAAGCCGGTCTCCAGGCCGACCGCCTCGGCCGGGGGGCCGGTGCGGGCGAGCCTCCTGGCGTCCCTGCGGTCCTGCGGGCTCGACCCTGGGAGGACGCCGCACACGGCGCGCGGGACGGCCTCGTACGCGCTGCCGAAGTCGTCGAGCGCGAGCTGGAGCAGGTCGAGCCCGGCGCGATGCCCGGCGAGCAGCGGGGTACCCGCGTCCGGGACGCGGGCGGCGAACTCCAGCATGACCGGCAGGAAGTCCGGCAGCTCACCGTCGTCGCCGAGGACGAACCCGTTCCGGCGGTAGAGGGCCTTCAGCTCCGCGAGGCGGGCGCCGCGCGCGCGGGTGTCGCCGTCGGTGTAGTAGGTCATGTACAGGGTTCGGCGGCGGCTGCGGTCGAAGGTCGCGACGTACCGTTCGCCGAGTCGCAGGGGCGGGACGTCCGCCACGTCCTCGCAGAACCGCCTGAGGGTCGCCGCCTGCGGGCCCTGCGCGCCGGCCAGCGATCCGGCGACCAGGGACAGGGTCTCGGGCCAGCGCTCGTCCGGGTACGTGAGCAGCAGCGAGGCGGCCTGGCAGATGAGCCGGACGCTCACGCCTCCTCCCCGGCGCTCCCGGCGTGCCCGGCGCTGCCGGCGTGTCCGGCGCGTGGCGGGAACAGGCCCGCGGGACGGCCCCGTCCGCTCCAGTTGAGCAGGTTGACGCGGCGCGGCGCGGAAGCCGGCCCGGGCGGCGGACGGCCCTCCAGCATCCCCGGACCGCCCGGCCCGTCCAGGCTGCACTCGTGCACGGCGTCGCCGTCACCGGCGGCGGACGAGGCGGAGTACGCGGTCGGGATCACGTAGCGGTCCTCGTACTTGGCGAGCGCGAGCAGCCGGTACATCCGCTCGATCTCCGCGGGCTCCATGCCGACGCTCTTCGCGATGCCCGGGTCCTCGTCCTCGCCGAGGTTCGCGCGGCGCATGTGGGAGCGCATCGCCGCCAGCTTGCGCAGCGTGTCGCGCACCGGCCCGGGGTCGCCCGCAGTGAACAGCTCCGCCAGGTAGGACACCGGGATCCGCAGCGCGTCGATGGCGCCGAACAGGTTGCCGGCGTCCTCGCCGTCGTTGCCGGTGCCGGCGAGCGCGTCCACGATCGGGGAGAGCGGCGGGATGTACCAGACCATGGGCATGGTGCGGTACTCCGGATGCAGCGGCAGCGCGACGCGGTACCGGCTGATCAGCGCGTGGACTGGCGACCGCCGCGCGGCGGTCACCCACTCGTGCGGGACGCCTGACGCCTCCGCCGCCGCAGCGACGTCCGGGTCGTCCGGGTCGAGGAAGCAGCCGAGCTGCGCCGGATAGAGGTCGTGCTCGTCCTCGACGGAGGCCGCCTCGCCGACGCGGTCGGGGTCGTACAGGACGACTCCGAGGTAGCGCAGTCGCCCGACGCACGTCTCCGAGCAGATCGTCGGCTCGCCCGCCTCGATCCGCGGGTAGCACATCGTGCACTTCTCGGCCTTGCCGGTGCGATGGTTGAAGTAGACCTTCTTGTACGGGCAGCCGGACACGCACATCCGCCAGCCCCGGCACCGGTCCTGGTCGACGAGGACGATGCCGTCCTCCAGCCGCTTGTACAACGCGCCGGACGGGCACGCCGCCACACACGACGGGTTGAGGCAGTGCTCGCAGATCCGCGGCAGGTAGAACATGAACGAGTTCTCGTAGTCCAGCCGCACGTCGTCGCCGACCTTGCGGAGCACCGGGTCGGCGGCGAGCTGCCCGGGGCCGCCGCCGAGATCGTCGTCCCAGTTCGGGCCCCAGGTGACGGCCGTCGGACGCCCGTCGACGAGCGAGCGCGGCGGGGCGGTCGGGACGTCGTCGCCGAGCGGCGCGGTGGTGAGCGTCTCGTAGTCGTACGTCCAGGGCTGGTAGTAGTCGTCCAGTTCCGGCAGGTCGGGGTTGGCGAAGATCCGGGCCAGCCGCGAGAACCGTCCGCCCGCGCGCGGGACGAGCCGTCCGCGCCTGAGCCGCCAGCCGCCGCGCCAGGCGTCCTGGTCCTCGTAGCCGCGCGGATACCCCTGGCCGGGTCGCGTCTCGACGTTGTTGAACCACGCGTACTCGGTGCCGGCGCGGTTCGTCCACGTCTGCTTGCAGGTGACGGAGCAGGTGTGGCAGCCGATGCACTTGTCGAGGTTCATGACCATGGCGATCTGCGCCAGCACGCGGCGGGGGGCGGGCGGGGCGGGCATCAGTAGCGGACCTCCTGGGAGCGGCGGCGGACCACCGTGACCGCGTCGCGCTGGTTGCCGGTGGGGCCGTAGTAGTTGGGAGCGAACGACAGCTGGGCGTAGCCGCCGATGAGGTGCGTGGGTTTGACGAGCAGCTTCGTCAGCGCGTTGTGGACGCCGCCCCTGCGCCCGGTGGACTCCGCCTTCGGCACGTTCACCAGGCGTTCCTGCACGTGGTACATGAAGACCGCGCCGCGCGGGATGCGGTGGGAGACGATCGCGCGGGCGACGACGACGCCGTTGGCGTTCTGGGCCTCGATCCAGTCGTTGTCGGCGACGCCGATCGCGTCGGCGTCCTGCACGCTCATCCAGATCACGGGCCCGCCGCGCGCGAGCGTCTGCATCAGCAGGTTCTCCTGGTACTCCGAGTGGATCGACCACTTGGAGTGCGGCGTGATGTACCGCACCGTGACCTGCCTCCCGTCGCCGGGCACCGCGTCCGGACGGGCGGGGTCGCTCTCGCCGAGCGCGGCGAGGTCGAGGGGCGGACGGTAGATCGGGAGCTGCTCGCCGTACTCGATGATCCAGTCGTGGTCGAGGAAGAAGTGCTGGCGTCCGGTCAGGGTGTGCCACGGCTTGCGGTGCTCGGTGTTCACAGTGAACGGCGAGTAGCGGCGGTCGGGGGCCTCCTTGCCCGACCACTCGAAACTGGTCCCGACCTGGACGGGCCGGTCCTGGGTGTCGGAGAAAACGATCCGCCGCTCGGCGACCGAGGCGGCCAGCTCGGCCAGCCCGGAGGCGGGCCCGCACCGCGCGTCGAGCTCCCGCAGCCCCTCGGCGGCGATCCGTCCGTTGCAGGTGCCCGACAGGGCGAGAACGGCCTCGCACAGCTTCACGTCGGTGTCCAGCAGGGGGCGTCCGCGTGCGGGCCCTCCTTCGGCGACGCCGCAGCGGGCGGCCAGCCAGTCGTCCTCCGGACCCGTCCTGACCCGGACGCCCTTGACGGTCATCCCCACCTCGCGGGGCAGGGGCCCGAGCGCGGCGAGCCGGTCGGCGACGGCGGTGTAGTCGCGCTCGACCAGCGTGATCGACGGGAAGTCGGCCCCCGGCACGGGCCGCCCGCCCTCGCTCGGGACGCGTCCGCCGGGCTGGGCGGTCTCCGTGGGCGTGTCGTGCTGCAGCGCGGTCGCGACCAGGTCGTGGACGGTGTCGAGCCGTCCGCGGGCCAGCTCGCTCAGCCGCCGCGCCAGCGCGTGGAAGATCTCGAAGTCGGTGCGGGCCTGCCAGGGCGGCGCGATCGCGGGCGAGAACGCGTGCACGTACGGATGCATGTCCGTGCTGGACAGGTCGTGCTTCTCGTACCAGGTCGCCGCCGGGAGCACCAGGTCGGCGAACAGCGTCGTCGACGTCATCCGGAAGTCCAGCGCCATCAGCAGGTCGAGCTTGCCGCGGGGCGCCTCGTCCCGCCACGCCACGTCGCGCGGACGGCGTCCCGGCGCGGCCTCGTCGGCGCCGACCGCGTCCTGCGCGCCCAGCAGATGCCGCAGGAAGTACTCGTTGCCCTTGGCCGAGGACCCGATCAGGTTGGCCCGCCAGACCGTCAGCACGCGTGGCCAGTTCTCCGGGGCGTCGGGGTCTTCGCAGGCGAAGCCGAGCCGTCCGTCCGCGACCTGCCCGGCGACCCATTCCGCCGGGTCGCCGCCGTCCGCCCGCGCGCCGCGTCCGAGATCCAGCGGGTTGGCGGCGAACGTCGGGTAGGACGGCATCCAGCCCAGCCGCGCCGACTCCGCCACCAGGTCGGCGGTGTGGCGTCCGGCGAACAGCCCCGTTCCCGTCGCGGACGACAGCGCGTCCGCCGCGAAGCTCTCATACCGCCACTGGTCCGTGTGGACGTACCAGTACGGCGTCCCCGCCATCTGCCGGGACGGACGCTCCCAGTCGGCGGCCGTGGCCAGCTGCTGCCATCCGGCGAGCGGACGCACCTTCTCCTGCCCGACGTAGTGGGCCCAGCCGCCGCCGTTCACCCCCTGGCAGCCGGTGAGCAGCAGCAACGACAGGAACGACCGGTAGATCGTGTCGGAGTGGAACCAGTGGTTGGTGCCCGCACCCATCACGATCATCGACCGGCCGCGGGTGCGTTCGGCGTTGGACGCGAACTCCCGCGCGATCGACGCGACCCGCTCCGCCGGGACGCCCGTGATGCGCTCCTGCCAGGCGGGCGTGCAGGGGAACCGCGGGTCGTCGTACCCCTCCGGCCACTCACCGGGCAGCCCCGGACGTTCCACGCCGTACTGGGCGAGCAGCAGATCGAACACCGTCGTGACCGTCAGCCCGCCGACCCGCCGCACCGGAACCCCGCGACGAACCGTCCCCGTCCCGTCCAGATCGTCGAACCGGGGCAGGACGACCTCAGCGCACTCATCGCCCTCATGGAGGCTCAGCAGCGGGTCCACGTCGCCCAGATCCAGATTCCAGCGTCCCCGGCCCTCCGCGGCCCAGCGGTCGGCCAGCGTCCCGCCCGGTGCGACGGGCGAACCCGTGCGCGCGTCCACCAGGACCGGCTGCCAGCGCCGCTGCTCCGGAGCGGCCTCCGTCTCCAGGCCGAGCGCGGCGGCCGTCACGAACTTGCCGGGCGCGAATCCGCCGTCCGGGAGTTCCCGCAGTTCCACCAGGAACGGCAGGTCGGTGAACTTCTTGATGTAGCCGGCGAAATAGGGCGTCGTGCGTTCGACGAAGTGCTCGCGCAAGATCACGTGGCCCATCGCCATGGCCAGCGCGCCATCGGTTCCCGGATGCGGGTGCAGCCATTCGTCGGCGAACTTGGTCGCGTCCGAGTAGTCCGGCGAGACGACCACGACCTTCTGCCCGCGATAACGCGCCTCGGTCATCCAATGCGCGTCCGGAGTGCGCGTCACCGGGACGTTGGAGCCCCACAGCATCAGATATCCGGCGTCCCACCAGTCCGCCGATTCCGGGACGTCGGTCTGGTCGCCGAACACCTGCGGCGAGGCGATCGGAAGGTCGGCGTACCAGTCGTAGAAGGACAGCATCGGCGCGCCGATGAGCGCCATGAACCGCGCCCCCACCGCGTGCGAGGCCATCGACATGGCGGGGATGGGCGAAAAGCCCGCCACCCGGTCCGGCCCGTAGGTCATGATCGTGTGGACGTGCGCGGCGGCGGCGATCTCCAGCGCCTCGTCCCACCCGATCCGCACGAGCCCGCCGCGCCCCCGCGCCGACTGGTACTCGCGGCGCCGTTCCGGATCCGCCGTGATCTCCGCCCACGCCGCCACCGGATCGTCCAGGCGGCGCCTGGCCTCCCGGTACATCTCGACCAGCACGCCTCGCGCGTGCGGGTAGCGGATTCGCGTGGGCGAATAGGTGTACCAGGAGAAGGACGCGCCACGCGGGCATCCGCGCGGCTCGTACTCCGGACGGTCGGGACCCACGCTCGGGTAGTCCGTCTGCTGCGTCTCCCAGGTGATCAGCCCGTCCTTGACGTACACCTTCCAGGAACACGACCCGGTGCAGTTCACGCCATGGGTGGAGCGCACCACCCGGTCATGCGCCCACCGTTCCCGGTACGGCGCGTCATTGACCTTCTGGTCGTCGCGGTACACGGTCCGGAGGTCCGCCGAGACGCCCGTGGGCCGCAGCATCCGCCCCGCCTCCAGCAACCGCGCTTCGGCGACGGCCGCCACCCGTTCGGCGCGCTTGCGATTTCCACCAAAGACCACGGCATGCCCCTTTGTGAAATCTCCGAAGGCAGGCGGCGTCCTGGCGGACATGTCGTCCTCAGAGCCGCCCATCGAAAAATCTCACGCGCCTTGACCGCCCAAGTCAATCTTCTTTGCCATGCCCTAATCTTCGCCGAGTGCACCGAACCGGTTCCGATTATGCGGGCGAGACATGAGCAAAAGCGGGAATCTGTCAGCTCCGAGGCCGTCCCACGGTATTTGCCACACGCACAATCCACCGCCCCAGGGCTTGCCGGAGCCGCCCGCACCCGAACACCCGGCACCCAACCAGGGTTTTGGGTCAGCAGAACCCCGCAAACCGACCACACCCCACCACCAACCGCTCCAGCCCCCCGCGGACCCCCGCCCAACCAGACCACTGTCCCTGCCGGAGCTCACGGCAGGGACAGCACGAGCCTGGATTCAGTCGAGAAGCTCTTCGACGGTGTCGATGACCGCGGCGCGCTTGACCCAGCGCTCGAGCTGCTCGATGTCGGTGCAGCCCGTGACGCGCTCGCGGACGTCGTTCGGGACGGCGATGCCGCGCCCTTCCAGCACGAGCAAGATCGCCTTCGCCTCACCCTCGGCGATGTGGGACTTGGCCCAGTCCGACTGCCACTCGTAGTTCTTGATGTCCACCGTGTCCTCCATCAGCTTGCGAGCGGCGTCAGAGAGCCGGGCCCTCAGGTAGTCATGGTACAGACGGCTGGTGTCGCGGTTGAGGTCGGCGAGGCCGATGGTCACGCTGTTCAGGACGGCTTCGGCGTCCGGACCGTCGGCGTGGACGGGGGCGCCCAGGACGGCGAGTTCGGGAAGCCGGCGCGCCTCGTCAGGGTCGGTGATGGGCGGCAGCATCCCCGGGTGGAAGGTCAGCGGCACCAGCACCCACTTGGGGTGTCCCATGCCGATGGGGGCGGCACAGGCGCGAGCGGTGGCCTGGTCGGGGCAGAAGACCAGCAGGGTCATCGGGCACTTGTGGCCATTCTCGAACTGGTCAGAATGGGTCGGTGAGTTCGCCCAGCTTGTCCGTTAGCTGGAGGTTGTGGGAGTAGTCGACGGGGACGGTGATGACGGAGACCGCGTCGTCGGCCAGGGCCTTGCGGAGGGTCGGGAGCAGGTCGTCGGCGGACTCGACGCGGTAGCCGCGGGCGCCGAAGCTCTCCGCGTACTTCACGAAGTCGGGGTTGCCGAACTTGATGTTGGAGCTGGTGCCGAGGTCCAGGTCCATCTTCCACTCGATCAGGCCGTAGGCGGAGTCGTCCCAGATCAGGACAGTGATCGGGACGTTCTCGCGGACGGCAGTCTCCAGCTCCTGCGAGTTCATCAGGAACGCGCCGTCGCCGGTGGCGGCGAGGACCCTGCGGTCCGGGTGGGCGAGCTTCGCGGCGATCGCGCCCGGGACGGCGAACCCCATCGACGACAACCCGTTGGAGACGAGCAGGGTGTTCGGCTCGTACGTCGGGTACATGCGGGCCATCCACATCTTCACCGCGCCGGTGTCGGCGAGGACGATGTCGCCGCGGCCCATGGCGGCGCGGACGTCGGAGACGATGCGGCGCGGCGACAGCGGATGCCCGCCCTCGGTGGCGCCCTCGGCCAGCTCCTCGCGGATCATCTCGCGAATCTTCCGGCCAGTACCGTTGACGTCGAAGCGGCGGTGGACGGAGTCGGCCAGCGCGCGGAGCGTCCGGGAGATGTCGCCCTGGACGCCGACCTCGACCGGGTAGTGGTCGTCCACCTCGGCGGGGAACTGGTGGATATGGATGATCTTCTTGTCGGCCTTTGGGTTGATCTTGACGGGGTCGAACTCCTGCAGCTCGTAGCCGACGGCGATGAGGACGTCCGCCTCGTCGAAGCCGAAGTTGACGTAGTCGTGGCGCATGAACCCGACCGCGCCGAGCGCGTTGCGGTGGTCGTCCGGGAAGACGCCCTTGCCGTTGAACGTGGTCGCGACCGGCAGGCCGAGGTGCTCGGAGAAGTACAGCAGCGCTTCGCTCGCGCGGGCGCGGGTCGCGCCGTGTCCGGCCAGGACGACCGGCCGGGCGGCGAGCGCGAGCACGTCGGCGGCGCGGGCGATCTGCGACGGCGAGGGCTCCTGCGTGCGGACGACGTTGACCGGCAGCGGCTTCAGGCCTGCGGAGACCTTCGCGGCCTCGACGTCCTCCGGGATCGCCAGGTATACGGCGCCCGGACGCTCCGTCTGCGCCGTCTTGAACGCCTTGCGCACCATCTCCGGCAGCGCCTCGGCCCTTGGCGCCAGCTCCGACCACTTGGTGATCGGACGGAACAGCGACACCAGGTCGACGATCTGGTGCGACTCCTTGTAGATACGGTCCAGGCCGACCTGGGCGGAGATCGCGACGACCGGGGTGCTGTTGGTGGTCGCGTCCGCCACGCCGAGCTGCAGGTTGATCGCGCCGGGGCCGAGCGTCGCCGACGCCACGCCCGCCTTGCCGGTGAGGCGGCCGTAGATCTCCGCCATGAACGCCGCGCCCTGCTCGTGCCGGACGAGGACGTACCGGATGGACGAGTCGTTCAGCGCGTGGACGAAATGGATGTTCTCCTCGCCCGGTATGCCGAAGACGTATTCGACGCCCTCCGCCTCAAGGGCCCGGACGAGTAGCCGGGCGGCGTCCTCTTGGGCGGGGGCTTCCTGCGTGGACATCGTGTGTCCCATCTCCAGTCTGCTGATCGCTGGGTGCTGTCCGGTGCAGCACCCGTGGCCCTACCTCCATTCCGGGAGTTGATGTGCGATCGGTCTCAAAGGGCGTCTCAGGAGTGGGTGAGCTCTCTTCGAGAACGGCTCAGGAGTCGGCGAGGTTCTTGATGGCGCGGAGGGTCGGCTCGTCGCGCACGCCGGCGATCAGCACGGTGGTGACGGGGCTGTCGCGCCAGAGCTGGAGCCGCTCCTTGATCCGTCCGATGGGGCCGAGGAGGGAGACCGCGTCGGCCAGCTCGTCGGGCACGGCCCTGATCGCCTCGTCGCGGCGTCCGTCCAGGAACAGCTCCTGGACGCGGGCCGCCTGCTCCGCGTAGCCGAGCCGGCCGATCAGGTCGAGGTGGAAGTTGCGCTGCCGGGCGCCCATCCCGCCGATGTAGAACGCGACGGGGATCTTGGCGAACTCCAGCGCGGCCCGGAGGTCGTCGGTGACGATCGTGGCGACGGTGGCGGCGATCTCGAAGCCGTCCGGACGGTCCGCCAGCGACGCGCCGAACACCGCGTCGATCTGCGCCGGGTCGACGAACAGCGGCAGCCAGCCCTGCGCGATCTCGGCGGACAGCGCGACGTTCTTCGGCCCCTCCGCGCCCAGGTAGACGGGGATGTCCGCCCGGACGGGATGGACGATCGACTTCAGCGGCTTGCCGAGGCCCGAAGCGCCAAGGCCCGCGCCGCCAAGGCCCGAGGCGTCAAGGCCCGAGGCGTCAAGGCCCGAGGCGTCAAGGCCCGAGGCGTCAAGGCCCGAGGCGCCAGGGCCGGAGGCGCCGAGGTCCGTGCCGCTGGGGGCTGAGGCGCTGAGGCCCGCGCCTGCGGGGAGGGGCAATGGGTAGTGCGGGCCCGGGCTGGTCACCGGGGCCTCGCGGCGCCAGACCTGCCGGACGATGTCGATGTACTCGCGGGTGCGGGCGAGCGGCTTCGGGAACGGCTGCCCGTACCAGCCCTCGACGACCTGCGGCCCGGACGCGCCGAGCCCGAGGATCACCCGTCCGCCCGACAGCGCGTCCAGCGTCAGCGCGTGCATGGCGGTGGCGACGGGGGTGCGCGCCGAGATCTGCGCGACCGCGGTGCCGAGCTTGATCCGGGACGTGCGGGCCGCGTACCAGGTCAGCGGGGTGAAGGCGTCCGAGCCGTACGCTTCCGCGGTGAACACCGAGTCGTAGCCGCAGCGCTCGGCCGCGAGGACGGTGTCGGTCTGGTCGTCGGCGTCGCGCTGCCAGTAACCGACGTTGATGCCGAGCTTCAGGTCCGCGGTCACGGTGCACCCTCCGGATGTCGTCGCACCGCGATACTAGAACACGTTCTAGTTCCCGGAAAGGGGCGGAGGCCGCGGCGATTCGTCGCCGCGGCCTCCGGAACCGTCGCTAGACCTCCTTGATCGCGCTCAGCAGGCTCCGCCAGGCGGGCGGCGTCAGCACCAGCGCCGGGCCGGCGGGGTCCTTGGAGTCGCGGACCGCGCGAAGGGCGCTGGACAGGGGGGCCACCTCGACGCACTGGTCGCCGCTCCCGCTGTGGGACGACTTGCGCCAAGCGGCACCGGTGAGTTCGCGCTGCAGGTTGGTCACGGGCTGCTCCTTGCTGCCTCGGCTATGAGGTGCGCGGATTCCTCGGGGGACAGGGCGGCCGCCTCGATCCGATCGAAGCGATCCCTATGTTTTGCTATTGCCTCCGCACTCTCAAGGTAAACGTCGCCCATGGTGCCCTCTACGTAGGCGATATCTGGGTCAGCGGGGTCTGGATACGACAATATGGTGAATCGTCCATCGAGGCCCGCATGCTCCCTCGCCGTATACGGAAGTACCTGAATCGTGACGGATGGGCGGGTATTCACCGCGGCCACGAGAGCTTCCAATTGAGCGCGCATCACCTTCGGGCCGCCGATCGGACGGTGCAGCACCGCCTCGTCGAACACGACGTTCAGGCGCGGCGCGTCCGTCCGGTCCAGCAGCGCCTGCCGGATCTTGCGGGCGGCGATGCGGCGCTCGATGTCCTCCGGCCCCGGCAGCAGCCGGCCGGCCGTGATCACGGCCCGGGAGTATTGCTCGGTCTGCAGCAGCCCGTGCACGAGCTGCGGATCCCAGGTGCGGATGTGCGACGCCTCGTCCTCGAGCGCGACATAGCTGCCGGCGAAGACGTCCTGGTAGGCCGTCCACCAGCCGCGCTGCCCGGCCTGCCGGGCGAGGGTGATGAGCGCGTCGCGGCCGGGGCTGGGCACGCCGTAGAGATCGAGGATGTCGGCGATGTCGCCGGGTTTGGGCCGGGTCTGGCTCGTTTCGAGGCGGGAGACGGTGGCTCGCGACCAGTCGAGCCGATCCGCCACCTCCTGCAGGGTCAGGCCCTGCTCCTCTCGCAGCTTGCGCAGTTCCCGCGCCAGGCGGCGGCCACGGACGGTGGGGCGGTAGGTCATGGGAGTGGAGTCTTACCACTCTTGCCGCGCGTCACAACGCGATTGACGAACCCGGCAGGAAGGGCAGAGCAATTCAGCGAAGGCAGTTGCGCTCGTGAGATTCTCACGACACGCTTGGCTCCGTAATCACTGGGGGACCGACAGTGACGAGCGGGCCGGCCGCGCGCCCGGGCACGTAGACCGCGGGAGGAACCCGTGAAGAGCACGACAGCCGGACTGACGGCCGACACCATGGCCGACGCGATGGCCGACGGCGGCGGCGACGCCCGTGCCGCTGCGGGCAGCATGCCCGGGTGGGTCTGGGCCCTGCCGGGCGGGGCCGGATGCGCCGGCCACGCCCGCCGCGTCCTGCGCGACGCGCTCGCCTCGCTGGGCGTGTCCCGGGACGCGATCGCCGACGCGCAGCTCATGGTGAGCGAGCTGGCGACGAACGCGCACCAGCACGCAGGCGAGCACGGCCCGCACGAGCTGTGGCTGTACATCGGCGAGACGGACGCGCACGACGGCCTCACGGGCGACGGCCTCACGGGCGACGACACGGCCGGTGACGGCGCGGAAGGTGACGACGTGGGCGGCGGCGGTGTGATCGGTGAGGTGCGATGCGCGGTGTTCGACGCGCTGCCCGACGCCGCGCTCCCCGGTTACTCGTGGACGTCAGGCGACTGCGGACGCGGGCTCAGCATCGTCCGGGAGCTGTCCGGCGGACGCTGGGGCATGCGGCGGACGCGATCACGGCTCGGGCCGTCCGTCCGCGGCAAGGCCGTCTGGTTCGCCGTGCCCGGCGCCGCCGCCGGCCCCGTCCTCGGCTAGCCCCCGCCTTACCGGCCCGCCCTCGGCTGGCCTCCCCGCCTTACCGGTGCCGTCCTCGGCTGGCCTCCCCGGACCACCCGCCCGCCGGGCCCTATGCTCTGCCCACGTGGTGAACGTTCCGCGGCTCGTCGTGGCCGCGCCTTCCACGGGAAGCGGCAAGACGACCGTCGCGACGGGTCTGATGGCCGCGTTCGCCGGCCGCGGCTTGGCGGTATCCCCGCACAAGGTCGGGCCCGACTACATCGACCCCGGCTACCACGCACTGGCCACAGGACGTCCTGGACGGAACCTCGATCCATGGCTGACGTCAGAGGAACTGGTCGTCCCCTTGTTCTTGCATGGCGCGGACGGAGCCGACATCGCCGTCATCGAAGGCGTCATGGGGTTGTACGACGGCGCCGCAGGACTGGGATCGTCCGATGCGGCCGGTGGCGGCGACTACGCGTCCACCGCGCACGTCGCGACACTGCTGGACGCGCCCGTCGTCCTGGTGGTGGACGCCTCTGCTGCGGCTGGACGGTCAGTGGCCGCGCTCGTACACGGCTTCCGTTCCTACGGGACGGTGAGAGTCGGCGGCGTCATCCTCAACCGGCTCGGCTCGGACGGCCACGAACGCATGTGCCGCGACGCCGTCGAAAGCCTGGGCCTGCCTGTGCTGGGAGCGCTCCGCCATCACGATGAGGCGGCGTCGCCGTCCCGGCACCTCGGGCTGGTCCCGGCGGCCGAACGGCGGGCGGACGCGGTCGAGACCGTCCGGCGGCTGGGAGATCTGATCGCCGCGTCCTGCGACCTGGACGCGATCCTCGCCCTGGCCGGCGCGGCGCCTCCACTGGCGGCCGAGCCCTGGGACCCGGCCGAGGCCGTCGGGGTGAGGGGCGGGGTCGAGGAGAGGGGCGGGAAGGCCGTCGAGGAGGCGGGCGGGAGGGCGTCTGCCGCCGTCCAGGAGAAGGCGGCGGGATCGCCGGGGAGGGTGGCGGGACGTCCGCGGGTCGCGGTCGCCGGAGGGCCCGCGTTCACGTTCGGGTACGCGGAGAACGAGGAGCTTCTTACCGCGGCAGGCGCCGAAGTCGTCCGATTCGATCCGCTGCGGGACGAGACGCTCCCCGAACGGACGAGAGGCGTCGTCATCGGCGGAGGCTTTCCCGAGATGCACGCGGCGGAGCTTTCGTCCAATGAGCCCTTGCGCAATGAGCTGTCCGCGTTCGGTGGGGCGTCCCGTCCCGTGTACGCAGAATGCGCGGGCCTTCTCTATCTCGCGCAAGAGTTGGACGGCGCGGCCATGTGCGGCGTCTTGGACGGAGTAAAGGCCACCATGGCCTCGCGGCTGACACTGGGTTATCGTGCCGCGGTGGCGGTGGCCGACTCGGTCGTCGCCCGCGCGGGCGAACGGGTGCGCGGCCACGAGTTCCACAGCACGGTCACCGAACCCGTCCATGGGGAGACGGCGGCCTGGCAGTGGGCCGCGTCCGGTCCCGTGGGGTTCGTGCAGGGCGGCTGTGTCGCGTCCTACCTTCATCTGCATTGGGCAGGGTCGCCCTGGTTCGCGAGCAGGTTCGTCGACGCCTGCGGAGGGGAGCGCGAGTGAACGCCTTCGAGGAGAACGTCCGGCTGGAGGGCGAACGGCTCGTCGTGCGCCCCTTCTGCCTCGACGACGCGCCCGGGCTGATCGAGGTGATCCGCGCCGGGGAGGACTTTCTGCCGCCCAGTTTCCCGGGCGCGCTTGAGGCGGAGCCCATCGCCTGGTTCCTGGGCGAGGGCGTCCACAAGGTCCAGCGTTATGGCATGGCCATCCACTTGGCCGTGACCGACCGGGACACCGGCGACCTCTTCGGCACCATCGGGCTGTTCAAGGTGAACTGGGAGCACCTGACGAGCGAGGTCGGCTACGGGATGCGGCCGGCGGTGCGCGGGCGCGGCTACGCCACCGAGGCCCTCGCGCTCGTCGCCGAGTGGGCGCTGCGTACCTGCGGGCTCTTCCGCGTCGAACTGCGCGCCATGGTCTCCAATCACGCGTCCATCCGCGTCGCCGAGAAGACCGGGTTCGTGCGCGAGGGCATCGCGCGGGGCGCGGAGCGCGACGACGGCGGCGTCAACCAGGACATGATCGTCTTCAGCCGGATCGCGCCCGATCCGCCGCCGCCCGGATCGCAGGCCAGGTCGGGGGTGGGGGCCGGGGCCGCGTCGCAGGCCGGGGCGCAGGTCGAATCGTCGGCCGGATCGGGGTCCACCGGCGCGCCGCGCGGGCGGTCGGGCGGCGCCTTCGAGAGGCTCGACGCCCAGGACGAGGAGGGACGGCCCGGGTGATCGACGCGGACAGGACGCTCGTGCTCTACGGGGAGCACGCGCGCGACGCGGCCCGCCGGATGCTGCCCGGCCTGCCGGACGCGTGCTTCGTCCCGGCGGGCGCGCCCGGCGAGCCCGGCCCGACCAGGCTGAGCGCGGCGTTCGGCGCGGCGTTCGAGGAGGCGGCCGGGGACGAGCTCGCGCAGGTCGTCCTGGTCGCCGGGATGGACGAGCAGGCCCTCTTCGTCGGCGGCGTGTGGGGCACCGCGGGCGTCCTGGAGTCGATCACCCTCGACATGGGCGGGGACGTCACGCTGGCCGCCACCGTGGCCGACGCGCCGACACTGAGGGACGCCTATGACCGGTGGGAGGCCGCGGGAATGCTCGGGCCGTGCGGCAGGGAACTGTGCCGCAGGACCGCGGGGGAACTGGAACGTCTCGCCGCCGAGGCCGCCGATGCGTCCACCAGCCCGGTCGCCGCGCAGGTGGTCATGGTCGACCCGGAGGGCGAGCACATGGTCGGCATGTTCGGGCGAATGGCCCGGTAGGCAGTTGGCGGGGTAGCGATGCTGACGGTCGTCGGCCGCGACGGTTCACCGCTTAGCGAGGCGGCCCGCGCGGCTCTGGAAAGCGCTGCGCTGGTGGTCGGCGAGCCCACCCGGCTGGACGATCTGCCATTGGCGCCTGGTGCTCGAAAGGTCGCCACCGAGGATCTGGCGGAGGCGCTGCAAGGCGTAGACGTCACCGACCAGGACGTCGTGCTCGTCGTGGACGGCGACCCCGGCTACTTCGGAATCCTCCGGCTGCTGCTCGAACAGGGTCATGCCCCAGAGGTCCTGCCGTCCGTGCCCATGGTGGCGCGGGCTTTCGCCCAAGCGGGACTGCCCTGGGAGGACGCGCTGGTCGTCTCCGCCAGGGACGGACACCTCAGACAGGCCGTCAACGCATGCCGAGCCCACCCCAAGGTGGCGGTGCTGACCGGACCGGGCGCGGGGCCGGCAGAACTGGCGCGCGCGCTGTTCCCCGTAACCCCGCGGTCGTTCGTCGTCTGCGAAGACCTGGACGGGCCTGGGGAGCGCGTCGTGTACGTCCGTCCGGCGGAGGCTACGACCCGGCCGTGGAACGAGCCGGATGTGGTGCTCGTCCTGGACAACCGGCACGCACTCGGCGAATCGACCTGGATTTCGGGAGCCGCGCCCGGCCCGGCCGGATGGGCGCTGCCCGCGGAGGCCTTCGGCGATGGAGGCGACCGCCTCCGACCGGACGTTCGCGCCTTCGTCCTGGCCAAGCTCGGCCCACGGGTCGGCGACATGGTGTGGGACGTGGAGTCCGGCGACGGCTCGGTCGGCATCGAATGCGCGCGTTTCGGCGCGGCGGTCGTCGCCGTCGACCGCGACTACGCGACGTGCGAGCGGATCAGGGAGAACGTCCGCCTGCACGGCGTCAAGGTCGCGATGGCGTCCGGGGACGTGCGCTCCACGGCCGGTCACCTGCCCGAACCCGACGCGGTGTTCATCGGCCCCGGGTTCGCCGGGCCGGGCGGGCCGGACGCCGTCCGGACGTGCGCCGCCCTCCGGCCCGCCCGGCTCGTCGCCGTCGCGGCCTCAGGAGGACCGGAGCGGGACGACGCCGAGGCCGCCGCGGAGATGATGGACGCGCTGGCCGAGCACGGCTTCACCGTGGAGGCCGTCCGGCTCACAGCGACCCCGCTGAACGCGCGGCCAAAGCCATCCGACGACCACCCCGACGACTCGTCCGACGAGCCGTTGGACCAACCGTTGGGCGCGCCTCCCGGTGAGTTGTTCGGCGCGGCTGTGATCGTCGTGTGGGGTGAGCGGGACGTCCAGGCGCGGGGACGGCGCCCGGCCAAGACCGTCCGCCCCATCGAGACCATTTCCGCCCTGCCCGCCGAGCCGGACGAACCAGGTGCCAAAGGGTCGACCTAGTCCATGGCCGACATCGAGGACGTAACGCCTCGCAAGCCGTGAAACCCTGGTGTCCGTCCTGGAAGCGACGCAGGAGGCCCAGTTGACCGTCCGCCAGCCCCACCCGATCGAGGCCCGGTCGTACGAGCAACGCGCCGCGGCCCTTCGAGACGGGGCGTCCATGACCGCGGGTCCGGCCGGACTTCCGGACGTCGACCTGCGGCATCACGGGGACGCGGAGGTCGGCGACGGGCTCGCCGACTTCGCCGTCAACGTCCGGACGGGCATGCCCCCGGCCTGGCTCGCCGAGCGGCTCCGCGCGTCCGTCGCGGACCTCGCCGCCTACCCCGACCCGCGTCCGGCCCGCCGCGCCGTCGCGCGGCGGCACGGCAGGGCCACCGGCGAGGTGTTGCTCACCGCCGGTGCGGCGGAGGCGTTCGTCCTGCTGGCGCGGGTCCTGGCGCCGCGCAGGGCGGTGGTCGTGCACCCGCAGTTCACTGAGCCCGAGGCCGCGCTGAGGGCCGCCGGGCACACTGTCGAACGGGTGATCCTCGGCAAGGACTTCACCCTCGACCCCGCGGTCGTCCCCGCCGACGCCGACCTCGTCGTGATCGGCAACCCGACGAACCCGACCTCCGTGCTGCACCCGGCGGGCGCCGTCGCCGCGCTGGCCGCGCACGGCCGGACGGTCGTCGTCGACGAAGCCTTCATGGACTGCGTCCCCGGCGAGCCGGAGACCTTGGCGGGCAGGCTGCCCGCGGGCATCGTCGTCATCCGCTCCCTCACCAAGACGTGGGGCCTCGCCGGCCTGCGCGCCGGATACGTCCTGGCCGACCCCCATCTGATCGGACGGCTCGCCGACGCGCAGCCGCTCTGGCCGGTGTCCACGCCCGCGCTCGTCGCCATCGAAGCGTGCTCCACACCGGAGGCCGTCGCCGAAGCCGAAGCCTGGGCCGTCGCACTCGCCGCCGAACGAGACCGGTTGGCCGCGGAACTCACCGCACGCGGCCTCTACGTCGTCCCGGAGGCGCGAGCGTCGTTCCTGTGCGTGCGCGTGCCCGACGCCCTCGGCATCAGGGCCCTGCTAAGGCAGCGTGGCTACGCCGTCAGGCGCGGTGACACATTCCCAGGGCTCGGCTCCGACTGGCTGCGCATCGCCGTGCGCGACCGGACGTCCAACGACACCCTCCTGGACGTGCTCGGCGAGCTGGGCATTTGAGAGAGGACGCCGTGAACCTGATCGACGAGACCATCGCCGCCATCGCACCGCTGGACGAGGCGGCCATGCGGGACGCTCGCGACCATCAGGCACGCCTCACCAAGCCGCCCGGGTCGCTCGGCGTCCTGGAAGAGCTGTCGGTCAGGCTCGCCGGGCTGGCCGGGCGGTGCCCGCCGCCGCTGCCCGAGCCAGCCGCCGTCGCCGTGTTCGCCGCCGACCACGGCGTCCACGCGCAGGGCGTCACCCCGTGGCCGCAGGAGGTCACCGCGCAGATGGTGGCCAACTTCCTGGCGGGCGGCGCCGTCGTCAACGCGTTCGCCGCCCAGGTCGGCGCGGAGGTCAGCGTCGTCGACGTTGGCGTCGCCGCCGACCTCCACCCGGCCCCCGGCCTGCTCCCGCGCAAGATCGCGCGCGGCACCGCCGACATGACGCTCAGCCCCGCGATGACCATGGACGAGGCCTGCCGCGCCGTCACCGTCGGCATCGAAGCGGCCCGCGACCTGGCCGCCGGTCCCCCTTCGAACGCCCTGAACAGCGCAGGCGGCGCCCGCTGCCTGATCACCGGGGACATGGGCATCGCCAACACCACCGCGTCCGCCGCGCTGATCGCCGCCTTCACCGGCCTCCCGCCCGAACGGGTCACCGGCCGGGGGACCGGCATCGACGACGCCACCCACGCCCACAAGGTCGAGATCGTCCGGACCGCCCTGGCGCGCCACGGCCTGCCCGACGCCGACGCCGCCCCCCTGGACGTGCTGGCGGCGGTCGGCGGGCTCGAACATGCCGCGATCGCCGGATTCGTCCTCGGCGCGGCGGCCCTGCGCGTCCCCGTCGTCCTGGACGGGGTGATCGCCGGAGCGGCCGCCCTCGCCGCCGCCGCCCTCTGCCCGGACGCGATCGGCGCCTGCGTCGCCGGACACCGCTCGGCCGAGCCCGGCCACGCCGCCGCCCTCGCCGCGCTGGGCCTGCGCCCGCTCGTCGACCTGGAGCTCAGGCTGGGCGAGGGAACGGGCGCTCTGCTGGCATTGCCGCTGGTCCAGGGCTCGGTACGGGTCCTGCACGAGGTCGCCACGTTCGACTCCGCCGGCGTCAGCGGCAAGGACGCCCAGACCCGTAACTAAACGATCACGGAATGAGTCACGCTCGGCTATCGACTGGGCGGAGGCCCTCTCCATGCACTCCTGAACCCGAGTACCTTTGTTCCACAAAGACACCTGTCCGTCACCGGAGTTCGCCAGCTGATCCGCACATCCGATCGAGAGAATCACCACGTGCCCCCGTACCTGCTAGGCCTGCGACTCGGCGGCCGGCGCGTCCTCGTCGTCGGCGGGGGCCGGGTCGCCCAGCGCCGCGTGCCCGCGCTGCTGGACGCGGGGGCCGACGTCACGCTGGTCTCCCCGGAGGTCACGGCGTCCCTGCAGGGCCTCGCGGAACGCGGCACGATCACCTGGCACCGGCGGGGCTACCGGACCGGCGACTGCGCGGGCGCCTGGCTGGTCCAGGCCGTCACCGACGACGCCAAGGTCAACGCGGACGTGGTCGCGGAGGCGGAGGCCGCGCGGATCTGGGCCGTCCGGGCCGACGACGCCGAGTCCTCGCCCGCCTGGACGCCCGCGAGCGGCCACGCTGGCGACGCGACCGTCGGCGTCCTGCTCGGCGGCGACCCGCGGCGCGCCGCCGGCATCCGCGACGCCGTGGTGGACGGCCTCCGCGCCGGCGCCCTCGAATCCCGGCATTCCCGGCGCAAGCCCGCCGGCGTCGCCCTCGTCGGCGGCGGTCCAGGCGACCCCGGGCTGATCACCGTCCGCGGCCGCCAGCTCCTGGCCATGGCGGACGTCGTCGTCACCGACCGGCTGGCCCCAGGCGGCCTCCTGGACGAGCTGGCCCCCGACGTCGAGGTGATCGACGCCGCCAAGATCCCCTACGGGCGGACGGTCGCGCAGGACCGCATCAACGAGTACCTGGTCGAGCACGCCAGGCAGGGGCGCTTCGTCGTCCGGCTCAAGGGCGGCGACCCGTTCGTGTTCGGCCGCGGCGCCGAGGAGGCGCTCCACTGCGCCCGGCACGGCGTGCCCGTCACGGTCGTCCCCGGCATCACCAGCGCCGTCGCCGTCCCGTCCGCCGTCGGCATCCCGGTCACGCACCGGGGCGTCGCGCAGGAGTTCCACGTCGTCTCCGCGCACGTCCCGCCCGGGCACCCCGACTCGACCGTCGACTGGGCCGCGCTGGGCCGCGGGGGCGGCACGATCGTCCTGCTCATGGCCGTGGAACGGATGTCGCTGATCGCACCGGCCCTCATGCGCTATGGTCGGTCGTCCGACACGCCGGTCGCCGTGATCCAGGACGGCACCCTCCCCGGCCAGCGGTCGATGACGGCGACGCTGGGCACGGTGGCCGACGAGATGGCCGCCGGCGAGGTCAGGCCCCCGGCGATCGTGGTCGTGGGCGACGTGGTCAACGTGGCACGAGAGATCGACATGATTCGAGCGGACATGGGACGGGATCCGTGACACCCCCGGCAGAGCAGAGCGCGGTCCACGACGAGCAGGCCGGCGCCGGCCCGGGACGCGGGATCGAGGACTCCGCGCTCCCCGGGAACGACGCCGCGCCCGAAACGGACACGCGCGACGAGCCCGTGCGTCCCGAGGGCCAGGCGGACGACAGGGACGAGAAGTCTGAGGGAACGTCCGGTAAAGCCCGTCCCGCCGCCGAAGACGCCGAGCACGCGCCGGACACCGAAACCGCCGAGCCCCCCAGCGAGCAGCCCCCCGACGAGCCTGCCAAAGAGCTGCCCACCGCCAAGGAGCAGCCCAAACGAGGCCGCTACGCCCGCCGCGGCAAGGCCGCCCAGCCGTCCCAGACCGGCAAGGACGCGCAGCGGGGCCAGAGCGCGCCGTCCGACGAGCCCGCGCCCCCAGGACGAGCCAGGCGATCAAGCCGAGGCAGGCAGCCCGGCCAAGGCGCCCAGCGAGAGAACGACGCGCAGGCCACCGAAAACGCGCGACCAGACCAAGGCACACAGCAAGGCACACAGCCCGCCAAGGCGGCGCAGTCAGGTCAGAGCACGCGTTCGGGCCAGGGCGCGCAGTCCAGTAGGGCCGCGCGGTCGGCGAAGGGCACGCGGCCGGGCAGGCACGCGAAGCCCAGCGGCAACGCGCCCACGGCAACGAAATCGGAGTCCGCCGGCGCCACGCCGCCAGGCAAGGAAACCCAGCCCGACAAGAACGCGCAGCCTGCCAAGAACGCGCAGCCAGACGAGGACACACAGCCTGGCCAAGACACACAGTCCGGCGACGACGCCCAGCCCAGCCGTGACACAAAGCCCGGCAACGACACCCAGTCCGGTCAAGGCACGCAGCCCGGGAAAGACGCCCAGCGCGTCAAGGACGACAGGCCGCCCAGGAGCGGCGGACGGCGGCGCGCCGCCAGGCCGCCCGCCGGGGGCGGCACGGTGCGCCAGGGCGAGCTGATCCGGGCCGTCACCGGCCTGCGCGACCACCTCGGCGCGTTCAACTTCCTCCTCGACGTCCCCGGCGTCCAGGAGGCCCGCGAAGCCCGTGACGAGCTGCGCGACCAGCTCCAGGACTACGTCCTCCCGCGCATCCAGGCCGCGGGCGCGCCGATGCTGGTGGTGCTCGGCGGGTCCACGGGCGCGGGCAAGTCGACGCTGGTCAACACGCTGGTCGGGGCCCGCGTGAGCGCCACCGGCGTGCTCCGCCCGACCACCAGCAGCCCGATCCTCGTCTGCCACCCCGACCACGCGCGGTGGTTCCTTGAGGGGCCGCTGCTGCCGGGCATGGGACGTGTCCGCGGCCCGGCCCCCGACGCCATCGCCGGCGACCAGCTGGTGATCATCACCAGCGACGTCCTCCCGCCCGGCCTCGCGCTCCTCGACAGCCCCGACTTCGACTCCGTCTTCGAGGACCACTACGAGTTCGCCACCAAGCTGATGTCCGCCGCCGACCTGTGGCTGTGCGTCACCACCGCCGCCCGGTACGCCGACGCGCAGGTCTGGCAGATGCTCCAGCGCGCGAAGGAGAACGGTGCGACGATCGGCGTCGTCCTGTCCCGGGTGCCGCAGGGCGCGGGGCCGCAGGGCGCCGAGATCGTCGAGCACTTCGGCGAGATGCTGGACGACAACGAGGTCGGCGACGCGCGCCGCTTCACGATCCCCGAGACCCGGATCGAGGACAGCCGCCTCCCCGAGGAGACCGTCGGGGACCTCCGCGCCTGGCTCACCGGCGTCGCCGAGGACGCCGAGGACCGCGAGATCGTCATCAGCGACACCCTCGCCGCCGTCCTGGACAGCTTCCGCACCCGCGTCCCCGAGCTCGCCCGCCAGGTCGAGGCGCAGGTCGAGCAGCGCGGCGAGCTGGCCAGGGAGGTCGAGGCCGGGTACGGCACCGCGCTCGCCGAGCTCGACGAGGCCACCCGCAACGGCTCCCTGCTGCGCGGCGAGGTCCTCGCCCGCTGGCAGGACTTCGCCGGCACCGGCGACCTGCTGCGCTCCCTGCACGCCCAGCGGTCCAGGCGCGGCCGGTCCGCGCGGCGGCGCAGCCGCAGCCCGGCCCGCGTCCGCGCGCTGAAGGCGGCGCTGCGCAGCGGCCTCGAATCGCTGATCATGGCGTCCGCCGAGCACGGTGCCGAGCAGGTCATCGCCCGCTGGCGCGACCACCCGGCCGGACGGCAGGTCCTCGCCGCGGCGGACGCCGAGGTCGGGCACGTCTCCCCGGAGCTGTCGCGCCGCGTCACCCGGGCCGTCAGCTCCTGGCAGGACCACGTCCAGGAGCTGATCCGCACCGAGGGCGTCACCAAGCGCTCGGTCGCGAAGCTGGTGTCGTTCGACACCGAGGCGGTCTCCCTAGTCCTGATGATCGGCCTGCTCGGGTACGGCACGTCCGACGTGGCCGTCGAGGGCGGCAACAGCGCCGTCCCGCAGCGGCTGCTGAAGGCGCTGTTCGGCGCCGAGTCGCTGCGCGGCATGGGCGCCAAGGCCCGCGCCGACCTGCGCAGCCGCATCGGGATGCTGTTCGACGAGGAGTCCATCCGGTTCGAGCAGGTGCTCGACTCCGCCGGCATCCCGGACGAGACCGTCCCCGTCCAGCTGTACCAGGCCACCTACAACCTCGAGGTTGCCCGATGACCACCTCGGCCATCCCCGCGAACTCGCCGCCGGGAACCGGCGGGATCCCGATCCTCGGCGCGTCCGGCCCCGGCGCGGCCACCGTTCCCGCCGGTCCGCCCGGGCTGACCGACCGCCTCAACGGCCTCGACCGGCTCGTCCGCGCGGGCGCCGGACGGCTCGACCAGCCCGTCCTGGCCGAGGCGGGGGCGCTCCTCGACCGGGCCGGGCAGCGGCTCCGGCTGTCCGGCGAGCACACCGTCGTGACCCTCGCCGGCGGCACGGGAAGCGGCAAGTCGTCCCTGTTCAACGCCATCTGCGGGCTGGAACTCTCGCCGACCGGGATGCGGCGCCCCATGACGTCCCAGGCGCACGCCTGCGTCTGGGGCCTGGACGGCGCCGGCCCCCTCCTCGACTGGCTGGACGTCGACAAACGCCACCGCTACGCCCGCGCCAGCGCCCTCGACCTGGAACGCGCCGACTCCTCGCTGCAGGGTCTCGTCCTGATCGATCTGCCCGACCACGACTCCATCCAGGCGATGCACCGCGCCGAGGTCGACCGGTTCGTCACCATCGCCGACCTGCTCGTCTGGGTCGTCGACCCGCAGAAGTACGCCGACGCGGCCCTGCACCGCAACTACATCGTCCCGTTCGCGCGGCACACCGGCGTCACCCTCATCGTCCTCAACCAGGTCGACCGGCTCGCCCCGCACGAGATCGACGACTGCGTCGCCGACCTGCGCCGCCTCCTGGAGGCCGAGGGCCTCGCCGACCCGCGCATCGTCACGACCTCCGCCGTCGCCGACGACGGCGTCTACGGCTTCCGCGACATCCTCGTCGACACCGTCGCCGCCCGCCGCGCCCGCACCGAGCGGCTGTCCGCCGACGTCGACAGGGCCGCCGAGCGCTTCATCGGCTACCGCGCCGACACCGAGCCGCCCACCACCATCGACGACGGCCGCCGCGGCGACCTCGTCCAGGCCCTCACCGACGCCGCGGGCGCGCCCGCCGTCGCCGAGGCGATGGAGAGCGCCTACGAGCTGCGCGCCGCCGACTTCGTCGGCTGGCCCGTCGCCGCCATCGTCGCCCGCCTGCGCTCCGACCCGCTGCGCCGGATGCGCCTCACCGAACTGCGCGAGGAGCTCCGCGGCGCCTTCACCGGCCCGATCGGCGCCCAGCAAGGCGACGTCGACACCGCCCTCCAAGGCGTCACCGAGGGCATCACTCCGGAACTCCCCGCCCACTGGGGACGCTCCGTCCGCGCCGCCGCCCGCTCCCACGCCACCGAGATCCCCGAGGCCCTCGGCGAGTCGCTCAAGGACGCGCTGCCCACGTTCAACCAGGTGCCGCGCTGGTGGTGGCTGGTCAAGACCTGGCAGTACTTCCTGGTGCTGGTCGCCGTCCTCAGCGTCGTGTGGATCGGCTTCCTCGTCGCCTACGGCCTGCTGGACGCCGGCGGAGAAGACCCGGGCGGCCTCGTCGGCGAGGCGGGCCTCATCCCGTACGTCGCCGTCCTGGTCGTGTGCACGCTGGGAATGGGGTGGCTCACCTCGTCCGCCTGCCGCAACCTGGTCGCCCTGTCCTCCGCCAAACACGGCGACAAGATGGAGCACCACATGCGCCTGGGCATCGAACGCGTCGCGCACGAGAAGGTGATCGTGCCCATCGAGGACGACCTCCAGGTCTACGCCCGCTTCCGCCAGGACGTGGACGTCGCCCTCGGCCGCGGCTGAGTTATCCACATTCGAGCTCCCGCTCCCGCCGCTCCCACTCGTTGCGCCACCGTGGACTCGTACGCGCGAGACAACGGAGGACCGCGATGAACGAGGCGCACATCACCATCACCGGCTGGGTCGCCGCAGAGCCCCGCTACGCCGTGACGACCAACGGAACGCCGTTCCTGTCCCTCAGGGTCGGCTGCACGCCCCGGCGCTACGACCGGCAGTCCGGCCAGTGGCAGGACATCGACACGCTGTTCCTGACCGTCAACTGCTGGCGGAACCTCGCCGACAACGTCAACGCGTCCGAGTTCCAGCGCGGCACCCCCGTCCTCGTCACGGGCCGCCTGCGCATCCGGCAGTACGAGCGCGAGGGCCAATGGCGCTTCTCCGCCGAGGTCGAGGCCACCACGCTCGGCCCCGACCTCGTCCGCGGCACGGCCGACTTCCGCCCCATCCAGCGAGGCGGCCCCCTCAACGAAGAAGACCTCCAACTGGCCCGCGACGCGGCCGATGAATGGGCCCTGACCACCCCCACAACTGACGAGGACCAACCCAAGGCCGCCTAACCCCCCGGAGCCACCGCGTCCCGCAACCTGCCCAGAGCCCCAAGACAACGCCCAGCAAGGCGCCCCTCGAGCCCGCAACGCCACCCAACGCGCCCCCGTACCACACCGCCCGCCAACCCGACGCCCTGAGGCGCACCGCCCGCCAAGGCGCGGTGGCCGGAGGCGCGGTGTCAGGGGGGCGGCCCTAGGGAGACGGCGTCAGGGGAGACGGTGTTCGGGGAGGGGGTGTTCGAGGCCGTGGTACCCAGGGACGGGGTGTCCGGGGACGCCGGGGTTTGGGAACGTGCGGCGTCTGTCTCGGGGGTTGGCGAGCGGGGGCGTGGCCGACAGATGCAGTCGCCGCCGGTCGGCACCCCCGCACCGTCGGGGTTCTGCGGCCTGGTCAGATCCAGGAAACGCCGCGCATGGTGGTATCCCCCTCAGGATTGCCTCGGGCCGCGAGTCCGCGGACCCTGATGCGTGGTGATCTCAACGGTCACCCGCATGTGCGTTCCCGAACGTACCTGTTTCACGCCCCTTCCGCACACGTTGCAACTATCGTGTTACACAACGTGATGCGCGTAAGGGGGAAGGATGACGGCAGTGCAGTCGTCCGCCGAGGACCGTGGTGGGGAGCTGGCCCGCAGGCCCAGGCGCCGGGCGCTACTGGGGCGTCCGTCCCTGCTCGTGATCTATGTGCCGGTGGTCGTGGCCGTCCATCTCGGGCTCACCGTCGCGGGGCTGGTCAGCACGCCCTACCGGGCCGACGATCTGACGACGTTCGCGGCCCTGCTGGCGTGCGGGGCGGTCTGCATCGAGGCGACGCGGCGGCTCGGCATGCCGGCCGGAGTCGCCCGTGACCTGCTGTCGGCGTGGTGGCTGCCGGTCGCGCTGCTGCTGCCGCCGGTGTACGTGCTCCTGATCCCCGTCCCGCTCCAGGCGCTGCTGCAGTTCCGGGTGCGCCGGACGCTGGTCTACCGGCGGGCCCTCGTCGCGGGCGCGCACGGGATCGCCGGGGCGGGCGCGTCCATGGTGTTCCACCTCGTGGTGCCCGAACCGCTGGAGGGGGCGCCGCAGTGGCTCGTCGACGCGTACCCGGGCATCCCGGCGGCCGTGGGATGCGCGGCGCTGTTCACCGTCGTGAACACGGCGATCGTCGCGGTCGCAGCGCACGCGGCGAACCCCGAGAGCCGCTGGCGGGACGTCCTGTGGACGCGCGAGAGCCTCCTCCTGGACGTGGTGGAGCTGTGCGTCGGCATCCTCGTGGCGATCACGAGCGCGCTGTCGCTGGCCCTGCTGATCCTGGCGCTGCCACCGGTCGTCCTGCTGCAGCGCAGCCTCATGCACCAGCAACTTCAGGCGGCCGCGCGCACGGACGCCAAGACCGGGCTGCTCAACGCGGCGGCATGGCAGCGGGAGGCCGACACCGAGCTGTCCAGGGCGCAGCGCACCCATGACGCGGTGGCGCTCCTGCTGATCGACATCGACCATTTCAAGCGGGTCAACGACACCCACGGGCACCTCATGGGCGACCAGGTGCTGGTCGGCGTCGCCAGCACGCTCTGCCACCAGCTGCGCGACTACGACGTCGTGGGCCGCTTCGGCGGCGAGGAGTTCGTGGTCCTCCTGCCGGGCGCCGACACCGTCGAGGCGTGCCGCGTGGCGGAGCGGCTCCGGGGCCGGGTGCGCCGACTCGCCGTCCCCGCCGAAGAGGGGACGGTGACGGTCACCGTGTCCGTGGGCGTCGCGCTGTTCCGCACGCACGGCGAGGACCTCCTGGAACTCCTGGCCGCCGCCGACCTGGCCCTCTACCGCGCCAAGTCGTCCGGCCGCGACCGCGTCTGCCTCCCCGCCCTGGAGGGCCCCGGCGCCCCCGCCGCCTAATCGCACACCCAGCCCCCATCCCACCCACCCGGCCCCACACATCAATGTTGCCTTCCGGCCCTGCCCGGCCGGTGTTCCTACCGCATGACCAGACGACCAGACGATCCCAGCCCGCCCGGCCGCGTGGTTGTGTTTGCCTCCCGACTCTGGGGCCACGGAGGTCCTACCGCAGAGGCGGACGGAGGCGGGTGGGCTGTCTCGTGTGTTCGTGTCTGACTTCCCGTCGCGGGGGCCTGGTGTGAGCGCAGCTGTGCGATAAACAGTTCGCGGGACCCTCTAGGCTTGCGGATATGGCCGAGTACATCTACACGATGCAGCGTGTGCGCAAGGCACATGGCGACAAGGTTGTCCTGGACGACGTCACCCTGCACTTCCTTCCAGGCGCGAAGATCGGTGTCCTGGGACCGAACGGCACCGGTAAGTCGACGCTGCTGCGCATGATGGCCGGTCTGGAACAGCCGTCCAACGGGGACGCGCGCCTCATGCCGGGGTTCACCGTCGGCATGTTGCAGCAGGAGCCGCCGCTGAACGAGGAGAAGACCGTCCTCGGGAACGTGCAGGAGGGCGTCGCCGAGACCAAGGCGATGGTCGACCGGTTCAACGAGATCGCCGAGAAGATGGCGACGGACTACTCCGACGAGCTGATGGAGGAGATGGGCAAGCTCCAAGAGCAGCTCGACCACCGCAACGCGTGGGACCTCGACAGCCAGCTCGAACAGGCGATGGACGCGCTGCGCTGCCCGCCGGGCGAGGCCGAGGTGACGAAGCTGTCGGGCGGTGAGCGCCGCCGCGTCGCGCTGTGCAAGCTCCTGCTCGAAGCCCCCGACCTGCTGCTGCTGGACGAGCCCACCAACCACCTCGACGCGGAGAGCGTCCAGTGGCTGGAGCAGTTCCTCGCCAAGTACGAGGGCACCGTCCTGGCCGTCACCCACGACCGGTACTTCCTCGACAACGTCGCCACCTGGATCCTGGAGCTCGACCGGGGCCGCTGCTACCCCTACGAGGGCAACTACTCCGTCTACCTGGAGAAGAAGGCCGAGCGGCTGAAGGTCGAGGGCAACAAGGACGCCAAGCGCAAGAAGCGCCTCCAGGACGAGCTGGAGTGGGTCCGGTCGAACCCGAAGGCGCGGCAGACGAAGAGCAAGGCCCGCCTGGAGCGGTACGAGGAGATGGCGGCCGAGGCCGCGAAGACCCGCAAGCTGGACTTCGAGGAGATCCAGATCCCGCCGGGCCCGCGCCTGGGCAACACCGTCATCGTGGCGGACAAGCTGACGAAGGGCTTCGACGACCGGGTCCTGATGGACGACCTGTCGTTCAACCTGCCGCCGAACGGCATCGTCGGCGTCATCGGCCCGAACGGCGTCGGCAAGACCACGCTCTTCCGCATGATCGTCGGCGAGGAGCAGCCGGACGGCGGCGAACTGCGGCTCGGCGAGACCGTCAAGGTGTCCTACGTCGACCAGGGACGCGGCGGCATCGACCCGAAGAAGACGGTGTGGCAGGTCGTCTCGGACGGCCTCGACCACATCAACGTCGGGCAGGTCGAGATGCCGTCCCGCGCGTACGTCGCGGCGTTCGGGTTCAAGGGCCCCGACCAGCAGAAACCGGCGGGCGTCCTGTCCGGCGGCGAGCGCAACCGCCTGAACCTGGCGCTGACGCTCAAGCTGGGCGGCAACATCCTTCTCCTGGACGAGCCGACCAACGACCTCGACACCGAGACCCTGTCCAGCCTGGAGAACGCCCTCCTGGAGTTCCCCGGCTGCGCCGTGATCACGTCGCACGACCGGTGGTTCCTGGACCGCATCGCCACGCACATCCTCGCGTGGGAAGAGGGCTCGAACTGGTTCTGGTTCGAGGGCAACTTCGCCGACTACGAGAAGAACAAGATCGAGCGCCTGGGCGCCGACGCCGCCCGCCCGCACCGCGTCACACACCGCAAGCTCAAGCGCGACTGACCCAGACCGTCCGCACCGCACTGCGCCTTCCAAGGCAACGGCACTTGGGAGGCGCGGTGCGGAACGGCGGCCAGCCGAGGTGCCGGTACGCCATTCACCGCCTCACCGCCTCGCCGTTTCGGCGCGTGCGCACTGACGGACGGCCCTGAATGCTGAGATTGGACGGCACGGCACCGTCCCCGACGTCGGGCTCAACCGTTCGATCGCCAGGTCGTCGCTCTCGTTCCGCCCGTGGTGGTGGTGTCGAATGCGCGTCGGGTTGTTCGGGTCCTTTGCCGTGTCCTGAGTCGGGCGGCGGATTGCGTCGGCTCATGAACGATCAGGATCAACCGCCGCGCCGGGCTCCTGGACCTGACGTGATGAGGTGTCGCGAATGCCCTCGACGAGTGGGGTGCAGGTCGTCCCAACGCCTCGGATTGGCAGTGGCTGCCGCCGTTCTCACTGGTTCTGGTGCACGAGCAAAGTGCGCTTCGGACATTGGTGAGGTGGGATGAATGAGATCATTTTGGCGGTCGGATAACGGGCTCCCCGAAATGACCTGGCGGTCATGCGGGGTGCCGATCACGCTCCGATATCGGCGCAGGTGGTGCGGCTATTTTGGGATGGATGTCAACGATTGTGACCTCTGGCGGCAGTTATTTGCGTAAGACTGCTGAGGCGGAAGTCGCTCTCAGCATCGCGCGGATACCCGAGGAGTCCCCGTGTTCGAGTCGCTGTCGTGGGAGGTCGCCGTGGTCGTTCCGGCGTGTCTGGGGCCCGGGCTGGTGAACGTCCTGCGCCTGGCGGTCGGCCGCCGCGCCGCCGTCCTGCTGGAGCGCGAGCGGCGTGCGACCCTGGCCGCCGTCCTGCGGTCGCCGGGCGTCCTGGCGGCGGTAAGGCGGGCGCCGGGAGTCCTGGTGGTCGAGGGGGCCGGGGACGGAGGCGTGCGTCTCATGTGCGGAACGTCCACCGACTCGGGAGCGATGCGGTGAACGCGGACCGGGAGGCCCGCGAGACGCTGTCGTCGTTCCCCGAGTTCTACCGCCACTGGATGCCGCGCATCACCGGATACCTGCGGTCCCAGACGTCCGACGGCCGCTGGGTCGAGGACATCGCGCAGGAGTGCATGCTCGCCGCGCAGCGCAGGTGGGACGAGCTCGTCACGTATGACAAGCCGGGCGCCTGGCTGTTCCGGGTCGCGACGACCATGCTGCGGCGCTGGCAGGCGAAGGCGCGCGAGCAGTGCACGTCGCTGGACGACATGATCACGCGCGGGGACGCCGGGCTTCCGAGCGCCGGGGAGCGCGGGACGGACGGGCGGCTCGACCTCATGGCCGCGGTGCGGAGCCTCCCCCGCCGCCAGCGGGAGGCCGTCGCGCTGCACTGCCTGCTGGAGTTCCCGATGCCGGAGGTCGCCCGGATCCTCGGCATGAGCGAAGGCTCGGCGAAGACGCATGTGCACCGGGCGCGCAGGCGGCTGGAGGAACTGCTCCGCGAGCCGGCGCCGGTCGAACTGGAGGGCCGCACATGAATCTGGACGCCATGCTGGCCGCCGCCGCGTCCGCCATCGCCCGGATGCCCGAGGCCGAGTTCGCGGTCGGCTATGGACGGCTGCAGGAGGAGATCCGCCGGCAGCAGTTCGACGACATCGCCAGCGCGCGGCACGCGGCGTTCGTCGACTCCCTCGACCTGGACCGGGCCGCGTACGAACTGGCCCGCCTCCACGACGCGGACGGCAACCTGGGTGAGGCGGCCCGCTGGTACCGGGTCGCGGCGAGGAGCGACCACGCGGACGCGGCCCTCCGCCTCGGCCGGACGCTCGACCTGCTCGCCGACCGGTGCGCCGCGACCGGCCCCTACAGCGCCCAGCGGGAGGAACTGCATCTGATCACCGAGGCCGCGCAGGCGTACGCGGAGGCCTATGCGGCGGGCTACACGGAGGCCGCCGACCGGATCGACGAGATGCTGGCCGCGTTCACGTGCAGGCAACGGTCCCCGGACCGTCCGCGGCCCGAGTCCGAGCCGGACGCGGCCTCGTGCGCCCACGTCCGCGATTTCGCTCCGGCGAACGGCGTGCTCAGCGACCAGGAGATCCAGGAGCTCAGCCACCACGCCTCCCAGTGCATTTCCTGCCTGGAGGACTTCGTCGCCCTGGTCCGGGCGGCGGCCTCCGCGACCCCGACCGGAACGGTGTCCGACCCGTTCGCCCCTGCCCAGTGAGACCCACACCCGTTGAGCAGGAGCCCGCGCCCGTTCGGCACGCGTGACCCGGGACGGCCGCGCGACCACCGAGGGCGGCGCGCGGGGGAGGGGCCGGGCCGGTGAACCTACTGCCGGTAACATCGGCCCGGACCGGTTCCCCGTACCCCCAGGCGAGGACATGCAGCAGACCGATCTGCCCGCAGCCGAGTACCGGCACGTCTACGAGTTCCACGTCCGGTTCGGCGACATCGACTCCCAGGGCCACGTGAACAACGTCAAGTTCCTCGGCTACCTGGAGGACGCGCGGCTGGAGATGTTCCACGGCGACCCGGTCCGCAAGGGGGAGAAACCGGTCCGCGGCATGGTGATCTCGCGGCACGAGATCGACTACCTGCGGCCGCTGCTGCCGACCGTCTACCCGATCCGGGTGGAGACGTGGGTGACCGAGGCCCGCGCCGCCTCGTTCACGCTGGCCTACGAGGTGCGGGACGACGAGAACGTGTACGTCGAGGCGACCTCGACCCTCGCCGCGTTCGACCCGGAGACCAACCGGTTGCGCCGCTTCACACCGGAAGAACGGGAGTTCATCGGCCGCTACACGGCGCCCACGGCATGACGGCCCTCGCCGGCCCGCCGCCCCCGCTGGCCGACCGCCCTCAGCCGGGGGTGCGGCTCCGCGTCGTCCAGATGGCGGACGCCGAGGCCCTCGCCGCGCTCTGCAGGTCCAACCGCGCCTACCTGCGTCCCTGGGAGCCGGAACGCGACGACTCGTACTTCACCGTCGACGGCCAGCGCGACAACCTGCACAGCCTGGTCGAGGCGTACGCGACGGGGGAGATGTGGCCCGGCGTCATCCTGGTCGACGGTGAGCTCGCCGGACGGATATCGCTCAACCACATCCTGCGCGGCCCACTGCAGACTTGCTTCGTCGGCTACTGGGTGGCGCGCGCGCACGCCGGACGCGGTGTCGCGACCGAGGCGCTGAGGCAGGCGCTGGACGTGGCCTTCGACGGCCTCGGTCTCCACCGCGTCGAGGCGTTCACGAGGGTCGACAACCTCGCGTCACAGCGCGTCCTGGAGCGGAACGGTTTCACGGCCGTGGGGACGGCCCGCCGCCACATCCACGTGGACGGCCGCTGGCACGACGAGCGGTTCTTCGAGCGCCTGGCCCCCTGGGACGACGGCATCACACTGACCCCACCTGCCTGACGCCAACACCCCACCCGCCTGACGCCAACACCCCACGCAGGGACGCCGGTTTCGATGCCGTCTAGCGATCATTATTACCGGGTATTACCGGAAATAAGGAGTTCGTCTTCGCTGGAGAAAGCGTCCAATGTCCCCCTATCTCGCTGCATGGATCCTCTGGATCCTGATGTTCTTCGCCATCGAGCTGCCCGCCGTCTTCAACCGCCGGGACGGCGACACGCTCTCCGAGCTCGTCTGGAACGTCTTCGCCATTCGCGGCAAGCCCCTCGGCTGGCAGCTGCGCCGGCTGGCCCTCGTCCTCGGCCTCGGGTGGCTGGTCGCCCACTTCCTCACCGGTGGCGCCATCTGACCGTTGTGGCCCCGGCTGTCCGGGTGACAACCGGGCCGTCACGGATAGATAACAAGCACTGCAGCAATCCGTTTCCGGCCCACTTCTCGCTCTATTGTCGCGACGCGAATGTGGAGATCCCACGTGGAAGGGGCACAAATGCGGCGCGTCTCACGAGGAGCGATGGCACTGCTGCTCGCCGCGGGAGTGACCGGGGCCGGCACCACTGCGGCGCTGGCAGTCACGGACCAGGCGAGCACCGCCCAAGCGGGTACGGCCCAGGCCGGCGACATTCTCGACCGGCTCAAGGCGATTCCCGGAATGCAGGTGACGGAGAAGACTTCGACGCTGCCCGGTTACCGGTGGTTCTGGCTCGAATACAAACAGCCGGTCGACCATCGCAACCCCAAGGGGAAGTGGTTCGCGCAGCGCGTCATGCTGCAGCACAAGGCGGCCGACCGGCCCATGGTGCTCTACACCAGCGGTTACAACACGCCGGAGGTGATGTTCACGTCCGAGCCGGCGGCGCTGGTCGACGGCAACCAGATCTCCGTCGAGTACCGCTACTTCACCCCGTCCCGTCCCGAGCCCGCGGACTGGACGAAGGACAACATCTGGCAGGCCGCGACGGACGAGCACCGGCTCATCCGCGAACTGAAGAAGATTTACAACACCAAGTGGATTTCGACGGGCGCCAGCAAGGGCGGCATGACCGCCGTCTACCACAAGCGCTTCTACCCGCATGACGTCGACGGCAGCGTCGTCTACGTGGCCCCGAACGACGTGCGCAACGACGACGACCGCGCCTACGACAGGTTCTTCCAGACGGTCGGCGACGACCCCAAGTGCCGCGCCCACCTCCAGGGCCTCGCGCGGGAGTTCCTCGAACGCCGTCCCGCCATGCTCGACCGCTTCAAGGCCGCCGCCGACAAGGGCGGTTGGACGTTCGAGATCCTGCGCACCCAGGACCGCGCGTTCGAGAACTCGGTGATGGACTACGAGTGGGCGTTCTGGCAGTACAGCCTGCAGTCCGACTGCGCGTCCCTGCCGTCGGTGGACGCGTCCGACGACGAGCTCTACCAGTCGCTCGACACCATCTCGGGCCTGTCCTTCTACAGCGACCAGGGGCTCGCCCCCTACATCCCGTACTACTACCAGGCGGGCACCGAGCTCGGCTGGCCCTCGCCGAAGTTCAAGCACCTGCGCCCGCTGCTGCGGTACGAGAGCAGCTACCAGCCGCGCACGTACGTCCCGAGCGACATCCGGATGCGTTTCGACCACGGCCGCGCCATGCGCGACATCGACCGCTGGGTGCAGCGGAACGCGAGCCAGATGCTGTTCCTCTACGGCTCGAACGACCCGTGGGGTTCCGAGCCGTTCCGTCTCGGCCGGGGAAGCCGTGACTCGGCCGTGTACGTCGCTCCTGGCATGAACCACAGCGCACGCCTCATCGACCGGCTGCCCGCCGACGAGAAGGCCAAGTCGATCGCGTACGTCAAGCGCTGGGCGGGCGTCGACCCAGGCGCGCAGACGCTCACGACCGGACCGTCCGCCGACGATCCGCTCCAGTTCCAGCGCCCGCCGCTGTAGCGGAACCCCGCCGTGGCAGGACCTGCCGTCAGCAGGACCACTGCCACAGCGGAACTCGCGGTGTGCCGTGCCGTGCGCTGACCCCTGGCGCGGCCGGCACACCGCGTCGCCGCGTTCAGCGGGTGGTGAGCCAGGCGGCGGCGTTGCCCGGGAGGAGGTCGCCGTACAGGGGAGTGCTGGTCAGGAGCGGGCTGCCCGGCGGGAGGCGGATCGGGTTCTCGCCGCAGTTGAGCGCGCAGACGAGCGGGCCGCGCCTGAAGAAGACGGCCGTGTCGGAGGAGCCGAGCCACTCCATGTCCGCGGGCAGGTCGTCCAGCAGGCGGCGGCGCAGCGCCAGCGCCTCGCGGTAGAACGCCAGCATGGACGACGGGTCGGACGACTGCGCCTCGACGGTCATGGACGCCCACCGTTCCGGCATCGGCAGCCAAGGACGGACGCCGTCAGGCGAGAAGCCGTAAGGCTCGGCGGTGCCCGACCAGGGGAGCGGGACCCGGCAGCCGTCCCGTCCCGCCAGTCGCCCGTTCGTGCGTTTCCAGATCGGGTCCTGTCGCGCCTCGTCCGGGAGGTCGGTCACCTCTGGCAGGCCCAGTTCCTCCCCCTGGTACAGGTACGCCGACCCTGGAAGCGCCAAGAGCATGAGCAGCGCCGCCTTAGCCCGCGCATGGCCGATGCCAGGGACGCTCTCCGGCTGTTCATACCGGGTGACATGACGAATGGAGTCGTGACTGGACAGCACCCAGGTCGGCGCGGCCCCAGTAGGCGCGACGGCCTCCACAGCGGCCGTCACCACATCACGGAACGCCGTCGCCGACCATGGGGCGAGTTGCAAGTCGAACTGGAAGACCTGGTGCAGTTCGTCTGGACGCAGGTAGAGCGCGAGGTCTTCCGTCCCTTCCGTCCATACCTCGCCTATGGCCATGCGATCGTCGTCGTACTCGTCCAGGATCTGCCGCCACTTCCGGTACACGTCGTGGACTTCTGGACGGCCATACATGGGGCCGTTCAGTAGGTGGCGGTTCCGTCCGTCCAGGTCGCGGAACGATTCGTCCTTGAACAGTCCGGCGGCCACGTCGATGCGGAAGCCGTCCACGCCGCGGTCGAGCCAGAAGCGCAGGATCTCCTCGAATTCTCGCCGCACATCGGGGTGGCGCCAGTTGAAGTCGGGCTGCTCGCGCGCGTACAGGTGCAGGTACCACTCGCCGTCGTCCACCCGCGTCCAGGCCGGGCCGCCGAACGCGGACGGCCAGTCGTTCGGCGGCTCCTCCTCGCCGCGACGTTCACCTGCGGGGTGACGCCCCGGAACGGACTGTTCGCCTTGCCTTCCCGACCGGAAAATGTAGCGGGACCGTTCGGGCGACCCGGGCGGCGCGGCGAGCGCCTTCTGGAACCACGGGTGCCGGTCGGACGAGTGGTTCGGCACGATGTCGACGATCAGCCGGAGGCCGTGCGCGTGGACGTCCGCCACCAGGGCGTCGAAGTCATCGAGCGTGCCGAAGCGCGGGTCGACGTCGCGGTAGTCGGCCACGTCGTAGCCGCCGTCCGCGAGCGGCGACGTGTAGAACGGGGTGAGCCACAGCGCGTCCACGCCGAGGTCGCGCAGGTGGCCGAGCCGGGACCGGATCCCCTGGAGGTCGCCCTCGCCGTTCCCGTCGGAGTCGGCGAAACTGCGGACGTAGACCTCGTACACGACGGCGTTACGCCACCACGGGAATCGCGTCATACAGGGCGATCTACCCGCTTATGTCGGGGCGTTCACCATGCTCCGCGCGGCCATCGTGAGGTAGTCCCAGAGCTGCTTCTCCAGGTGCTCGGGCAGCTCCAGCTCGTCGACCGCGTCCCGCATGTGGCGCAGCCAGGCGTCGTGCTCGGCCTGGCCGATGACGAACGGGACGTGCCGCATCCGCAGCCTGGGATGCCCGCGCCGCTGACTGTAGGTGGTCGGGCCGCCCCAGTACTGGATCAGGAAGAGGCGCAGCCTCTCCTCGGCGGGCCCGAGGTCTTCCTCGGGGTAGAGGGCGCGAAGGTCGGGGTCGTCCGCGACGCCCTGGTAGAAGCGGTGCACCAGCCGGTGGAAGGTCTCCTCGCCGCCGACCGCTTCGTAGAAGGTCACCTGTTCAGCCATAGCGCCTCCCACCCTATGTGAGAGCCGGCGCCGTCCTCACCTTGATCCACTAGGGGGTGGCGGGGGTGGCGACCGTGACGCCCGCCTCGTCGAACGCCCGCTTGACGCGTTCGCGCAGCTCGCGGGCGATGTCGCCCTGCTTGCCCGGCGCCGTCTTCAGCACGACGCGGATCACGAGGGCGTCGCCGGCGAGCGCCTGCACGCCCCACACCGACGGCGTCTCCAGGACGAGGTCCTTCCACCGCTCGTCGGCGGCGAGCTCGTCGGCGGCGGCCTGCAGGATCTCCTTGACCTTCTCGGTGTCCTCGTGGATGTCGACGGGGATGTCGAGGACGGCCCTTCCCCAGTTCTGCGACTCGTTCCCGACCTTCTTGATCTCGCCGTTCGGGACGTACCAGACGACGCCGTCCATGTCCCGCATCCGGGTGACCCGCAGCGTGACGGCCTCGACCGTGCCCTTGGCGGTGCCGACGTCGATGAAGTCGCCGACGCCGTACTGGTCCTCCAGCAGCATGAACAGTCCGGCGAGGAGGTCCTTGACGATGTTCTGCGCGCCGAAGCCGACCGCGACGCCGATGACGCTCGCGCTGGCCAGGATCGGCGCGAGGTTCAGGCCGAGCGAGCCGAGGATGCTGAACGCAGCCGTCCCCATGATCAGGACGGACGCGATGGAGCGCAGCACCGAGCCGAGCGTCTGCGCGCGCTGCGCCCGCCGCTTGTTGAGCAGGGTGGGGCTGCCCTCGAAGACCGTCCGGGACCGTTCCCTGGCCCGCTCCGTCATCGTGCCCTCGGACATCCGCACCGTCACCCTGGTGATCATGCGGTGCGCGATGCTCTTCAGGATCAGCGCGATCACGAAGGTGACGACGATCCAGAAGAGGGTGGTGAGGGGCCCGTCGAGCCAGGTCGAGAAGAACTCGGTGAACCCGCTGTTGTGCGAGACGTTCCAGACGAGCCGGCACGCGGTGGTGGGCGTCGGGTCCCCGCAGGCGTGCTCGGGGGTTCCGTCCTGCGCCCAGGGCAGGAACGGCTCGGCGGCGAGAAGTGACATACGGCAGACCCTCCCCGGCCATTGTGGTGCCTGGACACCTCGCCGTGGTCCCGCGGCGGGTTCGAGCCGATCGTAGGGGACGATTCCGACCGGTTCATCCCGGTGTCCGCGAGGTGCCGCGGGGTGTCGTGGCCTGGCCGGGGAGGGCTGATCCGGCGAACGTGTCCCGCGAGGTCCGTGGCTGCCGCGCCGTTCCGGCCACGGCCCCGCGGGACACGCCCGGTCTCACGGGCGCCGCCGTTGGGGCGGCGCCCGAGCTTTCCAGGGAGCCTGCTGATCGCCGACGGAGGGAGCGGTCAGCGGCGGAGGGGCTGGAGGACGTGGGCCAGTTTCATGGCCGCGCCGCCCACGTCGTCGACGCGGTGCATGCGTTCGCCCCACGACCACCAGAAGTAGTGGTCCTTGGTCTCGGGAGCCGGTGCGCACGTGACGTCCTCCGCGAGGCTGGCGGCCTCCGGGTTCACGACGCGCAGGAACGCCGGGCCCGAGCGGGTCCTGACGACGCGGGCGACGAGGCCCTGCGTGTCGAGTTCGTGCTCCAGTTCCTCCAGGTAGCCGACGCGTCTGTCGCTGACCACCTTCGCACCCCCTCTGTCGGCGAGGACCGGTCAACTGATCAACTCTGCGAGTCCGTTCGGTCACTCGCGGCGAGAATTGCAACTCTCACGGTGGCTGGTCAAGTGATCGGGCATACGGCGGAGTACCGGATTACCCCACCTCAGAGGAAGTCCGCACCCCTGCGGAGGAAGAATCTCTACCCGCGTGGGGCGGTCGGCATCCCGGCGGCCGCTTCTTCGCCGGAATCGCTTGGCGGGCCCTGTGACGAGGGTTACGCTGCGTGCGCAAGAGATTATCAGTCGTGGCCATGACCATGTGACCGGTCGCCGTGGCGGGACGATCGCCCTCCCCCGAGGGGAACGGCGTCCCGGCCGGACGGTGGAGGAGGCCGGAGTCGATGTCGGATCCCCCTCGGAAAGAGACGGAAGCGGCTCGCCGGATCCGCGCGCACGCTCTGGCCCGAGGCCGCGGCCCGGTCGAGATCGCCCAGGAGATCCACGAGCAGTGCGGCCCGCTGTTCGGCACCAGCCGCGTCAAGGCGCACCGGCTGGCGCACGGCGTCGCGCTGTCCGACATCGTGGCGCAGGTCAGGGCCCTCTACGAGGTGGACGGCAAACCGCCGCCCCGCCTCGGGGAGACGCTCCTGTCCGCCTACGAGAGCGGCTACAAGCGGCCCGGCCCCGAATACCTGCACTACCTGTGCGCCGTCTACCGGGTGGAGCCCGACGCACTCGACTACCAGAGTCCCTGTATCTGCGGACGCGGTCACGCCGTCCGTCCGGGCGCCGCGAGCGTCCCGAAGCCGCGGCCGGCGGAGCGGCACGCGGCAACCGCCCCCGACACGCTCGTCGGGGCGATCGTCCCCAGGGCCGGAGAGCGGCCCTGGGCAACAGTCAACGACCTACGGGGCCACAACCGCGCTGACGGCCCCCTGACCATTGATGTGGGAGAGGAGGACATCGTGCTTCGTAGGACCCTTCTCCAACTTCTGGCCGGAGCGGGCGTGGCGCTCGACGGGCAGATCCTTGGGGCAGTCGACAACCTGCGCCGCAAGATGGACGACACGCTCGTCGGCGCGACCGTCTCGCCGACCATGCTCGACCAGTGGGAGGAGACCACCTACGGCTACGGCCAGCAGTACCAGGCGACGCCTTCCCTGCGCATGCTCTGCGACGTCCTGCTGGACTTCAGCGAGGTGCGGCGCATGTGCGACAAGCGCCAGCCCGTCGAGCTGCAGGAACGGCTGTGCCGGATCGCGGCGCAGCTGTCCGGGCTGTCCGGCCTGATCATGATCAATCTCGGCGACCACCGGCTGGCCCGCTCGTTCTTCCGGACGGCCCGCACCGCCGCCGACGAGACCGGCGACCGGCAGCTGCGCGCCTGGGTGACCGTCCGCGAATCGCTCGTGCCGATGTACTACGGCGACCCCCGCGAGGCGCTGCACCTGGCCCGCAAGGCCCAGGACCTCGCCGGCCGGACGCCCGGCGTCGCCGGGGCCATGGCGCCCGCCGTGGAGGCCCGCGCGCTCGGCATGCTCGCCATGCGCGGACGCGGCGACGCCGCCCCCAGCGCCCGGCGCGCCCTCGTCCGCGGGCGCTCGGTGTTCGACCAGCTGTCCAAGGCCGACACCAGCGACCTCGTGTACGGGTTCACCGACCGGCAGATGGCGTTCTACGAGGGCGACACGTTCACCAGCCTCGGCGACCACAAGCACGGCGACGAGGTGCTCAGCCACGCCCTGACCCTGTACTCGCCGACCGACCGCGTCGACCTGACCCTCGTCCGCATCGACCGCGCCATGTGCAAACTCCACGCCGGCAACCCGGACGCCGCGCTCGCGGCCGGGCGGGAGGCCATCCTCGAACTGCCGGCCGACCACCGGTCCGACATCCTCGTGCACCGCGCACGGCAGATCGGCGCGGCCGTCACCGCGAAACACGGCGACTTCCCGGCGGTGAAGGAGTTCTACGAGGCCCTCGCCGGCCCCTGGGTGACGAGCCCCACACAGGAAAGGCCGTCCGTCCCTCCGTCCGAGCAGGTCTGACCCGGCATGGGCACCCCTGACGGCACGCCCTGGCAGGACCACCCCGCCCGCGTCCTCGTCCGGCTCAAGGACGAGCCCCCCGTGTGGAGCTTCGGCGAGGTCCGCCTGCGCCGCTACGGCGGCGCCGACCACGACACCGTCCTCGCCCTGCACCGCGAAGGCCTTGCCCAGGTCGGCCTGCGCCCCGGCGACGGCGTCTACTACGACCACGACTTCTTCCGCATGGAGGACATCTACCTCCGCAACGACGGCGAGTTCCTCGTCGGGGAGCTCGACGGCCGCATCGTCGCCATGGGCGGGCTGCGCCGCGCCGACCTCGTCCCCGGCGGCCGGGCCCGCGCGTTCGGCGGCTACGCCCCCGGCACCCCGGCCCTCGACGCCGTCGAGATGGTGCGGCTCCGCGTCCTGCCCTCCGTGCAGCGCCGCGGCTACGGCACCGCCGTCGTCCAGGCCCTCGAACAACGCGCCGTGGAATACGGCTACCGCGTCCTGCGCGCCGACACCACCGAACTCCAGGGCCCCGCCCTGGCCCTCTACGGCAAGTTCGGCTGGACGGAGACCCGCCGCGAGACCATCGGCGGCATCGTCAACATCTACCTGGAGAAACAGCTCCGCTGAAGGCACCCGAGCCGCGGGCCCGTCCGCCGGTGGCGCGGCCCAGCGGACACCCGCGGCTCGGGGCGGTGTTTATTGCATTTCTCTCCTCCTTCGGGCCCTGGGGGCCCTCCATCGTCGAGAAACGCTGTGCGATCGCTGGCATCGCTCCGGCTCGCCTTGCGGCTCGCTGCGCGATCAGGTTTCTCGCTTCGCTCGAAACCTGCCTTCGGACGCGATCGCGATGGTTTTGGTTGTTGCGGGGTTGCGGCGGTGGTTGCGGTCTGCGCGGTTGTGGTGCCGGTTATGCCCAGGTTGAGGTGGGTGCGGGCCTGCGGCCCTTTCCGGTTCAGGGGCGTTGGGCTCCGACTAGTTGCATCAAGGGGTAGCGGTGCTGGCGGATTGCGGTGTAGTCGCGGGCCATGGCGTGCTCGGTGGCGGTGTCCGGGCCGATGGGCCAGCCCTTGGCGAGGTTGAAGCCGATGGGCCGCCACACCCGCTCGTAGATCTGGGGGAGGAACGTCGACTGCATGACCGACTGGGCGAGCGACGGGGACGGCTTCGCGGACGGTCCGAGCAGGTCGAGGTAGCCCGCCGAGGTGTCGGGCTCTGCGGGCGGGTCGCGGAGCAGGGCGAGGACACGGTCCATGGTGGAGGGGACGTCCGTCATCCCCGTCCTCCAGCCCCCACCCGCCACCATTCAACGGACGAGCTCCGCTCGGTTGTCACCCGGCTATTAGATCACGCGTCAACTCGTCCGGGAGGCCGAGGCCCGTCTGGGCGGCCATGAACGCGAGCGTGTCGGCCATCAGGTCGATCGAGCGGCTCACCGAGCGGGTGGCGTGGCCGACCTCCGACTCGTTGCGGAGCAGGACGGGCGCGTCCGACGCGGTGGCGTGCTGCAGCGCGGCGCACATCTTGCGGGCGTGCAGCGGGTCGACGCGGGTGTCGCTGCCGAACGTCGTGAACAGGACCGCCGGGTAGGCGGTGCCCGCGTGGACGTTGTGGTACGGGGAGTAGCCGATGAGCCAGCCGAACTCCTCGGGGTCGTCGGCCGTCCCGTACTCGTCGTTCCAGGTCTGGCCCAGGCCGAACCGCTCGTACCTGGCCATGTCCAGGAGCGGGGCCGAGCACACCACCGCGCGGTACAGGTCGGGGCGCTGGGTGAGCGCCGCGCCGACCAGCAGGCCGCCGTTGGAGCCGCCGGAGATCGCGAGCTGGGACGGCGTCGTCAGGCCGTCGGAGATGAGCTTCTCGGCGGCGGCGTGGAAGTCGTCGAACACGTTCTGCTTGCGGTCGCGCATCCCGGCGCGGTGCCACTCCTCGCCCTCCTCGGACCCGCCGCGCAGGTTCGCGACCGCGTACACGCCGCCCGCCTCCACCCAGGCGAGGATGCTCGCCGAGTAGGCCGGCGCGAGCGAGATGTTGAACCCGCCGTACCCGTACAGGACGGCGGGGCGCGGGCCGGAGAGGCCGGGACGCGACGCGACGAGCATCCTGACCTCGGTCCCGTCCAGGGACGTGTAGACGATCTGGCGGGTCTCGATCTCCGGGACCTCGACCGTGCCGGGCGCGGACGCCCACAGGACGGTCTCGCCGGTCCGGGCGTCGTAGCGCATGACCGACGACGGGGTGACGTCGTCGGTGTAGCCGAACCACGCCTCGTGGCCGCCCTCGGGCCGCTCGACGATCCCGCCGATCGAACCCAGCCCGGGAGTGGGCACGGTCCCGAGCCGCGCCCCGGTCTCCAGGTCGTGGACGGTGATCTCGCTGATCGCGTGCCGCGTCCACCCGGCGAGGAGGACGGGACGGTCGAGATCGTCGAGGATCGCGAAGTCGGTGAGGACGGCCTCCGGGTCCTGCGGGACGAGGTCGCGCCAGTTCTCGTAGGACGGGTCGGCGGGGTCGGCGACGCAGAGACGAGAGCGGGGCGCGTCGCGGTCGGTGAAGACGTAGGCGCGGCCGTCCCGTCCCACGCGCAGGCCGGTGCTCGCGTCCACGCCCTCCTGGACGGCGCGGAGGACCGGCGCCTCGGGCGGCGACGCGGACAGGTCGGCGATCCACAGGTCGTTGCGCGGCGCGGTGCCCTGCGACGCGGAGACCGTGAGCCAGCGCCCGTCCCGGCTGACGCCGACGCCGTAGTAGTTGGTCTTGTCCAGCCCTTCGCCGAAGATCAGCACGTCGTCGGTGTCGGGCTCGGTGCCGACGCGGTGCAGGTAGACGCGCCGGTGGTACTGCTCCTCGCCCTCCGGGACGTCCCGGGCGGGCAGCCGGCGGGTGTAGTAGTAGGCCTCGCCGTCCGGCAGCCAGGCGATCGACGAGTACCGCGCCCGGTCGATCGGGCCCTCGACGCGCTCGCCCGTCGCTACGTCCATGACGTGCAGGAGGGACTCCTCGTCACCGCCGGTCGAGATCTTGTACGCGAGGCGGCGGCCCTCCTTGTCGGGCTGCCAGCCGTCCAGCGTGGTGGTGCCGTCCGGGTCGAGGGCCATCGGGTCGACGAGGACGCGTTCGGAGCCGTCCGGATCCACCGTGTACAGCACGGGATGCTCCTGGTCCGCGGTGCGGCGTGTGAAGAACCGCCGTCCGCCCCGCCACACCGGCGATCCGACGCTGCCCGCGCCGAGCAGCTCGCCGAGCCGTCGCCGCAGGCCGTCCCGTCCCGGCAGCGCGTCCGCGACCTTGTGGAACAGCCTGTCCTGCGCGGCGAGCCATGCCTTGGTGTCGTCGCCGGCGGCGTCCTCAAGCCAGCGGTACGGGTCGGCGACCCGGTGACCGTGGATGTCCTCGACGATGTCCTGGCGCTGCGCGGGCGGATACGGCGTCATAGGTTGCACTGTATTGGCCGTTCCGGACTGCCCGTCGCATACACTTCGACCCGCCGCGAACGCGTGTTTGCGTTCGACCGGCCCCCTGAAGGGGGATTATTGGGGTAGCGGACGGCCTCCCTCAGACGCCACACTGATTTGGTCGGTTCGCCCCGGGGAGGTCCTCATGGCGAGTGCGCAGGTACCGGAGACAATAATCGGGCCTCGGTGCGAGGCGCGCCCAGGCGCGCCCGCCGAGGCGAACAGACAGCGGCACGGCCCGGTGGAGGGCGTCTGAGATGCGACAAGTCCTCCTCCTGAACGCGACGTACGAACCACTCACCACGCTCCCGCTTCGGCGGGCGGTCTGCCTCGTGCTTCGGGAGAAGGCGGAGATCGTCCACCACGACACCTCAGGCGCGGTCCTCCATTCGGCGACGATGACGGTCGAGGTCCCCTCCGTGATCCGCCTCCGCCGCTACGTGCGCATCCCGTTCCGCACCCGCGTGCCGCTGACCCGCGCCGCGCTGATGCGCCGCGACAACTTCCGCTGCGTCTACTGCGGCCACCGCGCGGAGACCATCGACCACGTCCATCCGCGCAGCCGCGGCGGCAAGCACGTCTGGGAGAACTGCGTCGCGTCCTGCATGACCTGCAACCACCGCAAGGCCGACCGCCTCCTCGAAGAGCTCGGCTGGACGCTCAGCGTCACCCCCGGCGTCCCGCGCGGCGCCCACTGGCGCCTCATCGGCCTGATCCACGACGGCGACCCCCAGTGGGCCGCCTACGTGTCCGAACCGGCTGCTTAGCCCAGGGGGACGACCCCCTGGAACTGTGCTGGCCCAGGGGGGACGACCCCCTGGAACCCCCCGTTGCGAGCCGGTCGATCCTCACGCCACGGTGCGGGTGTGTTGTGACCGTGCGGGTTTGTTGCGTGGCGCTGCGGTCGCCCGGCTCGTCGGGTCGTGCGACCTCCGGCGCGGGGCGCCTACGGCCGCACGACCCGTGACCCCGGCTGAGGTTCGATGTGCCGGGGGTGAGGCTCAACCCGCCGGGGGCGAGGCTCAACCCGCCCGGGGGCGAGGTTCGATCTGCCGGGGGTGAGGCTCAACCCGTCGGGGGAGGCTCAACCCGCCGGGGGCGAGGCTCAACCCGCTGGGGGTGAGGTTCGATCTGCCGGGGCGAGGCTCAGAAGGTCGGGGGTTGAGGTCGTATCCTTGGGGCGTGCCTCGTTATGACTATCGTTGCCGCGCCTGCGGGTCGACCTTTGAGGTCTCCCGTCCGATGATCAACGCGTCCGATCCGGCTCGGTGCCCGGACGGCCACGACGACACGGTCAAGCTTCTGTCCACGGTCGCCGTCACCGGCACGTCGCGGGGTGCCGCGGCGCCGCCGAAGCCCGCGGGCGGAGGCGGCTGCTGCGGCGGAGGCTGCTGCTCCTAGCCCCTGGCCTGCGCGTCGCGCATCTTCTCGGCGGTCGCGGCGGCGTCGTAGCCGTCCGGGACGCCGGGGAGGAGGACGACGGTGCCTTCGATGTGGTCCGTGCGCATGGGCAGGATCTCCTGGTAGTCGTCCGACTCGTACCAGGCGCGGGCCTTGTCCATGTCGGGGAACTCGACCAGCACGTAGGCGCCCTCGAAGGGGCCCTCCAGGACCTCGGGAAGGCTTCCGTGGACGAGGAAGCGCCCCCCGAACGGCTCGAAGGTCGACTGGATGCGCTCCAGGTACGTGAAGACGTCGTCGTGGGCGGACGGCTGCGGGAGCAGGTGGGCGAGGGCGTAGGCGGTCATCGCGATCTCCTTCGGCGAGTGGTCGGGCATGTCCCACTCTGGTCCCGCCGGGGGAACGGTGGCGATTACCTCGGAGGTAGCGGTCAGCCGTTGAGGCGGTCGAGCTGGGAGACGTCGCGGGCCGCGCCGGTGGACGCCGACGTCGCCATGGCGGCGTAGGCACGGAGCGCGGCGCTGACGGGACGTTGCCGGTCGCGGGGGCGGTAGCCGCCGAGGTCGGCGAGGAGCTTCTCGCGCCGGATCTCCAGCTCGTCGGACGGGACGTCGAGCTCCAGCGTCCGGTTCGGAATGTCGATGATCACGCGGTCGCCGTCCTCGACCAGGGCGATGATGCCGCCGCCCGCGGCCTCCGGGGAGGCGTGCCCGATGGACAGGCCGGACGTGCCGCCGGAGAACCGCCCGTCGGTGACCAGCGCGCACGCCTTGCCGAGCCCGCGGCCCTTGAGGAAGCTCGTCGGGTACAGCATCTCCTGCATGCCGGGGCCGCCCTTCGGGCCCTCGTAGCGGATCACGACGACGTCCCCGGCCTTGACCTTGTCGCCGAGGATGCCCTCGACGGCGTCGTCCTGCGACTCGAAGACGACGGCGGGGCCGGTGAACGTCCACAGTTCCTCGTCCACGCCGGCGGTCTTGACGATGGCGCCGTCGGGGGCGATGTTGCCGCGCAGGACGGCGAGGCCGCCGTCGGCGGTGTAGGCGTGCTCGACGGAGCGGATGCAGCCGTTCTCGCGGTCGAGGTCGAGCGACTCCCAGCGGGCGCTCTGGCTGAACGCGGACGTGGTCCGGACGCCGCCGGGCGCCGCGTGGAACAGCTCCACGGCCTCCGGCAGGACGCCGGGGGAGCGGACGTCCCACTTGGCGACGAACTCGTCCAGCGACGCGGAGTGGATCGAGTGCGCGGCGCCGTGCAGCAGCCCGCCGCGGTGCAGTTCGCCGAGAAGGGCGGGGATGCCACCGGCGCGGTGGCAGTCCTCGACGTGGTACTTGCCGGTGGCGGGGGCGAGCTTGCAGACGCAGGGGACGCGGCGCGACAACTCGTCGATGTCGGAGAGCCCGAAGTCGACGCCGGCCTCGGTCGCGGCGGCGAGCAGGTGCAGGATCGTGTTGGTGGAGCCGCCCATGGCCACGTCCAGGACCATGGCGTTCGCGAACGCGTCGCGGGTGGCGATGTTCAGCGGCAGGACGGACGCGTCGTCGCCGTCGTAGTAGCGGCGGGCGACGTCCACGACGGTGCGGCCCGCGTCCTCGTAGAGGCGGCGGCGGGCGGTGTGGGTGGCGAGGACGGTCCCGTTGCCCGGCAGCGCAAGACCGATCGCCTCGGTGAGGCAGTTCATCGAGTTCGCGGTGAACATGCCCGAGCAGGACCCGCAGGTCGGGCAGGCGCTCTCCTCCATTTCGAGGAGCTTCTCCTCGGAGAGCGACGCGTCGGCGGACGCGATGATCGGGTCGATCAGGTCGAGCTTGTTGCCGCCCATGACGCCCTCGACCGGCTTGCCCGCCTCCATCGGCCCGCCGGACACGAAGACCGTCGGGATGTTCAGGCGCAGTGCCGCCAGCATCATCCCTGGAGTGATCTTGTCGCAGTTGGAGATGCAGACGAGCGCGTCGGCGCAGTGCGCGTTGACCATGTACTCGATGGCGTCGGCGATCACCTCGCGGGACGGCAGCGAGTACAGCATGCCGTCGTGGCCCATGGCGATGCCGTCGTCCACCGCGATCGTGTTGAACTCGCGGGGCACGCCGCCGGCCTCCCGGACGGCGCCCGCGACGACCTTGCCGACCTCGTCCAGGTGGACGTGGCCCGGCACGAACTGGGTGAAGCTGTTGGCCACCGCGACGATCGGCTTGCCGAAGTCGTCGCGTTCGACGCCGCTGGCCCGCATGAGCGCGCGGGCGCCCGCCATGTTCCTGCCGTGGGTGACAGTGCGTGACCTGAGCGGTGGCATATGGGTGACCTCTCCAACGTGGGGCGTGCCGTGACGGCGGTCGCCGGCCCCGCGCGTGGTCCGGCGCGGCGGAGGGCGAGTCGCTTCGCTTGTGCTCGCAGCGGCGGATCGCGGCGCTGCCGCCGGTCCGGCTGAGGTCGTCCGCGGCCGGCCGTGTCCCTCGATGCTACCAACCGGGCGGAGGGCATGAAGAAAGCCGGGACGCGGCGTCCCGGCTTCCGTGCCGTTGTGTCCGGCCTTCGCACCGGTGTGCGGGGCGTACACCGGTTCACGGACCGTCGAGCGGAGCTCGTCCTTTGGATGGTGGTGGGTGGGGGCTGGAGGACGGTCCGTCGTCGGGCGTTTGCGGGGCGGCCCGGGGAAGGAGGGCCGCCCGCGATTTCAGTCGGGGTACTTCGGCGGGAGGGCGTCCTCGGCCGCCTGGAAGATGCGCTGGACGTCGCCCTCGGTCAGGATCGTCGGACGGCGGCGCAGGTACGCCCGCGCCCGGTTGCCCGCGTAGACGTCGACGTCCCTGACCCGCATGACCTTCCACGGGATGGACGGCCCGTAGATCGCCACCGAGGGCTGCACGGGCACCTCGAAGCCGACCTTCTCGGCGAGGATGTTGCTCGCCATCTGGGCCTCCCAGCGGGCCTCGTCCAGGCGGTCCTTCTTGTTGAAGGGGCCGTGGAAGAGCTTGAGGTGGGACATGGTGCGCACGGGGAGGCGCTTGTCCCACTTCTCGGAGTCGATGGCGTAGACGCCGCTCGGCCCGATCACCAGGTGGTCGATCCGCCCGTCGCTGACGCCGTCGTCGTCGCGCGGCACGGCCCGGGCGTGCAGCACGAGGTACCCGCTGCGCTGCAGGGCCCTCAGCTGCTTCTCGGTGCGCCGTTCCGCGGCCGAGGACTTCTGCCAGGCGGCGACGGTGGAGTCCCTGCGGGACCGGCGGACGAAGTCCGCGACGACCACCAGGACCGCGACGGTGAGGCCGAGCCGCCAGCCGAGCAGGACGGAGACGACGACGCCGGCGGCGAGGCCGGCGCCGGCGCGCTGGATCCAGCGGCGCGTCCGCGGGTCGTCGAGCATCGCCGCGGCGGTGCCCTCCTCGGGACGCTCCTTCACCGGAGATGGGTGATGGTGCTCACGGGCTTCCTCCGACCCCGTTCCGTCCGAACCCGCTGTGTTCGGTCCCGCTGCCTTCGACTGGGGCTGGCCCCTGGCCCCGTGCGTGTTGCCCCGCTCCATGATCGCCATGAGTGACGCTCCGTATTCCTTTCCCATCGGGGGCATGATCCTCCGTGCGCACAGTAATCATCCGTGGGGTTGGCGACTAGTCATGCCGGGTTAATAGTTTTGTCGCCGTCCGTGGGTGATTCACTGACGTGTGGGATGGGTACGTCAGTTATCTTCTCCTTTCGCCGCTGCAGTCGTGCCTGCCCTCTTTGATGCCCGCGCACACGGCGTCTAGCGTTCGGATTCGTGACACAAACCCATGACCTCAGCGCCACCCGGATGGCAGCGGCCGTCCGCACCGGGGAAGTATCCCCGGTCGAGCTCACCGACCACTACCTGGCCCGCATCGAACGGCTCGACGAGCAGGTCGGCGCGTACGTGACCGTCACCGCCGAGCGCGCCAGGGACGAGGCGCGGCAGGCGGAGAAGGTCGTGCGGGACGCCGCCGACCCCGCGGACCTGCCGCCGCTGCACGGCGTCCCCGTCCCGGTCAAGGACCTGAACATGGTGGACGGCGTCCGGTTCACCATCGGATCGGGCGTGTACACGGGGCTGACCGGGTTCGCGGACGACAACGTCGTGACCCGGCTGCGGGCGGCGGGGTCCGTGCTTCTCGGCAAGACCTCGGCGCCCGAGTTCGGGCTGCCGTGCTACACGGAGGGTGACGTCGCGCCCCCGGCCCGGACGCCGTGGGACCTGTCCAGGTCGGCGGGGGGCTCCAGCGGCGGGGCGGCCGCCGCGGTCGCGTCCGGGCTGGCCCCGGTCGCGCAGGGCAGCGACGGCGGCGGCTCGATCCGGATCCCGAGCAGCGCGTGCGGGCTCTTCGGGATCAAGCCGACCCGCGGCCGGGTCTCGCAGGGGCCGATCATCCCCGACCTCTTCGGGCTGTCCACGAACGGGCCCATCGCCCGGACCGTCCGCGACGCGGCGCTCCTGCTGGACGTCATGGCGGGCCACATGCCCGGCGACCTGTACGCGGCGCCGCCGGTCGAGGGGACGTTCGCGTCGTACGCCGAGCGCCCGCCGGGACGGCTGCGGATCGCGCGGACCCGGGAGCCCGCCGTGCCCGGCGCCGTCGTGCATCCCGACTGCGTGGCGGCCTACGAGGCGGCGTCCGAGCTGCTGGAGGAGCTGGGCCACGAGGTCGTGGACGTGCCGCAGGTGTTCGGGCCCGACCTCGTCCCGCATTTCGAGACGCTCTGGGGCGTCATGGCGACGATCACGCCCGTCGCGGACGACGACGAGCATCTCCTCCAGCCGCTGACCCGCTGGCTGCGCGCCCGCGGCGAGGCGACGACCGCGCCCCAGGTGTTCCAGGCCCATGCCGCGCTGCAGGGGGCGCTGCGGGCGGCGTTCCCGGTGATGGACGAGTTCGACGCGATCCTGCATCCGACGCTGGCCGAGCCGCCCGCGCCCGTCGGGTACTTCCACGACCAGGAGCCCGAGGAGAACTTCGAGCGGCAGAAGCGCTTCACGCCGTTCTGCGCGATGTACAACATCTCCGGCCAGCCGGCGGTGAACGTCCCGCTGCACTGGAACGACGACGGGCTGCCGATCGGGATCATGCTCGCGGGACGGCTCGGCGGCGAGGGGACGCTGATCTCGCTGTCCGCGCAGCTGGAGGAGGCCCGCCCCTGGATCGGCCGCAAGCCGGACATCTGGACGGCGTGAGCCCGCCGCCGCAGGGCATGGGTGCAGACGTGGGAGACGACGAACTGGCCAGGCTGGCGGGCCTGCACGGGGTGGCGACCCGGTACGCGGACTGGCGCGGGCGCGAGGTGGCGGTCTCCCGCGACACGCTGGTCGCGGTGCTGCGGGCGCTCGCCGTGGACGTGTCGTCCCCGGCCGCCGTCCGCGACGCGCTGGAGCGCCACGGGGAGCGGCGGCGTTCTGGGCTGCCGAACCTCATCGTCCGGCGGTCGGACGGTGCCGTGACCGATCGGGTTTTGGCGGCGCTCCGGAGCCGTCTGCGGCCGGGTGAGCATTTCGAGGCGTGGATCGAGGTCGGCGCGGAGGAGGTCCTGATGCCGCCGCGCGCCGATGCTCGTCCGGGTGCGGGTGCGGCGGCGTTCCGGCCGCTGGCAGAGCTCGCGGACGTGCCGGACGGCTGGCATCGGCTCCGCGTCCGGCGGTCGTCCGAGGGGACGTTCCGGTCGCCGGACGGGCGCCTGGGCCGCACCCGGCGGGGAGAGCGGGCGGTTGACACGGCGCTGCTTGTGGCCCCGGCGTCGCTCGCGCCACCGCCCCGGACGTGGGGATTCACGGCCCAGCTGTACTCGGTGCGTTCCAGCTCGTCCTGGGGGCTCGGCGACCTGCGCGACCTGGCGGATCTCGCGGCGTGGAGCGGGCGGGCGCTGGGCGCGGGCTTCGTCCTGGTCAACCCGCTGCACGCGACGGAGCCCGTCCCGCCGGTCGGGCCGTCCCCGTACGCGCCGATGAGCCGCCGCTTCCCCTCGCCGATCTACCTCCGGGTCGAGGACATGCCGGAGTACGCGGCGCTGCCTCCCGCCGACCGGGAGCGGTTCGCCGCCATGGCCGCCGACCTGCGCGCACGCGGCGGACCGCTCGACCGGGACGCGGTCTGGACGGCGAAGCTAGCGGCCTTCGAGGCGATGTACCGGCTGCGCGGCCACCGCAGCGAACCGGAGCTCGACGAGTTCCGCAGGCGCGAGGGCGACGCGGCCGAGGCGTTCACCGTCTGGTGCGCCGTCGCGGAGGAGCAGGGCACGGCGGACTGGCGGCGCTGGCCCGCCCACCTGCGGAATCGCGGCAACCCTGCCGTCGCCGACGACATGGGGTACCACGTCCGCGCCCGGTTCTACGAGTGGCTGCTGTGGCGGCTGGACGAGCAGCTCGCGTCGGCCCAGCGGACGGCCGAGGACGCGGGAATGCCGGTCGGGATCGTCCACGATCTGGCGGTCGGCGCGCCGCACGGCAGCGCGGACGCCTGGGTGTTCGGCGGCTCGCTCGCGCACGGCGTCAGCGTCGGCGCGCCGCCCGACGAGTTCAACCAGCGCGGCCAGGACTGGGGGCTCCAGCCGTGGCGGTGGCGCGACTCCGGCGTCGAGGACTACCGGCCGTTCCGCGAGATGGCGGCGTCCGCGCTGCGGCACGGCGGCGGCGTCCGCCTCGACCACGCGATGCAGGTGTCGCGGCTCTGGTGGATCCCCGAGGGGGCGTCCCCGGCCGAGGGCACCTACGTCCGCCAGGACCGCGACGCCCTGCTCGCCTGCCTGACCTGGGAGGCTCGGCGGTTCGGCGGCGTGGTCGTCGGCGAGGACCTCGGCACCGTCGAACCCGAGGTCCGGGAGGCGCTGGCGGACCACGGCGTCCTCGGCACGTCCCTGCTCTGGTTCGAGCGCGGCGCGGACGGACGTCCCAAGCCCGCGAAGCGATGGCGGGAACTGTCCCTCGCGACGGTCGGCTCGCACGACATGCCGACGATCACCGGGTTCGTCCACGGCGACCACATCGGGCTGCGCGACCGTCTCGGCCTCCTCGCCCACTCGCGCGCCGAGGAGGAGGACGACCACCGCCGACAGCTGTCCGGCTGGCTGGCGCTGCTCCACGACGAGAACCTGCTCGACGCCCCGCCCGACCAGATCATGCGGGCGCTGGCCGAGGGCTCCGCCGACTACGACGAGGACATCGTGACCGCCCTGCATGACTTCCTGACCACGACTCCGGCCCGCCTCATCGGCATCTCCCTGGCCGACGCCGTCGGCGAGCGCCGGACCCAGAACCAGCCGGGCACCACCGACGAATACCCCAACTGGCGCATTCCGCTCGCCGGCGCGGATGGCGTCCCCGTCCTCCTGGACGATCTCCAGGCGGGCGGGGCGCCGCGGCTCTTCAGACGAGGGTCGACGTGATCCGCTTCGTCACGTCGTGCAGCAGCGTGTCGGGGCGGAGGTCGTCCGCCGCGATCGCGGAGAAGAGCGCGGGCAGCCCGGGCAGCGGGTAGGCGTCGTCGTCGGCGCCCGCGAGGGCCGACTTGCCCAGCGGCTGGTGCGACAGCGACCTGCGGGCGCGGGCCCAGGCCTTCTGCACCTCCTCCGGGGACGGGACGCCGAAGCCGTGCCCGACCGGAGCGGCGTGCCGGAGCTTGACCAGTGCGCCGTCGGTGAAGTCGGCGGCGAGCTTGCAGCGCTCGGTCAGCTCGGCGCGGACGAGGTCGTCTAGCCGGGTCATGACCGTGCACGGGGTGCGGCAGCGGGCCGCGCAGTCGCCGAGCGCGGCGGCGACCTGGCTGTGCTGGCGGTCGAGATAGGTCTGCCAACCGGACGGCGGCTCCCTGGACACGCGGAGCGTCCGCTCGCAGGCGGAACGTTCCGGACGGGTGTGGTCGCACCTGCGGGCCGAGCCGGGCTCGACCGGCACCCCGAACCGGCTGCCCTCGCCCTCCACCGACGCCCCGATGAGGGCGGGGTCGCCGGCGTGGCCGAGGACGGGCTCCCAGGCCAGCATCGGCAGGTACTCGCCCGCGATGTGGACGGCCGCGACCAGCGCCGCCATGTCGCGCCGGTGCCAGCGGATCGCGATCACCTCCAGCAGGAGGCGGTAGGCGGGCCGGAGGCTGGCGAGCGCCCCGCGGGGATGTTCCCGAGGGGCCTGCGGCATGCGGCTGGCGCGGGCCCGGTCGAGGAGGTCGCGCGGGACGTCGCCGACGGCCTCGGGCATGCCGAAGTCCTCGGCGTCCAGGTCGAGGACGCGCTGCCCGAACGCGCACAGGGCCGCGACGTCGCCGGCGCGCGCGTCCGGGACGAGCGTGCCCTGCGTGATCAGTGCTTCGAGGTCCCCGAACGCGTAGCGCCGTGCCAGTGCCGTGAGAACGTCCCGCGCCGTCTCCACATCGAACCCTTCCCCGTGGCCATGCGATCCCCCACCCCCGTGACCATGCGATCGTCGCACGGCCACGGGGATCGCGCCCAGGCCCGGAGCCGACCGGTCAGGACGAGGCGGCGTCCTTGGCGCGGGCGCGCAGCGCGCGGGCGACGCCGTCGCGCCCCTCCGACAGGAGCCGCGCCAGCGCGGGCGGCGGCCGCTCGTCGGCCAGGTACGCCTCGGTGCGGTCGATCGTCGACTGCTCGATCACCAGGAAGGGGTAGGCGACCTCGGCGAACGTCTGGGACATGTCGCTCGTCCACTCCTTCCAGACGCGTCCGACCTCGGCGAAGTACTTGTCGACGTAGGGCCGCAGGAGTTCGGCCTGGTCGGGCTCCACGAAGCCGCCGAACGTCGCCCGGTAGACGGCGTTGGGCAGGTCGCCGGACACGATCCGCTCCCAGGCCGCGGCCTTGGCGTCGGCGGTCGGGATCGCGGCCTTGCAGGCGGCGGCGTGCCGCTCGCCCGCGGCGGTCTTGTCGCGCTCGTGCTCGGCGTCGATCTCCGCCTCGCCCGCCCTGCCGGTGACGACGAGCCGCCGCAGCAGAGACCACCGCAGGTCGGTGTCGACGGTGAGGCCGTCGAGGACCTCGGAGCCGTCCAGCAGGCCCTGGACGAACGCCAGGTGCTCGTCCGACACGGCGGACGCGGTGAACGCCTGCGTGTAGGCGAGCTGGAGGTCCGAACCGGCGCCGGCCTCCCGGGCCAGGCCCGAGAGGGTGTCCGCCAGCAGCGCCAGCCCCTCCTTGCGCCAGGCCGGGTCGGCGTACTGCTGGACGGCCGTCCGCGCCTGCCGCAGCAGCGTCTGCGTGACCGAGATGTCCGTGACGCCGCGGATGCCCTTCGCGACGAGCCGGACGTAGTCGCGGGTGGCCATCTCGGCGTCGCGGGTCATGTCCCACGCGGCCGACCAGCACAGAGCGCGGGCCAGGCTCTCCCTGACGTCGCCGATGTGCTCGATCAGGGTGGTCAGGGAGTGCCCGTCCAGGCGGATCTTGGCGTACGTGAGGTCGTCGTCGTTGATCAGGACGAGGTCGGGCCGCCGCTGCCCGATGAGCTGCGGCACCTCCGTCCGGGCGCCGACCACGTCCAGCTCGACCCGCTCCCGCCGGACGAGTTTCGTGTGGGGGGACGACCCCCCACGCCCCCCGGCGGAGTCTGTGCCGTCCGCCGTCTTGTCGTAGAGGCCGACGGCGAGGCGGTGCGAGCGCAGCGTCGGATAGTCGGGCTTGGCCTCCTGCAAGACGGCGAACGATGTGAAGTTCCCGTCGGCGTCCACCTCGTACTCGGGCCGCATCGTGTTGACGCCCGCGGTCTCCAGCCACTCCTTCGACCATGCCGCCAGGTCGCGGCCGGACGTCTCCTCCAGCGCCCCCAGCAGATCGGCCAGGACGGTGTTGCCCCACGCGTGCCGGTCGAAGTACCGCCGGACGCCCACCAGGAAGTTGTCGAGCCCGACGTACGCGACGAGCTGCTTCAGGACGGACGCGCCCTTCGCGTACGTGATCCCGTCGAAGTTGACCTCCACCGCGCGGATGTCGGGGATGTCGGCGGCGATCGGGTGCGTGGACGGCAGCTGGTCCTGCCGGTACGCCCACGCCTTCTCCAGGTTCGCGAACGTCGTCCAGGAGCCCGTCCACTTGGTGGCCTCGGCCTGGCACAGGACGCTCATGTACGTGGCGAACGACTCGTTCAGCCACAGGTCGTCCCACCAGCGCATGGTGACGAGGTCGCCGAACCACATGTGCGCCATCTCGTGCAGGATCGTCTCGGCGCGCCGCTCGTAGGCCGCGTCGGTGACCCGGGACCGGAAGACGTAGTCCTCCAGGAACGTGACGGCGCCCGCGTTCTCCATCGCGCCCGCGTTGAACTCGGGGACGAACAGCTGGTCGTACTTCCCGAACGGGTACGGGCGGCCGAACACCTTCTCGAAGTAGGCGAACCCCTGGCGCGTCACGTCGACGATGGCGTCCGCGTCCAGGTGCTCGGCCAGCGACGACCGGCAGTACACGCCGAGCGGGACGACGGTGCCGTCGTCGCGGCGGTACTCGTCCCGGACGACGTGGTACGGCCCGGCGATGAGCGCGGTGATGTAGGTGGAGATCTGCGGCGTCGGCGTGAAATGCCATGTTCCGACCCCGTCGCCGCCGCTGCCGTTCTGGGGGGACGACCCTCCAGACCCCCCGGTCGTCTCGGGAGCCTCGTTGGTGACCACCTCCCAGCCCTCCGGCGCCCTGACGGTCAGCTCGAAGGTCGCCTTCAGGTCGGGCTGGTCGAAGCACGTGTACATCCGGTGCGCGTCGGCCGTCTCGAACTGCGTGTACAGGTAGACGCTCTCGTCGACCGGATCGACGAAGCGGTGCAGGCCCTCACCCGAACGCGAGTAGGCGCAGTCGGCCACGACGCGGAGCTCGTTCTCCGCGGCGAGACCGGGCAGCGGGACCCGCCCCTTCTCCGCGTCATAGGACGCCGGGTCCAGCGCCTTCCCGTTCAACGCCACGTCCCGCACGATGGCGCCGTGCAGGTCGATGAACGTGGACGCGCCCGGCTCGGCGCTCCCGAACCGCACCACCGTGGTGGAACCGAACCGTTCCTCACTCGCCGTCGTCAGGTCGAGCTCGACCGTGTACGACTCGACGGTGAGGAGCCGGGCCCGTTCCCGCGCCTCGTCGCGCGTGAGGTTGCCTGCCACATGATCTCCTTGGTCGGCTTATTCGCTTGGTGCCCCCATGTCTACCAACCCGGCGCCGGAACGGCCCGCCCGCCACGGCTCGCGAACCTTCGCGCGACCGGGAATCAGGGCGCCCGGAGCCCGGTTGTCGCACAGGGAAAACCCTGTATCGCGCCCTAGGAGGCGACGTTGAGTAAGGACGCTCTCACACCGGTTGACTTCTGGTTCGACCCCCTGTGCCCCTGGGCCTGGATCACCTCCCGCTGGATCCTGGAAGTGGAGCGGCAGCGCCCGATCGAGGTGCGCTGGCATGTGATGAGCCTCCGCGTCCTCAACGAGGACAAGGACGTCTCGGACGGCTACCGGCGCAACCTCCAGGAGGGCTGGGGCCCCGTGCGCGTATGCGTCGCCGCCGAGCAGAAGTACGGGAGCGAGGTCCTCGGACGCCTCTACACCGAGATGGGCACGCGCCGTCACCACGAGCGGCAGAAGTTCGACCGGGCCTTCTTCGAGGCGTCGCTGACCGCGGCCGGCCTCGACCCAGCGCTCGCGGACGCCGCCGAGTCCACCGATTTCGACGCGGCCGTCCGCGCGTCCCACAAGGACGGCATCGACCGGGTCGGCCAGGAGGTCGGCACCCCGGTGATCGAGGTCGAGGGCAGCGCGTTCTTCGGTCCCGTCGTCACGCCGATCCCGCGCGGCGAGGCCGCCGTCAAGCTCTGGGACGGCGTCGTCGCCGTGGCGTCCACCGACGGCTTCTTCGAGCTCAAGCGCACCCGCACCCGCGAGCCGAGCTTCGACTGAGCCCGGGCCGCGGCCGCCGTCCCGCCCTCCCGCCGCCGCGGCCGCCGTCCCGCCCCCCGGCTAGGCGACCATGTGTGGTCGGGCGATGACATATCGTCAAATATCCCGCAGGACACATCCAGCTTGCTATTGCGAGCGTATTGCAACTACTAGCGATGTGTCGCCAAACTGGGTTCTGGTGGCGAAAACGGTAAGGGGCGGATGAAGCATGCACGTACCGGACGGGTTCATCGACGCACCGGTGTCGGTCGCGGCGGGTGCGGTGGCGGTGGCAGGGGTAGGGGTCGCGCTCCGCGGCGCCCGGCGCGAGCTGGACGACCGCACCGCGCCCCTCGCGGGCCTGACGGCCGCCTTCGTGTTCGCCGCGCAGATGCTCAACTTCCCGGTGGCGTCCGGGACGAGCGGGCACCTGCTCGGCGGGACGCTGGCGGCGATCCTCGTCGGGCCCTACACGGGCGTCCTGTGCGTCTCGGTCGTCCTGCTCATGCAGGCGCTGCTGTTCGCGGACGGCGGCCTCACCGCGCTCGGCGTCAACATCACGACGATGGCGCTCGTCACGGTCGTCGTCGGCTACGGAACGTTCCGGCTGCTGCTGCGGGTGCTGCCGAAGACGAGGGCGTCCGTGGCCGGTTCGTCGTTCGCGGCCGCCGTCATCTCGGTGCCCGCCTCGGCCGCCGTGTTCACGGCGTTCTACGCGGTCGGCGGGACGACGGACGTGTCGATCGGGAAGGTCGCCACCGCGATGATCGGCGTCCACGTGCTGATCGGGATCGGCGAGGCGCTGATCACGGCGGTGACCGTGTCCAGCGTGCTCGCCGTCCGGCCCGACCTCGTGCACGGGGCGCGCGGCCTGATCAAGCCGCTGGAACTCCGCACCGCCGAGCCGCGACCCGACGGCGCCGGCGGCCCCGCCGAACCGTCGCGGGCCTGAGGGAGGACGACATGACCACCAAGCGGTTCTTCCTCGGATTCCTCGTCGTCTCGCTCGTCCTGGCGGGGATCGTGAGCTTCTACGCCAGCGCCAACCCCGACGGGCTGGAGAAGGTCGCCGACGACAAGGGCATCAACGCCAAGGAGGAGGACCACTCCTTCAAGGACTCGCCGCTCGGCGACTACGGCGTCAAGGGGATCGACAACACCCGGCTGTCCGGCGGTCTGTCGGGCGTGATCGGTGTCGGCGCCGTCCTGCTCGTCGGCGGCGGGCTGTTCTGGGTCGTGCGGCGGCGCGGCTCGTCCGGGCCCGACCCCGCTCCAGAGCAGCGCGAGGAGAGCGCGGCGGCTGGTAAGGGCTGATGGGCGCGGGACACGCATCCGGCGCGGCGCACCGGCTCTACGTGCCGGGCGCCTCGCCGGTGCACCGCCTGCCGCCGCAGTGCAAGCTCGTCGCCGTCCTGGCGTTCGTGCTGCTGGACGTCGCCACGCCGCGCGAGCGGATGTGGGCGTTCGGCGTGTACGCGCTGCTGCTCGCGGGCGTCACGGCGGCCGCCGGGATCCCGTTCGGGACGGTCGCGCGGCGGGTCGTCATCGAGGTCCCGTTCGTCGCGTTCGCGTTCCTCCTGCCGTTCGTCGCGAGCGGCGAGAAGATCACTGTGCTGGGGCTGGAGGTGAGCGAGAGCGGGCTCTGGGGCGCCTGGAACATCCTCGCCAAGGGGACGCTCGGCGTGGTCGCCTCGATCCTGCTGGCCGCCACCACCGAGCCGCGGCTGCTGCTGCTCGGCATCGAACGGCTGCGGATGCCCCAGCTCATCACGCAGATCGCCACGTTCATGCTGCGGTACGGGGACGTCGTCGCGGCCGAGCTGGGCCGGATGAAGGTGGCGCGGGCGTCGCGCGGCTTCGAGGCCCGCGATCTGCGCGCCACCCGCGTCATCGCCAAGTCGATCGGTGCCCTGTTCCTGCGCTCGTACGAACGCGGGGAGCGCGTCCACCTGGCGATGCTGAGCCGCGGCTACGACGGCCGCATGCCCGTCATGCACGACGTGGGCGCCACGGCCGCGCAGTGGACGTTGGCCGCGGCCCTGCCCCTGGCGGCCGCCCTGGTGACGCTGGCTGCTTGGATGACCCCATGACCGCGGAGCCCGGTGAAGCGCCGTCGCCTGAGGCGCCGTCGCTTGAGGTGCGGGGCCTCGCCTACGCCTATCCGGACGGCACGCAGGCCCTCTTCGGCGTCGACCTCACGATCGGACGCGGCGAGCGGGTCGCGCTGCTCGGGCCGAACGGCGCCGGGAAGACCACGCTCGTCCTGCACCTGAACGGCATCCTGCACGGCGGCCTCGGCGCGGTCAGGGTCGGCGGCCTCGCCGTCGACCCGAAGGACAAGAAGGCGCTGCGGGAGATCCGCCGCCGCGTCGGCATCGTGTTCCAGGACCCCGACGACCAGCTGTTCATGCCGACCGTCCGGGAGGACGTCGCGTTCGGCCCCGCCAACCTCGGCCTGCGCGGCCCCGACCTCGACCGCCGCGTGCGCGACGCGCTGGCCCGCGTCGGCATGCTCGACGTCGCCGACCGCCCGCCGCAGCACCTCAGCTTCGGGCAGCGCCGCCGCGTCGCCGTCGCGACCGTCCTGGCGATGGAGCCGGAGATCCTGGTGCTGGACGAGCCGTCGTCCAACCTGGACCCGGCGAGCCGCCGCGAGCTGGCCGAGATCCTGCTGAGCCTGGACGTGACCGTCCTGATGGTCACGCACGACCTCCCGTACGCGGCGGAGCTGTGCCCGAGGTCGGTGATCCTGTCCGGCGGGGTCATCGCCGCCGACGCGCCGACCCGCGACGTGCTGACCGACGCGGGCCTCCTGAAGACCCACCGCCTGGAGCTCCCCTTCGGCTTCGACCCCGCCGCCACACTTCGCTGACCGACGCCTGAAGACGTCTGGAGCGGGCCGCCGGTCGCCGCGGGCCCCGGCGGCCGGCGCGGTCGCCGGGGGCGTCCTCCCAATGAACTGGGGCGTCCTCCCACTGAACTGCTGACTGGCGTCACAGGCCGGGTTGACGAGGTTTTCACAGGTGCGGGCGCTGTTCGTGGGCGTTCGCGGCGAACGCTCGACGAGGTGAAATTTCGGTTCGGGGTTTCGGCTTGCGCCGGTCCCGCTGCCTTGCCACACTCGTGGCGACCACCAGTAATGGTAATGGTTATCATCTCCGAAATGGGGCATTCGTGAAGGTTGCGTTCGTTGGCAAGGGCGGCAGCGGCAAGACCACCCTGTCGGCGCTCTTCGTCCGGCACCTGGCCGGGCGCGGGCTCCCGGTGGTGGCCGTCGACGCCGACATCAACCAGCACCTCGGCGTCGCGCTCGGGCTGGACGAGGACCGTGCGGCCAAGATCCCCGCGCTGGGCGACCGGCTCACCGAGATCAAGGACTACCTGCGCGGAGACAATCCCCGGATCTCCTCGGCGGCCACGATGGCGAAGACCACCCCGCCGGGCGCGGGCTCGCGGCTGCTGCGCTTCCGCGGCGACGACCCCATCCACGAGGCCGGGCAGGAGGTCGGCGCGGGCGCCGAGACGGGCGGCGCCGGGATCACCCTGCTCGCCACCGGCCCGTTCAACGACGAAGACCTCGGCGTGGCCTGCTACCACTCCAAGACCGGCGCGGTCGAGCTCTACCTCAACCACCTCGTGGACGAGCCGGGCGAGTACGTCGTCGTCGACATGACCGCCGGGGCCGACACGTTCGCGTCCGGGCTGTTCACCCGGTTCGACCTGATGTTCCTGGTCGCCGAACCCACCCGCAAGGGCGTCGGCGTCTACCGGCAGTACACCGAGTACGCCCGCAACTACGACGTCGCCATCCGCGTCGTCGGCAACAAGGTTCAGATCGACGAGGACATCGCCTACCTGCGCGATCACGTCGGCGACGACCTGCTGACGTGGGTCGGGCAGTCCGCCGCCGTCCGCGCGCTGGAGCAGGGCCGGCAGGGCGTCCCGCTGGAGGACGCCAACGTCGCCGCCCTCGACCGCATGCGCGCCGAGGTCGACTCCCGCACCAAGGACTGGGACAAGTTCCAGCGCCAGGCCGTCGAGTTCCACGTCAAGAACGCCCGCAGCTGGGCGAGCAAGGCGGCGGGCGAGAACCTGGAGGAGCAGGTCGATCCGGGGTTCCGCTTCCCGGCCGCCTACGCGGGGTGACGAACGGCTACCGGCGGCCGGAGATCGGCACTACCCTTCGGGCATGACGATGCGGCGGATGTTCATGATGGCTGTCGGCGCGGTGATCCCGGTCGCCGTTGTCGCCCTGCTCTTCGACAACCAGTGGGTCGTCGACGCCATCAGGGAGAGCGACTTCGAGTACGACGAGGGCATCGGCCCGCTGGTGTCGTGGTCGCAGGCCCTCGAATGGCGGCTCACGCCCGCCGACGGGATGGAGTGGAGCTTCGTCCTCGTCACGGACTTCGCCGTACTGCTGTTCTTCGTCCTGCTGGCGCTGCTCGTGGTGGGCGCGGCCCGGTTCGTCGACCCGGACCGCGGCCCGTTCGGCGCCGTGATCGTCGGCTGGTGGGCCGCGATCCTCGCCGGCGGGATCGCCGGGCTGGTGTACGGGCCCCTCGCCCACTGGACGCTCAACTTCACGCACGCGTCACAGGTCATCTTCACCTCCATCAGCCAGGGGGCCACCGCCGGCCTCGTGTTCGGCTGGCTCGCGGGGCTCGGCGCCCTGGGCGGCTTCGCCGTCTCGCGCCCGGGGACGGCGGGCGCCCAGCAGCCCTACGGGGGCCAGCAGCAGTACCAGCAGCGGCCGCCCTACGCTCCCCAGCAGCCCGGCATGCAGATGCCGCCGCAGATGCCGCAACCGCCGATGCAGCAGCAGCCGATGCCCCAGCAGCACCTGCAGCAGCCGGGAATGCCGCAGCCGCAGCAGCCGATGCAGCCGCATCCGTCCGCGGTTCCGTACGTCCCTCCGCAGGGCCAGCCGCAGCAGCAGCCGCCGTGGGGCGCCGCGCCCGTCCCGCAGCAGCAGCCCGGCGCGCCCGCTCCCCAGCAGCCTGGCGCGCCCATGCAGCAGCAGCCGGGATCGCCCGTGCCGCAGCAGTTCGGCGCGCCGCCCGCGCCGCCCGTCCCGCCTCAGCAGCCCGCGCAGCCCGCGGCGGCCGTTCCGCCCGCCGTCGAGCAGCACGAGCCCGAGACCGCCGCGGACGACCCCGAACCGGCCGAGCCCGCGACCGAGTCCGCCGCCGAGTCCGAGCCGCCCGCGGACACGCCGGAGGACGACGACCTGAACCTGGCCGACCGGACGATCGTCGACCGCAGGCACGGCGACGACTAGGACCCCTCCGCGACCACCAGGGCTCGCGGCGCGGGCGGTGTGCGGGGCCTGCGAGAATCGGGCCCATGCGCGTGTTTCTTGGGACCGACCATGCCGGCTTCGAGCTGAAGGAGCACCTGGTCTCCTGGCTGAAGGAGAACGGGCACGAGGCCGTGGACTGCGGCGCGTCCGAGTACGACGCCGCGGACGACTACCCGCCGTTCGTCCTGCGGGCCGCCGAGCGGACGGCCGCCGAGCCCGGCACGCTCGGCGTCGTGATCGGCGGTTCCGGCAACGGCGAGGCGATCGCGGCCAACAAGGTCAAGGGCGTGCGGGCCGCGCTGGTCTGGAACGAGGACACCGCCAGGCTCGCCCGCGAGCACAACGACGCGAACGTCATCAGCCTCGGCGCCCGGCAGCACGACCTCGCGACCGCGACGCGGTTCCTGGAGCTGTTCCTGGAGACCCCCTACTCCGGGGAGCAGCGCCACACCCGCCGGATCAGGATGCTCGGCGGCTACGAGGACACCGGCGATCTCCCGCCCCTGCCGCACGAGAACGGGTAGCGGACCTGCCGCACGAGAACCGAGTAGCGGAGCCGATCGTCCGCCGGGCCTAGATTCCGTTCGGTCCTGGCGGTTTGCGGGCGCCGCGCTTGCCGAGGCGGCGCCGCTCGTTCTTGGCGGCCTTCGTCCGCTTGGCGGGCTCGGCCTGCTGCCGGCCGCCCGACCCCGACCCCGATCCCGGCTCTGTGGCCGCCGCAGGGCCGTTTCCCGATCCCCGGTCGGCTCCCGGCGGCTGCTCGCCCTCCGGCCGCGGACGGGACACGTCCCGCGCCCGCATCGCCGCGTCCACCGTGATCCGCATGCCCGGCTGCCCCATCGAACCGCCTCCTCGCCCACCAGCCACCTACTGGATGATACGGAGCTGGACCGGTGCAACAGGTCACCCATGGTCCGGATGCCGACCGGCGACGGCGATTGCTCGATACAGTGCCCGAGTCATGCTTCAACGACTGGTGCAGCTCCTACCGCCGCGAGTCCGCGACGTGCTGCGCAGGATTCCGCTGCTCGTGGCGTTCTACCGGTGGCTCAGGCGGGGGAAGCTGACCCGCGAGCGGTACGTCTTCGCGGCGCTCGCGATGATCGCGATCGCGATCGGGCTGGCCACGTCCAGCGACTCGCGCGGGCTGGCCCCGTCCGGCGCGCTGGTGCTGATCGTCCTCGGCGGCGGGCTGCTGCTGAAGGTGCGGAGCCTGGTCGCGCTGATCGCCGTGGTGGTGGCGGTGACGGCCTACAACGCCTGGCACGACGCCGCCGCGATCGGCCCCGGCATGGTCGCCACGCTGTCGATCACCGCGGTGCTCGCGCTGTCCCTGGCCAGGACGCGGCAGAAGCTCGGCGTGCAGGGCCTGCGCGGCGACTCGATGCTGCTGGAGCTCCGCGACCGGCTGCAGCGCCAGGGCGAGATGCCCGTGCTCCCGGACGGCTGGGGCACGCAGGTCGTGCTGCTGCAGGCCGGCGGGTCGTCGTTCGGCGGCGACTTCGTGGTGTCGTCCTGCGAGGGCGACTCGCTGGAGGTGGCGCTGGTCGACGTGTCCGGCAAGGGCACCGACGCGGGGACGCGCGCGCTGATGCTCTCCGGTGCGTTCGGGGGGCTTCTTGGATCGGTCCAGCCTGATCGTTTCCTGCCCGCCTGCAACGCCTACCTGCAGCGCCAGCGGTGGGACGAGGGGTTCGTCACGGCCGTGCACGTCGTCGTCGACCTGGCGACGGGGGAGTACACGGTCGAGTCGGCGGGGCATCCGCCGGCCGTCCAGTTCGACGCGGGCAGCGGCGCCTGGCAGGTCAGCTCCGCCAAGGGCGTGGTCCTCGGTGTCGTCCCCGACCTGAAGTGCGTTCCCGAGCAGGGGACGCTGCGTCCGGGCGACGCGCTGCTCCTCTACACCGACGGGCTGGTCGAGTCGCCGGGCAGCGATCTGGACGCCGGCATCGACCGGCTGCTCGGGGAGGCGGAGCGGCTCGTCCCGCAGGGGTTCGGCAGCGGCGCGCGGGAACTGGTGGAGACGATGGCCGCGACCCGCGACGACGACTGCGCCCTGGTCGTGATCTGGCGCACCTGACGCCCCCCGTCCCCGGGCGCCGTCCTAGTGGCGCCTGTGCCTGGTGGGCGGCGTGAGCTGGTGGGCGCCCTTGTGGTGCGTCCGTCCGGCGAGGATGGCGCCGATCACCACGGTGCCGGCGGCCGCCCCGAGGCCCGCCAGCAGGCGCGCCCGCGTGGACGACATCGCGCCCGCCATCCCGATCGGCGTGAACGCCTTGGTGTCGGTCTCCACGCCCCGCCCCGGCGAGCCCGCACCGGACGGGCCGGACGGACGGGCCCGAGCGGCCGGGCCGGACGGAGAGCCCGGACCGGACGGGCCGGGCGGATCGGATCGGTCGGACCGCCTGGGCGCGGCGCAGACCGGCGTCCCGGCCGTCGAGCGCGTCCATCCCGCCGCGGGCCAGGCGTCGGTCGGCGGCTGCTCCACGAGCGCGAGCAGCAGGTCCGACGCGGTCGGACGGTCCATCGGGTTCTTCGCCAGCGCGGCCCGCACCGCCGGGACCAGCGATCCCGGCAGGCCCGACAGATCGGGCGTGTCGGCGCACGTCCGGAGGGTCGCCGGGTCGCCGCCGATGGGCATCCGTCCCGTCCCGGCGTGGGCGATGAGGCAGCCCCAGGCGAACACGTCGGCCGCCGGCGTCGCGGGCCCGCCGATGAGCACCTCCGGCGCCATCCAGCCCGGGGTGCCGAGGACCTTGCCGGTCGCGGACGTCACGCTGATGGAGTCCTGGCTGCGGGCGATGCCGAAGTCGATCACGCGGCAGCCGGACAGGGTGAGCATCACGTTGGCGGGCTTCAGGTCGCGGTGCACCAGGCCCGCCGCGTGGATCGCCGCGAGCGCCGACGCGACGCCTACGGCGACGCCGTGCAGGTCGGCGGCCCGCAGCGGGCCGTCGTCGACGAGCCGGTCGTGCAGCGAGACGCCGCCCACGTACTCGGTGACGAGGTAGGGGCGGCCCTCCTCCTCGCCGTGCGCGAGGACCCGTGCCGTGCAGAACGAGGCGACGCGGCCGGCGAGGTACGCCTCGTCCAGGAAGCGCCGCCGGTAGGACGGGTCGCCGGCGAGGTGCGGGTGGATGGTCTTCACGGCGACCCGCCCGCCGGACACCGGGTCGGTGCCGAGATAGACGGTGCCCATGCCGCCGGACCCGAGGCGGCCGAGCAGCGTGTGCCCGCCGACCTCGCGCGGGTCCGCGGGTTCGAGCGGCCTGATGTCTCCGTCCATGGGTCTTTCCGGCCCCCTTGCTCTCCTCGTGACCGTGCATCCCCGTTCGGCGGCGGATTATTGGGGCGTCTTCCCAGGAAGTGCCCGGAAACGTGATCGTCACGTCGATGTCGCGCCCCGTGCATCTGGGCACGGCAGAGTGGGCGTCGGTTCGGCAGCACGGCCCGGTCCCGTCGGAATTTCCTCCTCGGCGCGCGGACGGCGGGCGGCGCCGGACCAGGTGCCCGCACGGGCGGCTCCCCAGGGGTGGGAGGCGCCGCCCGCGCGGGCATCCGTCCGTTGCGAGCCGGTATCAGGCGATGTTTCGCAGGGCAATGGGCAGGTAACAACCAGTTCTGCGTTCACCCCCCAGGCGCGGAGCGCGGCGCGGACCCGGTGCCGCGTGCGAGCCGGAAGGGGGAGGGGCGCCGGGGTGCGGATTTCCGTGGGCAGGCTCTCGCCGTCGCGCTGGTCGGTGCGGACGCGCGTGACGGCCGCCGCGACCCTCATCGTCCTCATCCTGCTGGTGGCCGTGGTCGTCCTCTTCTACCAGGCCGTCCGCGGCACCGTGTACGGGGACCTGCACGACCGCGGGAGCTTCGTCGTCACCGATCTGACCACGATCGTGAGCACCACCGACCCGCACGGCACGCTGCCCGTCCAGGACCCGGACTTCACGCTCCTCCAGGTCGTGAACGCGGAGGGCGGGCTGGTCGCGTCGAGCGAGTCGCTGCACGGCCGCGGCCCGCTGGACGTGCCGCCGCCGCGCGTGCCGGGCCGTCCCGACTACCGCACCGTCGACATCCCGGGAAAGGGCGCGGTCTACCTGGTCACCGACAGCGTCCGGACGCCCGACGGCTTGCGGATCGTCCACGCCGGCGCCCCCATCAGCGCGCTCACCCAGTACAAAGGGCTGGTCATCGGCCTGCTCGCGGGGTCGGTGCTGCTCGCCACCGGGGCGGTCGGCTGGATCGTGTCGCTGTCGGTGCGGCGGGCGCTGCGCCCGGTCCGGGTGATGAGCGCCGAGCTCGCCGAGATCACCGGCCGGGGGACGGGACGCCGGGTGACCGTCCCCGGGCCGAACGACGAGGTGTCCGAGCTCGGCGAGTCGGTGAACGTGACGTTGAGCAGGCTGGAGGCCGTCATGGCCCGGCAGCGCGGCTTCGTCGCGGACGTCTCGCACGAGCTGCGCAGCCCGCTCACCGGGCTCCGCGCCCAGCTGGAGGTGGCGCTGGAGCGTCCGGACGACGAGGACTGGCCCGCCGTCGCCCGGGCCGCGCTCGCCGACGCCGACCGGCTCCAGGGCATCGTCAGCGACCTGCTGATCCTCGCCAAGCTGGGCGCGGGCGTGCACGTCGCGCGGGAGCGGGTCGATCTCGGCGAGCTGGTCCGGGCGGAGGTGGCGCGGCGTCCGCGGCGGGTGCCGGTCGAGGTCGAGGTGGACGAGCGGGTCGTGGTGCGGGCCACGGCGCACCATGTGGTCAGGCTGCTGACGAACCTGCTCGACAACGCAGAGCGGCACGCCGCGTCGCGGGTGTGGGTCACCGCGACCCCGGAGGGGGACGAGGCCGTCCTGCAGGTCCTGGACGACGGCGCCGGCATCGCCCCCGAGGACCGCGAACGGATCTTCTGGCGGTTCCAGCGGCTGGCCGAGGGCCGCGAACGCGACAGCGGCGGCACCGGCCTCGGGCTGACGATCTCCCGCGACATCGCCCGCGCGCACGGCGGGACGCTGGTCGCCGCGGACAGCGACAAGGGCGCGCGGTTCGTCCTGCGCCTCCCGCTCGACAAGCCGTCGAGGTTTCCGGGCCCCTGACCGTCCACCTCGGCCGGGCACTGACCGCCCATCCGGCCTTGCTGGGCCGATCCAGGCGGGGTCAGGCGATGGGCGGGCGGCGGGCGCCGTGGCGGGTGGCCTGCTCGAAGGCGTGGCCGATCCGGAGGACGTCGAGGTCAGCGCGGTGCGGGCCGACGATCTGCAGCCCGACCGGCAGGCCGTCCCCCGTGAAACCGGCCGGGACCGACAGGGCCGGGCAGCCGGTCGCCGAGACGAGGAAGCAGGACCGCATCCACTCCAGGTAGTCGGGCATCGGATGCCCGGCGACCTCGTCCGGGTACTCGATCGCGGCGTCGAACGGCGGCACCTGGCTGACCGGGAGCAGCAGCGCGTCGTACCGTCCGAAGAACTCCCGGACACGGTGGAACAGCGCCGTGTGGAGCGTCTCGGCGCGTCCGACGTCGGCGCCGGTGAGGGCGCGGCCCGCGTCGATGTTCGCGGCGAGCGACGCCTTGAAGTCGGCGCGCCGCTCGGCGAGGAGGGCGCCGAGCGCGAGGTCCCACTGCCAGGCGCGCAGCGTCCGGAAGACCTCGTCCGCGCCCGACAGGTCAGGACACGCCTCCTCCACCGTGCAGCCGAGCTCCTCGAACACCTTCACCGCCGGTGCGAGGACGCCGGTGACCGCCGGGTCGACGGGCACCGTTCCGCCGAGGTCGGGGGACCAGGCGATCCGCAGCCCGGCGACGTCCCGGTCGAGCGGGCCCGCGAACGCCGACCCCGGTGTCTCCAGCGCGATCGGGCTGCGCGGGTCGGGCCCGGCGAGCACGGACAGCAGCAGCGCCACGTCCGCCACCTCGCGGGCCATCGGCCCCTGGACGCCCATCGTCGACCAGCCCGCGGGCACCGGCCACGACGGCACCCGTCCCGGGGACGGACGGAACCCGACGACGTTGCAGAACGACGCGGGGTTGCGCAGCGAGCCGCCCATGTCGCTGCCGTCCGCGATCGGATGCATCCCGCAGGCCAGCGCGGCCGCCGCGCCGCCGCTGCTGCCGCCCGCCGACCGCGACGGGTCGTAGGGGTTGCGGGTGAGGCCGAACACGGGGTTGAACGTGTGCGACCCGGCGGCGAACTCCGGCACGTTCGTCTTGCCGATCGCGACGGCCCCGGCGGCGCGCATCCGCTCGACGACGAGCTCGTCGGCGTCCGGGACGAGGTCCGCGAAGATCGGCGAACCGGAGGTCGTGCGGATCCCTCGGGTGGCGTGCGTGTCCTTGTGGGCGACGGGCAGCCCGTGCAGGGGGCCGGCGGCGTCTCCGGCGGCGAGGCGCTCGTCGGCGTCCAGCGCTTGTTGCATCGCCCGCTCGGCGACCAGCGTCACGATGGCGTTGACCTGCGGGTTCGTCCGCTCGATCTGGTCCAGGTGCGCCTGGACGACGTCCCGCGCCGACAGCTCCCGCGCCCGCATCCGGCGGACGAGCTCCCGCGCGGACGCGAAGTGGATCTCCTCTGACACCACGATTCTCCTTCTCCCGGCTGCGCCCCAGTCTCCACCTCCCCCGGCAGGCGGGCTGACCTGGCCCTGCGGTCATGATGGATGCCGTGACGGAACGAGCCGGGGCGCGCGAGCTGCTGCGCCGCGTCCTGGACGCGGACGGCTGGACGTCCTGGGACACCCCGCCCGCCGCGCACCCCGACCCGTCGTCGTCCTACGGCCGGGACCTGGCCGCCGCCCGCGACCGCAGCGGCTGCGACGAGGCCGTCCGCACGGGCGAGGGCCGCCTGCGGGGCCGCCGCGTCGCGTTCGTCGTGTCGGAGTTCCGTTTCCTCGCCGGTTCGATCGGCCTGGCCACCGCCGACCGGATCGTCGCGGCGGTGGAGCGCGCCACCGCCGAACGCCTGCCGCTGCTCGCCGCCCCGGCGTCCGGCGGAACCCGCATGCAGGAGGGGACGGCCGCGTTCGTCCAGATGGCCCGCATCACCGCCGCCGTCATGGCGCACCGCGCCGCCGGGCTCCCGTACCTCGTCTACCTGCGCCATCCCACGACCGGCGGCGTCTTCGCCTCCTGGGGGTCACTCGGCCATGTGACGGCCGCCGAACCCGGCGCGCTCATCGGGTTCCTGGGCCCGCGCGTATACGAGGGCCTGCACGGCGAGCCGTTCCCACCCGGCGTCCAAGTGGCGGAGAACCTCGCGGCAAAGGGACTCCTGGACGCCGTAGTCGGCATCGACGACCTGCCAGACGTGGCGTCCCGCACGCTGAACGTCCTCTGCGAGAAACCACCCGCGACCGCTCGGGCCACCGACCCGCCCTTCAGCGCGCCACCGGATATCCCGGCCTGGGAGTCGATCGAGCGATCCCGGCGTCCCGGTCGTCCGGGTGTCCGTGATCTGCTGCGCCTGGGTGCGTCCGACGTCACGCCGCTCTCCGGAACGGGGGAGGGCGAGTCCGGCCGGGGGTTGCTCCTCGCGCTCGCCCGTTTCGGTGACGCGCCCTGCGTCCTGATCGGCCAGGACCGCCAGAGCCAGCACACCGGCCACCCTCTCGGCCCGGCCGCCCTCCGCCTCGCGCGCCGCGGCATGCGCCTCGCCGCCGAACTGGCCCTCCCGCTGGTCACCGTCGTCGACACGCCGGGCGCCGCCTTGTCGGCCGAGGCGGAGGAGGGCGGCCTCGCCGGGGAGATCGCCCGCTGCCTCGCCGACCTGATCACGCTCCCCGCGCCGACGCTCTGCCTCCTCCTCGGCGAGGGCGCCGGCGGCGCGGCGCTCGCCCTCCTCCCCGCCGACCGCGTGCTCGTGGCCCGGCACGGCTGGCTCGCCCCGCTCCCGCCGGAGGGCGCCTCGCTGATCGTCCACCGGACCCCGTCCCGGGCGGACGAGCTGGCGGCCGCCCAGGGCGTCCGTTCGGCGGACCTCCTCCGCGACGGCGTGGCCGACGTCCTCGTGGACGAGCACCCCGACGCCGCCGACGAGCCGGAGCCGTTCTGCCGCCGCGCCTCGGCCGCCGTCGAACGGGAGCTGTCCGGCCTCGCCCCCGGCGCCCCGGCCGTCCGTGCGGCGCGCTACCGTCCCGAGCCATGACCGAAGCCGCCACCCGATCCGCGTACGACTCCGTCGCCGTCCTCTACGCCGACATGTTCCGCGACGTGATGGACGACCTGCCGTTCGACCGCGCCCTGCTCGCCGTCTTCGCCGAGCTGACCCGGGACTCCGGCCCGGTCGCCGACCTGGGCTGCGGCCCCGGCCGCCTCACCGGCCACCTCGCGTCCCTCGGGCTGCCCGCCTTCGGCGTCGACCTGTCGCCCGGGATGATCGCCCAGGCCCGCAAGGAGCATCCGGATCTCCGCTTCGACGTGGGCACCATCACGGCCCTCGACCTCGCCGACGGCAGCCTGGGCGGCATCCTCGCCTGGTACTCCACCATCCACGCCGCCCCCGAGGACCTGCCGCGGATCTTCGCCGAGTTCCACCGCGTCCTGGCCCCGGGCGGGCACCTGCTGATCGCCTTCCAGGCCTGCGAGGGCGACGCGCCACAGCCCTTCGACCACAAGGTCGCGCTCGCCTACCGCTGGCCGCTGGACCCGCTCTCGGCCCTGCTCCGCCGCGCGGGCCTGACCGAGGTGGCCCGCCTGCACCGCGAGGCCTCCGTGCACGAGCGCTTCCCCGCAGGCCACCTCTTGCTCCGCAAGCCGTGACCGCGGTCGCCAGACCCGGCGTTCTCTAGACCCGGCGTTCTTAGAGTTGGCGTTCCTTGACGTCGTCGTCCTGCCTGGCCGCAGGCACCAGCGCCCCGCTCCAACCACGCTGCCAGGGCCGCTGACGGCGCAGGCGGCGCGTCCCACGGCGGTGATCGCCCCGCGGGAAGAACGCGGCGACGAACCCGGCGGCCGCGACGGTGACGAGCGCGGCGAGGAACCAGGCCGCGATCTTGAGGCCGATGCATCCCCGGGCGCCATTCCGGCCCGGCGGATTCGAGAGGATCGGGTGCGCGTCGCCCGCCACGGTACTGTCCGCCATGTCGTTCGCTTTCTTTGTTCCGAGATGGCCCGCCCTTTATAGCGGTGACAGCATGTCATGAAACGACCACCCGTCGCATGACGGCAACCTGGAAGACCGACAACGTTCAGCCGCCCGCGAACGAATGGCCGCGACTGGCGGGGCCGTGGCGGGGCACGTGGTGTGTGCGGGGTGGCGAATGGTCGTTTGGGGCCTTACGATCTGGGGACGTCGTGGGGAGGGATTCAGTGCGGGCGCTCGTCGTGCAGCATGATCATGTTTCGCCGTCCGGGCCGGTGGGAGAGCGGCTTCGGGGGCGGGGGTTCGACATCACCGAGGTGTGCGTGGTGCCCGAGGAGCGGCATCTGACGCCGGACGTGCGGTTCGATTTCCCCGATCCGCGGGAGTGGGATCTCGTCGTGCCCATGGGCGCGCCCTGGTCGGTGGACGGTCCGGGCGTCGCCTCATGGGTCGAGCCTGAATTGCGGATGCTCGCCGCGGCGCATGACGCGGATGTGCCGGTTCTCGGGGTCTGCTTCGGCGGGCAGGCCCTCGCGGCGGCGCTCGGCGGGCGGGTGGAGCGGGCGCCGCGGGCGGAGATGGGGTGGGTCGGGGTCGAGACCGACGACCCGGAACTGGTGGGGGCCGGGCCCTGGTTCCAGTTCCATTTCGATCGGTGGGTTCTGCCGCCCGGCGCCGTGGAGGTCGCGCGGAGCGCCGTGTGTTCGCAGGCGTTCGTGGTGGGACGGTCGATGGGCGTGCAGTTCCATCCCGAGATCACGGCGGAGCAGTTCGGGCTCTGGCTGGAGAACGGCGCCGCGAGCCATATGCGGGCCAAGGGCGTCGACCCCGACGCGGTGATGGCGGAGGTCAAGCGGACGGAGGCCGACGCGGCCCGCCGCACGCACGCTCTCGTCGACGCCTTCCTGGACCGGGTGGCTATGCCGACACCCTGACCAGGGCGTCGAAGAGGGACTGCTGGGCCGGGTCGGCGGCGGCCGTGTCCTCGGGGTGCCATTGGACGGCCAAAAACCACGAGCCCGGGGACGTCAGTTCGGCGGCCTCAAGGGTGCCGTCGGCAGCCTGGGCCGTGGGCGTCAGGGAGGGCGCCAGGGTCGCCGTTGCCTGGTGGTGGTAGCAGGACGCGGTCGTCCGCTCGGATTCCAGGGTCTTGGCCAGGAGGGTGCCCGCCTTCACGGTCACCGGGTGGAGCTTGTGGCGGTGGTCTTCAGGCATGTGCTGGGTGAGGGTGCCGCCCAGGACGGTGTTCACCACCTGGAAGCCGCGGCAGATCGCGAGGGTGGGGATTTTCGCTTCAAGCGCGTGGGCGGCCAAGGCCATGTCGAAGGCGTCCTGGTCGTCGTTCATGTCGTAAAGGGACTCGTGTTCGGTTTCCACGCCGTAATGGCGGGGGTGGATATCACCGCCGCCCGGGAGGAGGAGGCCGTCGCAGCGGGTCAGCCGGGACGGTTCGTAAGGGCCCGCCGGATGCATGATGAATGGTTCGCCGCCCGCCCGGTAAACCGCCTCGACGAGGGCCTGGGCGGCGACCTCCGCCTTGTAGCGAAGAGCGGAGGCGGAGGCGGAGAAACGGGCCGGAAGGGCGATCAGCGGACGGGTCACAATTCGATCCACGTGGTCTTGAGATCGGTGTACTTGTCGAGGGCGTGGAGCGATTTGTCGCGGCCGTGGCCCGACTGCTTGACGCCGCCGAACGGGACGCTCATGTCGCCCTCTTCATAGCAGTTGACCCAGACCGTTCCGGCGCGGAGGGAGCGGGAGACCCGGTGGGCGGTGGAGAGATCGGACGTCCAGACGGCGGCGGCCAGGCCATAGTCGGTGTCGTTGGCCAGGGTGATCGCCTCGTCGACGCCGTCGAATTCCAGGACGGCCAGAACGGGGCCGAAGACCTCGTCGCGGGCTATCCGCATTCCCGGTTTGACCTGGTCGAAGACCGTGGGGGCGATGTGGCGGCCGTCCACCGTCGCGCCGGTGCGCAGGCGGGCGCCGTCCGACTTCGCGGCCTGGATGTGCGACATGACGCGGGCGTGGTGCGGCAGCGAGACCAGGGGGCCCATCTCGGTGGACGGGTCGAGCGGGTCGCCGGTGCGGAGGGCTTCGGCGCGGGCCACGACGCGGTCGACCACCCGGGACGCGATCGAGCGGTGCACCAGGAGGCGCGACGGGGCCGTGCACATCTCACCGGCGTTGAAGAAGATGCCCCAGGCGGCGGTGTCGGCGGCGGCGTCCAGGTCGGGGGCGTCCGGGAGGATGATGTTGGGGGACTTGCCGCCGAGTTCCAGCCAGACGCGCTTGAGGTTGGAGTCGGCGGCGTAGCGCAGGAAGTGGCGTCCGACCTCGGTGGAGCCGGTGAACGCGAGGACGTCCACGGACGGGTGCTCGCCGAGCGCGCGCCCGGCCACCTCGCCGGGGCCGTTGACGACGTTGAACACGCCGGGCGGCAGGCCCGCCTCGGCGGAGAGCGCGGCCAGGTGCAGGGCGGAGAGCGGGGACTCCTCGGCCGGTTTGAGGACGGCCGTGCAGCCGGCGGCGAGGGCGGGCGCGATCTTCCAGGCGGCCATGGTGAGCGGGAAGTTCCACGGGACGACCGCCGCGACCACGCCCACGGGCTCGCGCGTCACCAGGGCGAGGGACGAGCCCCCGGTGCGGGGCGACTCGTCCAGCTGCTTGTCGGCGGCCTCGGCGTACCAGCGGATGCAGTTGATCACGGCGCGCAGCTCGATGCCGAGGGCCTCGCTGATCGGCTTGCCCATCTCCAGGCTGATCAGGAGCGCGATCGTCGAGCGGTCGCGTTCGATCAGGCCGGCCCAGCGCAGGAGGGCGGCCTTGCGCTCGGCGGGGGCGAGGCGGGGCCAGGGGCCGGTGTCGAAGGCGCGGCGGGCGGCGGCGACGGCGGCGTCCACCTCGGACCGGCCGGCGGACGCGATGTGCGCGATCGTCTTGCCGTCGCGGGGCGAGCTGACGGGGGTCGAGCCCGTGCCGGTGAACTCGCCGTCGACGTGGTGGCCGGTGTGCGGGACGAGCCCGGCCGCACGGGCGCGCCATTCCTCGTACGGGACGTCGGTCACGGACCCTCCTCTAGAGTCGTTTGTACCCGAACAGTAGCGTCGGCGGCTTGACCGCCGCCATCCCGGGTTCCTAGATTATTTGGGACCAAACAAAATGGAGGTGGAGCGATGGCAAGCGTCGCGGGCGTCGCCGTCGAGCCCGGACACTGGATCGGCGGAGAGCGCACCGGCTCGGCGGCGACGTTCACCAGCGTGTCGCCGATCGACGAGCGTCCGATCGCGGAGATCGCGCGGGGCGGGGCGGCGGAGGCGGAGGCCGCCGTGGCCGCCGCGCGCCGCGCCTTCCCCGCCTGGGCCAGGACGAGCCGGGACGAGCGGGCGCGGCTGCTGCACGCCATCGCCGACGGCGTGGAGAAGCGGATCGAGGAGCTCGCCCAGGTCGAGACGGCCGACAACGGGGCGCTGATCCGCTCCCACCGGCGCGGGGTGATGCCCCGGGTCGCGCACAACTTCCGGTTCTTCGCCGACTGGCTGCTGAAACTCGGCCACGACGACTTCGAGACCCGGGGCCACACCAACCATGTCAGCTGGGACCCGGCGGGCGTCGCGGCGCTCATCACCCCCTGGAACGCGCCGCTGATGCTCGCCACGTGGAAGATCGCGCCCGCGCTGGCGGCCGGGAACACCGTCGTGCTCAAGCCCGCCGAGTGGACGCCCCTCACCGCGTCGCTGCTGGCCGATATCACCGCCGAGGCCGGGCTTCCGGACGGCGTGTTCAACGTCGTCCAGGGGTATGGCGCGGAGGTCGGCGGGCCGCTGACCGCGCATCCCGGCGTCAACCGGATCAGCTTCACCGGATCGGTTCCGACGGCCCGGACGATCTCCGCCGCGGCCGCGCCCAACCTGACGCCGCTGTCGCTGGAACTGGGCGGCAAGTCGCCGCTGCTGGTGTTCGCCGACGCCGATCTCGACCTCGCGGTCGACCTGGCCGTCGAGCAGTACGACAACGCCGGGCAGGTCTGCCTCGCCGCGACGCGGCTGCTCGTCGAGTCGTCCGTCGCGGACGAGTTCACCGCGCGTTTCGTGGAGAAGGCGTCCCGGCTCAGGCAGGGCGATCCGCGCGAGGACGCCACCGACATCGGGCCGCAGGTCCATCGCCGCCATCTGGAACGCGTGGACGGGTTCGTCCGGCGGGCCGGGGAGGCGGGGGCGCGCGCGCTCATCGGCGGCGGCCCGAACGAGGAACTGGGCGGCCTCTACTACCGGCCGACCCTGTTCACCGACGCCCAGGAAGGGGCCGAGATCCTCACGGAAGAGGTGTTCGGGCCCGTCCTGACACTCCAGACGTTCGACACCGAAGAGCAGGCTGTCGCGATGGCGAACGGCACCCGGTTCGGGCTCGCCGCCACGCTCGCCACCGGTGATCCAGAGCGCGCGCGGCGCGTGACGGAGCAGCTCGTGGCGGGGACGGTGTGGGTCAACTGCTTCTTCGTCCGCGACCTGAAGGCCCCGTTCGGCGGGTCCCGGCAGTCCGGGGTCGGACGCGAGGGCGGCGACTGGAGCTTCGATTTCTACTGCGACCTGAAGAACACGGTGACGGCACCATGGGCGAGATAGTCGGCGCGGGTCTCCTCGCGCACGTTCCCACGATCGTCCTGCCCGAGGTCACTCGGCGCGAGCTGAACGGCGGTGAGGACACCACGCTCGTCCCCGGCCTGCAAAGGCTGCGCAAGGACGTCTTCGAGAAGGACGACTACGACACCGTCGTCGTCCTGGACTCGCATTGGGCGACGACCGTCGAGTTCGTCACCACCGCGCAGGATCGCCGGGCCGGGCTGTACACGTCCGAGGAACTGCCGCGCGGCATGTGCCGCATGCCGTACGACTTCCCCGGGGACCCCGAGCTGGCCCACGCGGTCGCGCGCTACGCCGACAAGCACGGGACGTGGATCACCCCGATCGACGACCCGTACCTGCCGATCTACTACGCCACCGTCAACCTGTGGACGCACCTCGGCGTGCGCGACGACCCGTACCTCGGCGACCCCGGGAAGCGGTGGATCTCGATCGGCGTCTGCCAGACCGCCGACACCGAGGACTTCCTGCGCCTCGGCCGCGCCCTCGGCGACGCCGTCGCGGCCACGGACCGGCGCGTGCTGCTGATCGCGTCGGGCGCGCTGTCGCACACGTTCTGGCCGCTGCGGGTGATCCGCGACCACGAGGCGTCCGGGCCCGAGCACATCTTCACCCCGGCGGCGCGGGCCGCTGACGAGGAGCGCATCGCCTGGCTCCGCAAGGGCGACCACGGCCGGGTGCTCGACACCATGCCGGAGTTCCTGACCTTCAAGCCGGAGGCCCGCTTCGGCCACTACCTGATGATGATCGGCGCCCTGGGGGAGCACGCCTGCACGGCCCCGGGACGCCTCTACAGCGAGTACGAGAACTCCGTCGGGACGGGCCAGGTGCACATCTGGTTCGACCGCCCAGAGACCGGATGGACCGCGTAATGCCTGAATACCGACGGATCCTGCTCGATGGCGCCGCCACCCAGGTCATCAGGGACGGCGACGACCTCGTCAGCGCGGACGGCCGGAGGGTGCGGGCGGACGACGCCGTCCATCTGCCGCCGTGCGAGCCGTCCAAGGTCGTCGCGGTGCATCTCAACCACCGCAGCCGCGTCGAGGAGTTCCAGACGAAACTTCCGCCCGCGCCGACGTTCTTCCACAAGCCGATCTCGGCGCTGAACGCGCACGGCGGGGCGGTCGTCCGTCCCGAGCGGTGCAAGTACCTCAACTACGAGGGCGAGATCGCGATCGTCATCGGGCGGACGGCCCGCAACGTCACGCCGAAGGAGGCCGGCGACTACATCGCGGGCTACACGGTCGCCAACGACTACGGCCTGCACGACTTCCGCGACACCGACGCCGGGTCGATGCTGCGCGTGAAGGGCTCCGACACCCTGTGCCCGCTCGGCCCCGGCCTCGTCACCGGCTGGGACTTCCACGGCAAGTACCTGCGGACGTACGTGAACGGCGAACTGGTGCAGGACGGCAGCACCGACGAGATGGAGTGGGACATGCACTACCTCGTCGCCGACATCGCCCGCACCATCACGCTCTACCCCGGCGACGTGCTGCTGTCGGGGACGCCGGCGAACTCGCGTCCCGTCCGGCCGGGCGACGTCGTGGAGGTCGAGGCGGAGGGGCTCGGACGGCTCCGCAACCACATCGTCGCCGGTCCCGTGCCGATCCGGGACGACTGCGGCGCCCAGCCGACCGAGTCGGAGGAGGTCATCTCCACCGCGTTCGGCGGCGACTGGGAGTTCCGCGGCATCCGCGCCCCGCGCCGCTAGCGGTCGCCGCCGGTCGTCGGGCGTCCGCGCGGGCGGCCCCCCGGGGGGGGGCGCCGCCCGCACTTCTGTCTAAAGAATCTTGGGC